>JAFQEK010000045.1 GCA_017399025.1 Clostridia bacterium
CCTAAATTCCCGCAAAATTAGGCTATACATCCAGAAAAACGAAGAAAACAAGAGAAAAGAGAAGAAAAATAGAGGAATCCCTTTACTTTTATTAAAACGAATGGTATAATTAGGCTATACAATTAAAAGGAGTAAAGGAAATGTTGAACGAAGAAATAAAAGTTTCATTACCCGAAAGAGGTATTACCTATAAGAAAGTATCCGGAAAAACATATGTATATTACGTGACAGAAACTTATCGGAATGAACAAGGAAAACCAACTTGTAAGCGTGTATCAATTGGAAAATTGGATGAAGTAAGTAATCTCTTAATTCCGAACCGAAATTACTACGAAATCTATATGCAAAAATGTTGCCCTCAAACCGGCGGCATCCGAAGTTGCGGTATTTATCACATATGCAATGAAATCTTCAAAAAGCTTGGAATACATAGTATTTTGAAAAAATATTTTCCGGAGAGCACTTCTGCAATAGAAACGGTGGCGCAATATATGCTGAGCGAAGGAAACGTAATGTATTATCTTGAGGATTATGCAGATACACACAAAATTTTCAGTGACGGCAACATAAATAGTGCACAAAGTAGCAGATTGTTTTCTTCGATACGGGAAGAAGAAATTCTCTTGTTTTTCCGAGAATGGATGAAGCATAAAAAATCAAAAGAGTATATTGCTTATGACGTAACAAGCATATCCTCTTACAGCCATAACATGAAAGAATTGGAATGGGGTTACAATCGGGATAAAGAGCAATTGCCTCAGATCAATATCGGAATGTACTACGGCGAAGAAAGCCGATTGCCGCTGTATTATCGAATATATCCCGGGAGCATTTCCGACAAGTCTCATTTGAAGTATATGGTTGCTGACAATGAATTTATCAATGCAAGAAAAACAAGATTCGTAATGGACAGAGGTTTTTACAGTGCGGATAATATGAAATATTTGACGGAAAACGGTTATCGTTTTATCATTGCATTGCCGGGAAGCTTAAAATATTGTTCTACCCTGATTGAGCAGCATCGGGAAAAGATTGTGAATCATTCGGAATTTCTTTTGGGAAAGGATCTGCCGTACGGTTTAGCAACAGAAATCAATGAATTGGGTTTTCGAATGAAGGTGCATATTTATTACGATCCTCACAAAGCGGTACAAGAAAGCGAAGCTTTTTATCAACATTTAGAGGCGCAAGAGAATGATTTGAGAAATATGCATGAGCCTCCCGATAAAAAATTGGGATACAACAAATATTTTTATATCAATCGCTCTAAAGACGGCGGCTTGGGTTTTGTGCGAAATCATAGCGCAATTGATGAAAAATTAAGAAAATGTGGCTTTTTCTTGATTGCCGAAACGGATTTTGAAAAAACAACGGCGGAAATTCTACAAATTTACAGACAGCGCGATACCATCGAAAAAAGTTTCGATCAGTTAAAAAATGAACTTGATATGAAACGCTTGTATCTGCACGGCTCCGATGCATTGTGCGGAAAAGTTTTCGTAGCATTTATTTCTCTGATCGTTCGTTCTTATATGATGAATTGTCTATCAGACTATATGCACGCTAACAAGTATACCTTTAAAAAAATTTTGCTCGAATTAGACAAGATTACTTGTCTTGATATTCCGTCTCAAAAAAATTCGCTCCGCCAACCTCTTTCAAAAACTCAACGGGAAATATTCAATTTACTTGATATTTCTTGTATAGCCTAATTTTGCGGGAATTTAGGCGCTGAGGCGAAAAGCATTTTTATATTGAAAAGCACTCCAAAGTGTGCTATAATAAAACCAGAAAGGCGGTGGAAAGATGAGTGAATATTTTGCTGTAAAAAATAATCTTAATCGGACGCAGATATCAATCGACACTTACGAAAAATGTCTGAACTTTAATCATCAGCAAAAAGACGCGTATTGTCCGTTATGCAATCGTGCAGTGGAAGGTTCTGTTTGGGAGGGTCCGTATCAGTTTTATGTTCGCTCTTCTAAACTTACTGACATACTGTTTCCACTTGCTCCGGTTTATATGTTATTCAGTAAACGATTGGTCGATTCTTTTGCTCAAGAAGGGCTGACTGGAATAAAAGCCCTAAAAGAATGTGAAATATTTTATAAAGGCGAAAAAATCGATCAAACATACTATATTCCTATTTTTGAATATTCTTTGAAAGCTATTGAATATGCAGTTGAAAAAATGAACAACGAAAATCAAATAAGCTTTTACCAAGGTGTTCTTTGTGTATGAAGCCGAATTCAGAAAAGGATATTCTATATTTTGGAGAATCCAAAGAATATGACATTTTCAATGTGTACGACAGACATGGAGAAGTCTTTTGTTCCAAGGATTTTATGAAATTTTGTAATAAGTTCAATATCGATTATATTGAATTTCGAGAAATCAAATGATTTTTTTCAACACTATATTGTAGGCATCTTTTTTGTCAACGCACCTCAAAAAAATCCGAAAGCATTACGAGTGTTCTCATAAGGAAGATTACAATTTGTAGGGACCGGCGTCCTCGACGGTCCGCGATACATAATTTTCGGCAGAGAACTTGTTTTCTCTGCCGATTTATGTTATAATAAAACTAACGAGAAGCCTCCCTCCCGGAGGAGCCTCAGTATGCGCGCAACCATAGGGGGATGGGCTTTGCCCGATGCATTTGTAAAACAAATGCGAAACTGGCGATAAACAGAAGGATAAATAATAATTTGACGAATTGTAAACTCATGTTGCGGAAATGTAAAGTTGATGCGGTGGTGTTTGTAAGTATTATATGCTACAATTGAAACACCATAATTAAAGGAAGGTGTCATCATGAAATTACCGGATAAAATAATTAAGCTAAGAAAAGCACATGGTTGGTCACAAGAAGATTTGGCAGAAAAATTGAATGTATCTCGACAGGCAATCAGCCGTTGGGAAAATGGAACAGCACTTCCCGACGCACAAAACGTATTGCAAATCAGTAAGTTGTTTGGTGTTACAACGGATTATCTGCTCAATGACGATTATGAAAGTGACAGAGATATTCCTGCCGTACAGACCGCGACAAAGGAAAACGAGGAGTTATTTTTGAAAAAGAAACGACAGCATTTGATTGCTGCAATTTGTTTCACGGTAGCTTGGCTCTGCTGGCTTATCAGTATAGCGACATATCAAAATTATCTTCAACTGGGAATTTCTTGCGCTTGCCTTGGGCTTTGCGCAGTAAATGCGATCATCCAATTCACCTTGTTTTTTAAGAAAAGATGAGTCTATTTCACAACAATTCCAATCTAACTAATAGTGAACCCCGACAGATTTTGTTGCAAATTTGTCGGGGTTAAATATTTGTTTACTGCGTAGCAAAATATGTCTTGGACCGTCGGGGACGCCGGTCCCTACAATTTTGTAAACATCCTTATGAGAACCAGCCCTTAGCTTTCGGATTTTTTTATCCAAGCCGATGAAGGAGGCTTGGTATGTAATCAATGCGCTTGCGCATTGTATGTAATTGCGACGGAGTCGCGTATGGCATCACGCGCAAGCGTGTATCCTATCTCCCGCAAAAATACTAACAACACGCTCAAAAACCAGAAAAAAGCATTGAAATGAGTCAAAATTCGCAGAAAATGCTTGATCTTTTAATCCACATATAGTATAATACCAACATACCTTGTATGTTAGTGTTTTTGTGAGAGATAGGATTCAAAATTTTATTTGTGCCGTCACAAATACGGCAGAATGGAGAAGATTATGAAACAGTATTCTGTTATTTTGATCGGTGCAGGCAACAGGGGTATGACATATACCCGTGAAATGCTGAAAATGCCCGAAAAGTACAAGCTTGTGGCTATGGCGGACCCGCTTGGCTACAAGCGCGAAAGATGCCAAATGGAATTTGGACTTACGGCAGAACAGTGCTACAACGATTGGCGAGATATCCTATCAAAACCGAAAATGGCTGATATTGCAATCATTGCTACGATGGACGACATGCACTACGAACCCGCGATGAAGGCAATTGATCTTGGTTATGACTTGCTTCTTGAAAAACCCGTTGCCAATACCGAAAAAGAATGTATAGATATTGCAAACGCGGCAAAAGCCAAGGGCGTGCGCGTGCTCGTTTGCCATGTGCTTCGCTATACGCCATTTTATAGAAAAGTGAAATCCATTATAGAAAGCGGCATGATAGGTGAGGTCGTTTCCATAGACCAGGTAGAAGCGATAGGCGACATCCACTTTTCCCACAGCTACGTTCGCGGAAACTGGCACAGCACGAAAACAGCAGCGCCGATGATACTTGCAAAGTCCTGTCACGACCTTGATATCATTCAATGGCTTGTGGGCAAGCCCTGCAAAGCGGTTTCCTCTTTCGGCAGTCTGAAGCATTTTAAAGCCGAAAATGCACCCGTGGGTGCTCCCGTAAAATGTATAGACGGTACTTGTCCCGCAAAGGAAGAATGTCCCTACAACTGCTACAGAGTATACGTAAAACCGGAAAACAGAGTATGGTCAGGCTGGAAGGATATATTAAAAGTGATGTACGCCACACATCCTGATTTCACCGACGAGGAAGTGTGTGAAGTGCTCAGAAACACGAATTTCGGTACTTGCGTTTACCATAGCGATAACGATGTACTCGACCATCAGGTTGTGAATCTGGAATTTGAAGGCGGTGCTACGGCAACGCTTACGGTAAATGCGTTTAATGCAGGCGGCAGATATACACGTATTTACGGAACGAAGGGTGAGCTTTGGGCATTTATGTCCGATAAAGAAATTTTTGTTCGTACGCTTTCTTCGCGAAAAAAGCATTTCATTCCCGTACAGGAAACGGAAGAATCTATTGCAGGAGGACATGGCGGCGGCGATCACGGTATTGTTGCTGATCTTTACAAGTATCTTAATGGCGACGAAGTTCAATTCGGTGCTTCCGAAATCGGCATTTCCGTTGAAAATCATATGATCGGTTTTGCTGCAGAGGAATCTCGCTACAATAAAACAGTAATTTCTCTCGATGAATTTTGCGCTCTTAAAGGCTTGAAATCTTGGGATTTACAATAATTCTCATTCATCGTTATAATATTTCATTCTGAATCGGTTTTGATACGGATAAATTTTTATTGGATTCTAACGACCATGTCAGAAAGTTTCTCATACCCTCGCTTGCTTAAAACAATGTCGGATGAACAAAAGGAAATCTTTGAAAAATTCGACGATTGTTGGAACGAGCACGCAATCTGTATACCGAAGCATGAACTGAATAACACACGAGAATGGACCTCAATAGAAAGTACACCTATAGCGCTCCGAAAAGACAGAATGCTATAGGTGTTTTAACATTCAATGATTAATTCTTCTTTTGTCATGGATTCGTATTCTTCGTATCGAGGAATCTTTGCTTGCTCGACGATTTTCACTTGGTGAGTTTCTTTGGATCGACCTTTTTGTGGGAGACCATGCGAGTCTCTGTACATACGCATATATTCCCGTGCACTGCCTACACTGATACCGTATCTGTCACAGCTTCATATTTTGTCATTTCGTTGTTGTAGATTTTTGCACCGATGTCAAGCCGTTCTTCCTTGCTGTACTTCATTGGTAAACCTCCTGTTCAGATGAGTTTTTTTGCATGTATACTTTTTTCTTGCTTTATACTTCTATTCTATCAAATTGTGTACATTTTTTACCCCCTCTGTGTCCAATTTTAGTTTACCACTTCAGAATTCAAATTCAGAAAAAGACAGCCTATATTTTGGAAAAGCAAAACAATACGATATTTTCAAGGTGTACGATAGACATGGAGAGATCTTTTGTTCCAAGGATTTCATGGAATTTTGTAATAAGCTAAAAATTGATTACATTGAATTTCGAAAAATCAAATACTTCAAATCCTGCTGATTTTTGAATTCAGCTTAAAAAATCCATACACAAGTGTGCGGATTTTTCACCTTTCTTGAATGGGTGTACAGATTTTTGAAAAGTAATCGGTAAAAGCAAAAAGGTGGCTTTTTTATATTGCGGTCTTGTCCAAAATGTGATATAATAAACACAGAACAGCGCCATATAATGTGAAGAAGAAATACAATCAACACAATAGAAAAAATTTTGTAATACATCTTTGAATAAAACTTTTGAGAGGTGGAATCGTGAACAGTAAAAAATCTTTGTTGCCTGCATTGATCTCGCAAGCCATATATTATATTCTTCTTATCCTTTCCTTGTTTCAGTACGGATATCAAGGCCAAGGATATGGACTTGCATTCGTTTGCTGGATCATCGGTTTTTTGGTAGCATTTTTAAGTATTTTGCTCCATATCTTTGGTGCAGTTTTCAATATTACACACAAAAAAAGAATATTATCGATCGCATATTTAATTTTGGCAATTTTAGCTATACCATTACTTTTTACCATAGGTGCATCGGCTTCTATTACTGAAATCATACTTTGGAATACTTATTTTGGAATTCTGTTCGCCATTTCTCTTTTCTGCGTAAAAAAAGCTATTTGAATCATAAAATTTGATTTTCGGCATTTTCCACCGGAATTTCAAAACGAAAGGTGTATAAACGTGAAAAGACAACCGTTGAAAAAATCAGATATACAACGCGACCTGCTTGCCGTATTAAATAGACGTAAGGTCGTTGCCGTTTATCTGACTGTTTTTCTGTGTATTTCTATACTGTGCTACATTTCTTTTGCCGTACTTTTTGCAAACGGAACTGATTTGCCACCCGGGAAACTGACCTTTGTGCCTCCTGTTGCGAGGCTCATCATCGGTCCGTTTATCATGTTGATTTTGACAGGATTTCTTTTGCAATATTATTACATAAAATTGTATGAAATCAAAAACGGTAAATTTGATATCACCAAAGAAAAGTGTCTTCAAAAAGAGAAGAAATTGCAGCGATATTATCATCGTACGGAAAACGAAAACTTTCTTTATTTTCGCAATGGAACAATTACGGTAAAAGCGGATGTTTTTTCATATACAAATGCCGGAGATGCGTTTTATCTCATTTGGTTGAAATCTTCCAGGATTCCGTTGCTTGCTTACCATACAAATCAGTACGAAATCGATGCTGTTTAACCTTTTTGATTTTGCGCCATTTTCCATAGTTTTTTCATTATTTACATGATATAATAAGAAATCATTTATCTCAGGAGGTTTTTATGAGAGAAGGAACAAGCGGCTTTTGGGTTACAAACCAAGACGGCGCCATCAGTATTGGATATGCAGATTACGGTGTCTCCGAATTCGGCGGCGGCGATTTTGAAAAAACATATTATTTAAATAAAGAAAACTCAAAAAAATTTGTAAACGCATTGCAAAAAGAATATCAAGGCTCTTTGAAAGAGATGATCGAAGCAGCATTCGAAAAAAACTTCAATGATCCTCTTTTTTGGGATTTTTGCAAAAAACACGGAATTGTATATTCTTCTTCCACTTGGAGTGGTTAATTCACAGAAAGGTGTTATATTATGATTTATACTACTATGACCAAGATTGCTTTAAAGCTCTGTTTTGAAACACACAAGGATCAACTCGACAAAAGCGGTATGCCTTACGTTTTTCATCCGTTCCACTTAGCAGAACAAATGACAGATGAAGAAACCACCATTGTTGCGCTTCTTCATGACGTTGTGGAAGATTCAGACAGAACGATTGACGATTTAAGAGAAATGGGATTCGGTGAAAACGTTCTTGAAGCAATTACCTTGATGACACATGATCCCGAAGTTCCTTATATGGATTATGTGGAAAATCTTAAAACAAACCGCATTGCAAAAGCCGTCAAGCTTGCCGATTTAAGGCACAACAGCGATATGTCCCGACTGGATTCTGTTACCCCTTATGACATGATCCGGGCAGAAAAATATAAAAAAGCGATCGAATTGCTTGAAAATTCTTGATTCTTGAAACTTATTTAACAAAATACGTAAAAGAAAATTTACTTCAATTCTAACAAGGAAACTAAATATATGGATAAAAATCTTCTTTCCCAAATTGATGGAAAATCCATTACGGTTCAGGATTTCTTAATTGAGCACGAAGAAGAAACCCTGACTGTTAAAATAACCTGTATCACCGAAAATCAAAACTCTTATTTTATCATCTTTGAAAATGTCTCAAAATTAAAATTGTCCGAAATTTCATATCCGTTTCAAATTTGCGGCTTTGAAATATTGGATTACTCTTCCCACGGTTATCAAAAAGACAATCGCTTCTTTGTCAATGATTATGAAGATGGAACACTTTCCTTTTATTGTGAAAATTTTGAGATCTTGATATAAACAGATAAAATTAAGTCGGATACTTTACTAGTTCTCTTGAAGGTTTTCCGAAAAACAGACCGATTCCTCAGGCTTTTCGATTTACAACAAAACTAATTTATTCACAATGGTAAAAAACAAACCGCAGTGAACACAGGGAGGATGTTTTATGAAAATAAAATCTGCAATTTTTGATATGGATGGCACCTTAGTAGATTCCCTGATGATTTGGGAAGTGATTTGGGATTCCTTTGGTAAACAGTACCGAAACGGCGGAGATTTTACGCCGGATATACAGGATGATAAAAAAGTACGTACGCTGACTTTAAAAGATGCCATGGAATTAATTCATCAAAATTATGGATTGGGCAACAGCGGCGAGGAATTGTTGGCGTTGGCAAACAGTATTCTGCTTGATTTTTATGCCAATCGTGTAAAACTTAAAAAAGGAGTCCGAGAATTTCTGGAATACTGCTCCGCAAACGGAACAAAAATGTGCATTGCTTCCGCAACAGCACCCGATTTACTTCAAGTTTCATTGAAAAGCTGCGGCATTGAAAAATATTTCTCAAAAATCTTTTCTTGCGGAGATATCGGCAAAGGAAAAGAGCATCCCGATGTTTTTTTGGCAGCAAGAGAATTCCTGGGCTCGCCTCTTGATGAAACATGGGTTTTTGAGGATTCTTTGGTTGCCATCGAAACGGCAGCAAAAATCGGAATGCCTACCGTCGGCATTTATGATTCTCACAACTTCGGACAAGACAAAATCCGGAAAATCGCTTCGGAATATATTGCTGAAGGTGAAACACTCGTTAAATTGATAACAAATACATAAAAGGAGATATACACCATGAACAGTTATAAAAAACAACTGGAATTTCTTGATTGGGAATTCGGCATATTTTTCCATTTCGGAATCCGTTCATTTTATCCCGGACACCGCGATTGGGACGGTAAGGATATGCCTCCCGAAGCCTTTAATCCCCAAATGCTCGATTGTGAACAATGGATCTCCACAGCAAAGCAAGCCGGCGCAAAATATGCGATATTGACAGCCAAGCATCATGACGGTTTTGCTCTCTGGCCTTCGAAATATTCCAATTACAGCGTTGCCGATACACCTTGGAAAGACGGCAAAGGCGACGTGATACGCGAATTTGTCGATGCCTGCCGTAAATATGATCTGAAAGTCGGACTCTATTATTCTCCCGCACAATGGGGAAAGCACACCATTGCATTCTCCAACGGAAAGGAATACGATGATTATTTCATCAATCAGATTGGTGAATTGCTTACGAATTACGGAAAAATCGATTACCTTTGGTTTGATGGATGCGGCTCTGAAGGCCACGAATATGATAAAGCGCGCATCGTAGCCGAAATTGACAAAATGCAGCCCGATATTCTGACATTCTGCGATCCCGAATGGACCGCAGGTGTTCATTGGATTGGAAATGAAGACGGTTATGCTTCGTTGAACAATCCGCTGATCGTTTCTTCTACTGATTTTTCCGAGCTTGCTACGGAAGAACAAAAATTGTCTTCTTCCATCTTCCTGCCCGCAGAATGCGATGCAAAAATTCGGAACACCTGGTTTTATGACAACAATGAAGATACCTTGAAAAGCACCGATGAATTATTCGGTATGTACGAAATGTCGGTGGGACACGGTTCCAATTTTCTCTTGAACATCGGTCCCGATTTCCGAGGACTTCTGCCGGATAAAGATGTTTCCCGTTTGCTTGCGCTCGGAAAACGCATTCGCGAGAATTATGAAAATGCCTTACCTTACACAAATCCCGTCAAAGACGGTGATATCTATACAATGGAGCACAGCGAGCTTGCAAACCGCGATTGGTCCAAACCCTATGAATCCCGTCTTTCCAATTGCATTATGATCAGCGAAGACCTCACAAACGGTCCGTCAATAGAATCATTCTCTATATACGGCTATCTGCCTAATTACAAAAAGAAGAAAATTTTGCTCTTTGAAGGAAAAACGATCGGTCATAAGGTCATTTGCAAATTCAGTGCTCTGCGTTGCTCCAAATATGAAATCGTCATCAACCGCCACAGTGGTGATTATGCAATCAAAGACATCAAAGCCTTTTATGTGAAATAATAAAATAGATTCATTACATATAACTAAATAGAACGCTTTTCCAAAAATCCCTATTGTATAGGGTCGTACTCTAAAGGACAGTTTTATAAAGATACGGCACACCTATTTCGAGGTGTGCCGTATCTTGCGTTTGTGTACACAAATGCAGTGCTTGTCAGGAAAATTGATAACTCATAGATGAATATAAAAAGGCTCCCTTTTTGCCGATTAGCGAACCAATGTTATTGACAAATTGAATTTGTTCTTATTTTCTTATTTCGTACCAAAAATCCAAAGCATCGTCTTTTTTTAATTCAGTATTATGTTCCAAAATCTTTTCAAATATGCGTAATAGTTCAGAATCTGCAAAAGAGTCAACGGATTTAGTTTGTGAGGACACTAAAACAATTTTCTTTTTTTCTGATTGTATAACCAGCATCCCCGCCTTTGCCATACCGTAAACAGAAACGGTTGTTCCTCTTAACCAATTAACTTTTTTTAATTCATATATTTTGTTTTGTTTTTGTATGTACACTATTCCGTTTTCAATCCAATAAGCACCTGTTCTTTCAAACCACTTGCGATTTTGAGTGCATTTGTAGTAAACATACAGCCAAACAAACATAATGATAGCACAAATTAAAAAATACCAAAAATTTGCGTATTCTATTCCCATCGACTCAGCAACTAAGAGTTGAACTATTAAGATAAGGGGCAATGCAAGCCCTGCGCATCCAATTCTCAAAAACCATCGTTGATATGTGAACAGGTTTTTCTCCATTTTTGATTACCTCGTCAAACTCTCATTATCATTCGGGTTCATCACTCCAATTTCGGCTCATGCATAAGGCTAAGACCACACCTTATTATAGCACAAAAAACGCAGAAAATCAATCTGCGTTTTTTGTGTTTTAAAGCTTTTTAGTAAAAGAAAAATCTATTATCTCCTGTCGGTAGGTAATCTATTCTCAAAACTGTCCTTTAGAGTACGACCCTATCAACCATCGGGATTTTATTTTTTCAGAAATATCTTGACAAAACAAATACTTCGTGATATGATGTATTGCGTAAGGAGGAGTATATTATGGATATTCAACTGAAACGAGGACTTCTGGATGTATGCGTATTGACTGCCATCAAAAATGAAGATTCCTACGGTTATAAAATTATCAAAGATATCAAACCGTATATTGAAATGTCGGAATCAACCCTGTACACCATTCTGAAACGCTTGGAATTTGCCGAAATGCTGACAGTAAGAACTTCCGAGCACGGAGGCAGACTGCGAAAATATTATCATATTACAGATGCGGGATTGAAGCGCATCGAAGATTTCAAAAACGAATGGCGCGAAGTCATGTCAATCTATCAATTTGTAATCAAGGAGGAGGAGCAAAATGAATAAAGAAGAATTTATATCAGATCTGCAACAAAAGCTTTCCGGCATTCCTGAAAAAATCTTGAGGGACACCATTTGCTTCTATGAAGAAATGATTGAAGACCGAATGGAAGAAGGTCTTTCGGAAGAAGAAGCCATCCGCGATATCGGTAATACCGAAGAAATTGCGACGCAGATTCTTGCGGATATTCCCCTGCTCCATATCGTGAAAGATAAAATCAAACCCAAACGGAAACTGCAAGGGTGGGAAATCGCACTTCTGGTAATTGGTTCTCCTCTATGGATTTCTTTGCTGGTTGCCGTTTTCGCGATGGTAATTTCCATTTATGCAGTCATATGGTCTGTGATCGTTTCCCTTTGGGCCGCTTTTGCTTCGCTGATCGCTTGCGCAGTCTGTGGCATTGGTATAGGTGCAGGATTTATTTTCATAGGCAACGGTTTAGCAGGTGCGTTTCTCCTCGGTGCAGGTTTGATCTTGGCAGGACTTTCTATTTTCTTGTTCTATGGCTGCAAAGCAGCAACTAACGGTACAGCTGTACTCACAAAAAAGATCGCTCTCGGTATAAAAAGCTGTTTTATTAAAAAGGAGAAAGGGCAATGAAAAAACATACGAAAATATGGCTGATTGCAGCAACATTTCTTATGATTTTCGGTATCATTCTGCTTACATCGGTTATGACGTTCCATCATTGGGATTTCTCAAGACTCAGTACCGAAAAATATGAAACCAATACTTATACAGTCAGCGAAACATTCCGAAATATATCTATACAAACGGATACTGCAGATATTCTCTTTTTGCCATCTGAAGACGGAGTCTGCAAAACAGTTTGCTATGAATCCGAAAACATATGGCACAGTGTTTCCGTGCAAAACGAAACGCTCGTCATTCAGTCGAGTGATGAAAGAGATTGGTATGATTATATCGGCATATTTCAGAAAAGCCTCAAAATCACTATTTATTTACCGCAAAATGAATACGGTTCTCTCACAATTAAGGAATCTACCGGCGATATCGAAATCCCGAAAGATTTTCAATTCAAAAATATTGATATTTCCACCAGTACGGGAGATATTAAAAATTATGCTTCCGCTTTGGAAACCATAAAAATCCAAACGAGTACGGGAGATATTCGCGTTGAAAATATGTCTGCCAAAGCAATCTTTCTTTCTGCTTCAACAGGAAAAATCAACGTTCTTTCCGCGATTTGCCAAGAAACCATCGAAACCCGTGTCAGCACAGGAAAAATAACTCTGACGGATATTTCATGCAAAAATTTGATTTCCAAAGGCTCCACAGGGGACATTTTGATGAAAAATGTACGCGCTGAGGAAAAATTTGCCATTGAACGCAATACAGGCGACATAAACTTTGACGACTGTGATGCAAGAGAAATTTTCGTTAAGACCTCCACGGGTGATGTGAGCGGCACTTTGCTTTCCGAAAAAGATTTTCATGCAAAAAGCAATACCGGTCATGTTCGTGTTCCTCAATCCTCAAACGCAGGCAAATGTGAAATCATCTGCGATACGGGAGATATTGAAATCAAAATTTCATAAATATCCTATTAAAACAGTCTTCTTCGCACGAAAAAGGCTGTTTTACTGTATCCGTACATAAATTTTTTGCTTGATTTCAGCAAAGCTTTATGTTATAATGAAAAAGTAAGCAATCCTCACTCATCAGCTTGTCTGACTTTTTCATGTATTTACATAATATAAAATGCTGAATTTTATTTTAACAATTCCCTATAATTTGAAAAAACGAGATTCTTTTGCTCATAAACAAAAGATCTCGGGAAAGGAATGTCAACCGTATGGCAAAAGAACCTTTTTTCAAAATCAACTTCCGAAAATCCGCCTCTAAGACAGATGCGGCATGGGAGGTTTATACAAAAACTTATGGTGCATGGATGGCAAACGCTTTTCAAAATCAGAAAAAAGCCAAAGAACAGTTTATCAGCGCATTGGATTCCTTGCACAAAAATTATCCGAAAGCCGCCGTTCAGATTTTGGACTCCGAATTAAAACCGCTTTGTAAAACCGCAGAAGAAAAAACTGCTTGGCTTTTTTTCATGGGCATCGCATACGAATCCATGGAACAATATGCAAAAGCGTTCCTCTATTTCACCGCCGCATCGGAATATGAAACGGAAAGTCCCGTGATCTATCATAAATTGGCAGACTGCTCCTATCGGGAAAAGCTTTTCGGTTTTGCCGAATGCAATTACAGAGAGGCAATTCGTCTTTACAATCAAGAAAATACGGAAAATACCGCTTCTCGGAGAACGCTCACCGAACTGTATGTTTCTCTTGCCTCCTGTCTTACAATGATGCACGAATATCAAGCTGCCGAAGAAGCACTTTCATATTCCGAAAACGCAGAAAACAAAATATCGGAAACACAAAAAGTAAGAGCCCTGCTTTATGCCGTACAAGGAGAATATGAAAAAGCAGAATCTTCCTTGAATATATTTCTGCAACAAACAGGAGCGCAGAATGATCCCGACATACGACAGCAGATTGATACCATTCGTTTGGGTACACACGAACAGTTTTCCACAATTCCTGTGGAAAACTCCGACATCAAAGCCTTTTGGAGATGGTTTTCAAGTAAAATGGATTCCTATCTTGCTATTATGGATACCGATCAAACTGAAGAAATTTCGGAGATGACATCGGAAATTTCTTCAAGGCTGAAAAAAGTATTCCCTTTTATACAGCATACCATTGCGGTTTCTGCTTATAAAAATAAATCCTATTCTATTTTTGTTTCGGATTTTTACGCGCAAGCTTTATCTGACGGATTGCAGACATTATTTGAAGCAATGCCCGAAAAAATCAAAGAAAAAATACATTGGATCAAAATTCATTAAAATCTCCGCAAAACCACCCACGATTTTTCAAAATTTATGAATTTCAACAAAGGAGCTCATTTATGAAAAAGTATCTTCTTCCCGAAAACGGAAATTTCTACAAATCCAATCTGCATTGCCACTCCACCGTTTCCGATGGCGGTTGGACCCCTGAGCAACTCAAAGAAGAATATGCCAAGCGCGGCTATTCGATCATTGCATACACCGATCATAACATCATGGTTCCGCATCACGATCTGACCGATGATAATTTTCTTGCGCTGACCGGCTTTGAAATGGATTTCAATCTTTACAAAGACGGAACCATGCCGAAAACCTGCCACGTTTGTTTTATTGCGCTTTCTCCTGAACAACGTAAGCAACCCAATTGGCATGAGCGCTATTTGTATGGGAATACCAAAAAATATCAAGATCAAGTAGAATTGTACGAGGATGAAGCACCCTTGTTCCGCCGTTATACACCCGAATGCATCAACGGCGCCATGCAGAATGCACGCGAAAAAGGCTTTTTCGTAACTTATAATCATCCCGTATGGTCCAGAGAAACGGGTGAAAATTATAACGCTTATGAAGGTATGCACGCAATGGAAATCTGCAATTTCGGTTGCGTAATCGCAGGTTATCTTGATTATGTACCCCAGGTTTATGACGATATGCTGGCGCATGGCAAGCGAATTTATTGCATTGCCACCGATGACAATCATAACCGCTTCCCTGCTGATCACCCCAGAACAGGCTCCTTTGGCGGCTTTACGGTAATCAAAGCGGAAAAACTGGAATATGAAACGATTACAAAAGCCCTTCTGGATGGTCATTTTTACGCTTCGCAAGGTCCTGAAATCCATTCGCTTTGGGTAGAGGACGATATGATTCACATTACCTGTTCTCCTGCAGACCGTGTTATGCTTACCTGCGGTCAAAGACGCGCAGAAATCGTTCTGCAAGATGAGCTCGGCGCGCCTGTAACGGAAGCCGCATTCAAAATTCAACCGCAGGATGGTTATGTCCGTATCACGGTTGTAGACGAAAAAGGACGTCCTGCCGATACAAACGCATATTTCGTTGACGAACTTCTGAATTAAAATCCTCATAAATGCCTAAAAAGCGTTGAAACGATTTTCCGTTTCAACGCTTTTTCTGTTGTTACTTGCTTACTGAAAAATTTTGATTCCGTCCGGTGCATCGATTTTTGTCGTTATATCTCCGTCCGTATTTTTTATATGCTCCACAGCCAATTTTCCGAATGGAGTTGCAATGCTGCCCCGAACGTGTTTCAGCGAACCGAGATGGGGTTTGATCTCAATTTCGGAGCAACCCTCTCCAACAATACGGATACCAAGCACGTATTCCGTCAAAAAAGCAACGGGACCGGAGGACCAACCATGGCAAAGGCTGTGGCGGAATCCCTTATAACAGTATTTACCGTGATCTCCGTGGATATCAAGCTGATTTTCGCCGCAAATTTCATCCAATCGGCAAGCGTTCTCTGCCCATTTGATATCAAAATCCTCCCAGAACGTCGTCGCACCGAAATCAAGCATAGCACCGTAATAGGTTTTCAGCGTTTCCAGAATGTTCTCTTCCGTACAGCATTTTGCCATGCCGCTTAAAATATAATAACTCATGAAGGTGGAAAAACCTTCCGCGCCGCCGTTTTGCAGACATCTTGCGCAATCTTCATCCGCAATATCAGCAAGGAGAAGCAAAGAAGCAATTTGTTTCAGATCTCCGCAGGATTCTTTTTTACTTTCGGCAATCAAACGTACGGAAGCGCATTCGGTTTTCAACTCCTCTTCCCCAAGAACAGAAAGAATCTTTTCACAAGCGCGCATACACAGAATCAAAAGCGCCGATGCTCCCGCTTTTGCCGCAGGAAATCCTTTGGACGGCCAATCGATAAAATCACCCGCGGTGAAATTACCGCATTCATCCACATTGTCCAAAATCTGGCGGATCAGTTTTACGGTATACTCTCTTTGCTCAAACAAATATTCCCTTTTTCCCGTATAAAAAACCCATTCTTCCAGATTGATCAGCCACCAGAGCGAATACGTAGCAATGCCATTGATCCACGTCGGCAGGACCGTATTATGTGCAGAAAGCGCAAGTCCATTATAAATCTGCGGAACATCTCCCCATACATATTTGACTGTTTTCAATTCGGGAGAAAGGTCTCCGATCCAAACCAATCGGTCTCGCTTGATGCCGTCCCAGATTTCATTCTGCAAGCACAAATGGCAAGTGTACGCTGCCGTATCATAAATGCGGTTCAGCGTTTCATCGTCGGATTCAAAGCTTCCGATATATTCATACGGCTGATAGAGAAACATCGCCTGGACGGTTTTGAGCTGAACCTTGGCAGGAGTCAAAAGCTCCAGATAGATGAACCGGAACCCTGTCGCGCCATATTCACTGACAGTCCAGCTTTTCGTGATAATTTCAAAATCACGCATGCTGTGGTCATTGGTTGCATTTTTTTCTCCAATGTGTGAAAGTGCTTCTCCCGCAGATTCTCCGAAACAAATACGGAATTTCACTTCTTCTTCTCCCGTACGGATACGGAACAAAGAAATAGAAACACCGCCGTGAAGCTCTGTACCGAAATCCAATAAAATTCCCGCTTTTTCTTCCTCTGTGGAAATCATTGTTGTAACTTCGGGTTCATGTGTACTGATCTGACGGTTTTTATAACGCAAAAGCCGCTCTTCACCCTTCCAGAAGCCCCTGGTCAGAAGAATTCTTTTCGGAACCAAATATTTTTTGACACGGGTATCCGTATCGTCAAAATGCATTTCTTTTAACATACCGTTACCTCATTTTTCACATTCTGTCCGGAATACGCGCCCGGGATTCAAAATCGGTTTCCCAAGCATTTCCAAACAGATTTTTCTTATGCAACTATCATAACATAAAATGAAACAGGTTTCAACTGTTTTTTCCGACTTTTATGACAAAAACCTAAACCGTTTCAAAAGGTATTTTCGTATACATTTCTCAAACTCCGGAAAATTCAAAAGATGTAATTACCTCTGCCGATTACCCGCGTATTGTTCTCATTCAAACAATGTAAACGGCGAGGTTTATTTTGAGCAATTTCCAATTTCTGCGGAATGAAAAAGCGTCCGTTTTTTCACGAACGCTTTTTCATAATCTTCATTGTATCCCATTGAATTTATTTTTTCTGAGAGCAATCCATTTTGTTTCAATCAAATTTTGACCTCTCCGTCAGAGCAAACAACCTTGGTTGCGGGAATATCATACTCCCATCCTATACTCTTGGAAATCACATACCTCTCAGCACTCACTCCGATATGCTGACTACTCGTCAGAGCACGGTAACCATTTCCATATAATTTCGGGAGCAGAAAATTCCTGTAAAAAGCACACACAAAAAGATAGAAAAGATTATTGTCTCTGTTATCCAAAAAAACCCGGGTATCCAAATAAATACACGGGTTTTTCTTTGGAATTTTTATTTTTTATTTTTACGAACTTCGTCTACCAAAGCATGAATGCGGTCAACGGGATTCAGAAGTGTGCTGATGGAAGCATCCTGGTTCATATTTTCGATAATATACGCAACAAACTTACTCATATCGACCTCAGTGTACCAAGGACGTTCGATAATGGCAGGCGCACGGTAATTGAGGTTAGTTGTAAAGATTCTGTCAATCTTTCCTTCCTCATAAGCTTTATCGAATTTTTCGGGACCGGATGTAAACAAACCAAAAGTAGCGAAAACGAATACGCGGCGCGCGCCTTTTTCCTTGAGCTGTTCCGCAAGGTCAAGCACGGATTCACCGCTTGCAATCATATCGTCAACAACGATCAGATCTTTGCCTTTTACGGATTTACCAAGAAATTCATGCGCTTCGATGGGATTTCTGCCATCAATTACAATCTTATAATTGCGGCGTTTATAGAACATGCCGAGATCAACGCCGAGAATGGAGGAATAATACATGGAACGGGACATTGCGCCTTCATCTGGAGCAATAATCATTGTGGTTTCAGGATCAAAGGTAATATCGGGATATTCCGTAACAAGTGCCTTCAGCATCTGATATGCGGGACGTACGTTATCAAAACCGCCGTAAGGAATTGCCTGCTGTACATTGGGGTCATGCGCATCAAAAGTAACGATATTGGAAACACCCATCGAGGAGAGATCCTGCAGCGCCATTGCACAGTCCAAAGATTCTCTGGCTGTTCTGCGGTGCTGTCTTCCTTCATAAAGCATAGGCATAATAAGAGATACACGGCGCGCTTTACCGCCGATTGCGCAAAGCATACGTTTAATATCCTGGAAATGATCGTCGGGACTCATGGGAACATTCATACCGTACATTTTATAAGTTACGCCGTAATTGAATACATCTGCATAAATATAAACGTCGTGCCCTCTCAAAGTTTCGTGAATGATCGCCTTGCCTTCACCGGAACCGAAACGGGGACATTCCGCATTGACAAGATAAGTGGAACGGTCTGCTTCGTTACGTGAGTCATGCAAATAACCGTCAACCTTTGAAAGAAAATCGTCACAGCCCTTCATACCGATGATACTGAGTTCGCCAAAATATTTCTGATCCATTTTTTAGTCCTCCTTGTGCAGGTCGAGTTTTATCTGAATTTTATGGATTGTAAATGAAAAACAATAAATAATATTGATCTTAAATGTTAAATGCCCGTTCAAGCTCCTTAAATGCTTCGGGATCAATGCTTTCCGGTTCTTCACCGAAAGCGGAAGCTTCAATCAAAGCCTTTGCGCTGTATTCCAGCATCTCCAATTTATCGAACGCTTTGAGCAGAGAAATGCCTGTTGCAATCACACAATCATTTTCAATGATTGCCGTGGGATTTTTCCCCGTAATGGCATCGGCAAGCATTTCAGCATTCATAAAAGGAGTTCCAAACGGATATTTTTTGATATTCCGCAAAGAAATATAAATTTCGGGAAGCAATCGTACATCCAACTCCTTTTCCGTAACGGCGTATGCCATAACGGAAGCAGGACGTGCTTCAATGATGCTTCTGACAGAAGAATCATTTGCATAAACAGCTTCATGGAAAGCCACCGTTGCAGAAGGAATCTTTCCGCTCTCTCTTTTTCCGTCTTTAATCCAAACGAGTTCTTCGGGACGGATATCACATCGATCCTTAGAGTCAGGAGTGATCAAGAAAGAACCATCGGAAAGCTTTTGTGAAAAAATACCGCCTTCGCTCGTGATAAACTGCTTTTCATATGCGCGTCGGATAAAGGAACACAACTCTCTGCGTGCCAACAACTCTTCGCCAAGACGCTCGGACGGGGAAAATTCTTCCATTTCCGTCGCCTTTTTTTGATCAAAATCACACACGGTTTCTTGCGAGAGACCATGAAGCTCACCGCCGATCACTTTTGCATTGCGTTGCACATTGGTACAAAGAACCAGATTCTCAAATGCCCTAAACGCATTGTACAGCGTAACATCTCCGATAACAACTCCGTGACGTTCCAACAAAACGGCATTGGTTCCCTTGGAAAATTCACGGGAAAGCTTGTCCCCGAGCGCGGAGCTTCCCGGAATTTCATACGAAACGGAAGAAACGCGCGGAACAGATTTTTTTGTATCAATAAACAAAGAGGTATCCGGAATTTTTTGCAAAAGCGTGCATGCAATGGCAGTCGGGGGGTGTGCATGCAAAACCGCTTTGATATCGGGACGCTTCTTATAAATCGCCAGATGAAAAGGATATTCCGCAGACGGTCTGTAAATGCCGCAAATTGTACCGTCAGGCTTGATCTGCATAATATCTTCCCTGCGCAGATTTCCCTTATCCACACCGCCCGGACTGATCCAAACCGTGCCCTGCGCATCGCGCACGGAAAGATTGACACCCAAAGCCGTCGTCATATTATGATCATAAATACGGTTCATCAGAGTAACAATCTGATCCGCAGGGTGAAGCATTTCAAACATCATAGCCATCTCCTTACATCCAAAATCAAAAGCGGAAATCTGTCAACTTCCGAAAGCATTGGGACTCGTTTGAAAATCAAAAAAACGAAAATGTTTCCAGAAATTCTTGTCTTTTCAAATCAGTCCCAATTTCCGGGCAAAAACGAAAATCTCCGTTTTTGCCCGAGGGTACCGTATTTTAGAGAAAATGTTTATCTCTTGGAAAGAACGTCTCTTTCGTATGCCTTTACTTCATCAAACCAGCTTGCATCAGCAGCAACGCCTGCGCGAGCGCAGTATTCTGCCCAAACAGCGCCGTAAGGAAGCATCTTCACTTCTTCCTGCATAACCATCAATTCCGTGAAATTGCTTTCATCCTGCAATTTTGCCAGGAGTGCGTTCGGTGTGCAGAGTGCCATCAGCAAAGCCTTCTGGAAACTTCTGAAACCAACAGTCCAAGCGGAAATACGGTTGATGCTTGCATCAAAATAGTCAAGAGCAATATAGGTGCGGTCAAGCGCATCGCAACGAACGATTTCTTTTGCGATTTCCTTGGTTTCGTCGTCAAGAAGAACAACATGGTCAGAGTCCCAACGGATGGGTCTGGTTACGTGAAGCGCAATCTCATCGAAGAAGCAGAGGAGCGCGGGAATCTTATCGGAAACAACTTCCGTGGGATGGTAATGTCCGTTATCCATGAGGGGCAGACATCTGTCCTTATTCATAGCTGCAATACTGAGTGCAAATTCTGCGCTACCTGCGGTATATGCTTCCACACCGATACCGAATACCTTGGATTCCACACAGGGTTTTACCTTATTGAAATCGAAAGGTTCGGAAAGGATCTGTTCAATGGAATCTCTGTAACGCATTCTGGGACCCATGCGGTCTGCAGGAATATCCTTGAAGCCGTCGCCGGTCCAGATGTTCATAACGCAAGGAATACCTGTTTCTTCTGCGAAGTACTGGGAAATACGGATACAAGCTTTGCCGTGTGCGATCCAGAAATTGCGGACTTCTTTATCGGGATGGCTGAGTGTCAAGCCGTCCTTCTGCATGGGATGAGAGAAGAATGTGGGGTTAAAGTCGATACCCATACCTCTTTCTTTTGCAAATTCAACCCATTTCTTGAAATGCTTGGGTTCAAGCTTGTCGCGGTCAGCAAAGCCGTCTTCAAAAATAGCATAGCAAGCGTGTACATTCAGTTTTTTCTTGCCGGGGCAAAGGGAAAGCACTTTGTCCATATCTGCCATAAGCTGTTCGGGAGTGGTTGCTTTGCCGGGATAGTTACCCGTTGTCTGAATACCGCCGGTAAGTGCGCCGTCGTTGTCGAAACCGCCAACGTCATCACCCTGCCAGCAATGAAGAGATACGGGAATGTTGCTCAGTTTTTCGATTGCAGCTTCAACATCAACGCCGAAAGCCGCAAAACTTTCTTTTGCAAGTTCAAATGCTTTTGTAGACATAGTAGATCCTCTCCTGTTTTTATTTTTATATTTTTAATTTACGGTTTTATTATTTGCCGATCAGCTTCAGGAATCTGCCGTAAGCTTCGTCCCATGCAGCCATCTTGTCCGTTTCGGGCTGATATTCCTTGATTTCAAAGGAATTTGCAATGATTTCTCTTGCTTCCCACATATCCTTGATTGCGCCAAGTGCGATTGCCTGTGCCGCAATGTTACCGATTGCGGTTGCTTCCACAGGTCCTGCGTAAACAGGTCTTCCGCAAGCAGTTGCCGCAAACTGAGAAAGCTGTTCTTCCTTTGTACCGCCGCCTACGATATTGATCGCAGGAATTCTTTCGCCACACATTTCATCAATGCATTCAACGGTATAACGATAACGCATAGCCAAGCTTTCGAGGATGCAACGAACGATCTCTCCCTTGGTCTGGGGAACAAATTGACCTGTTTCACGGCAGTAATCCGCAATTCTTCTGGGAATATTGCCGGGTGTTGCAAATCTGGGATCATCGGGATCGATGAAGCAACGAAGCGGTTCTGCTTCCGCAGCCATGGTAGCAAGCTCTGCGAAAGATATCTTTTCGCCTTCTCTTTCCCATTGGCGTTTGGATTCCTGTTCCACCCAAAGACCTGTGATGTTTTTGGAAAAACGAATGGTATCGCCGTAACCGCCTTCATTGGTAAAGTTATATTCCTTGGATTTTTCACTGATAACAGGATTCTTGGTTTCCGTACCCATGATAGACCATGTACCGGAAGAAATCCAGATGAATTTTTCATCCTTTGCAGGAACGGCAAGAACAGCACTTCCCGTATCGTGAGCAGCAACGGAAATAACTTTAGGATTGATTCCGCCAAATTCCTCAGACAAAGAGGGGAGGAAATTACCGCAAACCGTGCCGGGGGGTACGATTTTGCTGAACAGCTTTTCGGGAAGATTGAATTTTTTGATCAATTCTTCGGACCAATCGCGTTTCTTGGCATCCAAAAGCTGACTGGTGGAAGCGATGGTATATTCCGTCTGCTTGTAGCCTGTCAGGAAATAGTTGAGGAGGTCGGGCACGAAAAGCATATCCGAAGCGATATCAAAAAGTTCGGGACTGTTTTTCTGTACCGCCAGAAGCTGATAGAGAGAGTTCAATTCCAATACCTGAATACCGGTAATGCCGTAAACCTCGTCTGCGCTGACGTAAGCTTCGGAATACGCGGGAATACCAACGGTACGGAGGTCGCGGTAGTGAACGGGATTTGCGAGAAGATGTCCTCTTTTGTCAAGGAAACCGAAGTCAACACCCCAAGTATCAATACCGATGGAATCGATGTCTCTGTCTTCACCGGTCGCACATTTGCGGATGGATGTTTTGATCTCGTGCAAAATGCGGACGATATCCCATGTGTACTGCCCCGCAACCATGACAGGTTCATTGGGGAAACGATGATTTTCTTCGAGCGTGATTTTCTCACCGTCGAAAGTGCCGACGATACCGCGACCGCTGGATGCGCCGAGGTCAATGGCAAGCATTTTGATTTTTTTCATAGTTTATGTATCCTTTCAAATAAATTCTTTCAAATTTCAAATGCATTGCGGAAGAGCTTTTATTTCAATTCCGCAATGGCAACTCCCGTATCTCCTTCACCGAACGTACCGCAGCGGACAGAAGCCACTCTCGCATCTCTGCGGAGAAAGTCCGTAACGGCTTTTCTGAGTGCGCCCGTTCCTTTGCCATGAATGATCCGAAGAGATTTCACACCGGCGCGCTTGGCATCATCGATATATTTATCCAGAAGGAAGCACGCATCGTCGGCATAATTGCCTCTGAGATCGATTTCGGGATTGAATGCCGCAATCACACGGTCGCCGGCACTCTTGGCAGAAGATTTTTTACCGTTTTTATCTGTAAATGTAACCTTGACACCGTCTATCAGCATAAGGTTTTTGATATTGGTCTTTGTTTTGATAATGCCCGCCTGAACTTGTACATTTCCCGATTTATCGGGATCGGAAAGCAAAATACCTTTCTGACCGATATTGACCAGAACGACTTCATCGCCTTTTTTCAGAGGACGAGGAAGCTCATATCCTTCTGCGGTCTTAGGATCAATGGGATCCAATTTATCGCTGTTGGCTTTCAGATGGATTTTAATATCCCTGCGCGCCGCATCCAACGATTTTGCAAGATTTTCGCTTTCTCTTTCTTTTTTTACTTTTTCAAGTTCGGCAAAAATATAATCGCTGGAAAGTTTTGCGCTTTCCACCATCCGCACAGCGGTTGCCCGTGCTTTTTCAAGCTCTTTTTCCGCCTCTTTCTCGCGCTTTTCGACGAAATCGTCCATTTCTGCCTTTTCGCGTCTTGCTTGTGCCAGAAGCATTTGTGCTTCCGTTTTTGCCTGTTCCATTTCCATACGTTCCTGTTCAAGACGTTCGATGACACTCTCAAAGCGTCTGTTTTCTCCCGAAACATAACTTTCCGCACGTTCAATGACGGAGGCAGGAAGTCCAAGTTTCCGGGAAATCGCAAATGCATTGGATTTTCCGGGCGCACCGATGATGAGTCTGTACGTGGGACGGAGCGTATTGACGTCAAATTCGCAGGAAGCGTTGCAAACGCCATCCGTATCAAGCGCATAAGATTTCAATTCCGCATAGTGAGTGGTTGCCGCACAAAGCGCTTTCTTTTCCCTGACAGCTTCCAGAATGGAAACCGCCAAAGCCGCACCTTCCACAGGGTCCGTACCCGCGCCAACCTCATCGAAAAGAACCAGACAACGGTTTTCAATTGCGGCAAGCATTTCCACGATATGCACCATATGGGAAGAGAACGTGGAAAGCGATTGTTCAATGTTCTGTTCATCGCCGATATCGGCAAGAATATCATCGAAAATACACATCACGGAACCGTCGGCAACGGGAATATGCAATCCCGCCTGTGTCATAAGAGCAAACAACCCCAATGTTTTCAGCGTAACGGTTTTACCGCCCGTATTCGGACCTGTAATGACAAGCGTGTCAAAATCTATACCAAGCGAAACGGAAATCGGTACGACCGTATCCGAAGAAATCAGCGGATGTCTTGCACGGATAAGGGAAAGCTGTCTTGCGGCAGTAATTGCGGGGGAAATCCCATCCATACGGAAAGATAGCTGGCTTTTGCCGAAAATAAAAGCAAGATCTGTCAGATTACGATAGTTTTCCAGAATGGCGGAAGCATTCATGGCAATATCGGCAGAAAGTTCAGAAAGAATTCTTTCTATCTCATCCGCTTCCTTTCTTTCCAAAAGCCGTAATTCATTGTTGGATTCCACGACGGCAAGCGGTTCAATGAATACCGTTGCACCGGAAGCGGAGGTATCGTGAACCAAACCCTTGATCTCATTTCTATGTTCCTGCTTGACGGGGATAACATAACGTCCGTCACGCACGGTAACGATCTGTTCCTGTAAAAATTTGGAATAGGAACCTCCCGTAATATATTTTTGCAGAGAGTCCCTGATCCGATTGTTTTCGTGGCGCATTTTCCGACGAATCTCATAAAGCTTATCGCTTGCCGTATCCGCGATCATATCCTCGCTTGCGATACAGCGAGAAATTTTCTCCTCCAATTTTCTATTGGGCACTAAATTATGAAAATATTCATCAAGAACGGTTTGTGCCGTATGGTCCTCATTTCTGTATTCCTTTACCGCTCTTGCGGCGGAAAGTGTTCTTCCCACGCAAAGAATTTCAGCAGGCTGTAAAACCGCGCCCTTATCTGCTCGCTCCGCCAAAGAGGTAATATCAGCAAGACCGGAAAGCGGAGGCATTCCCTTTGTGGTCTGCATGGTTTTTGCGGCATCAGTTTGTTCCAACATACGCCGTACAGTACCAATACCTCTGGAAGGACGCAATGTTCTCGCAAGTGCCTTGGAACCTTCCGTCGGACAAACTGCGGCAAGCATTTCCCGTATTTTATCAAATTCAAGCGTAACAATCGCTCTTTCAAAATTTCTGTATTTTCCCATTGTTTTCATCGTTCTTTTTATTCTTCATCCTTTTCCGAAGCCACCGCAAATTCGGGAAGCGGTTTCTCCTGCGGTTCTCTTTTCAAAAGATCGTAACGAAAGCTTCTGCAAACATAGTCTTTACGAACGATCCCATGCTTTTCGCATATCACATCCGTTGCTTCTCCCGAAGAAAGCGCAATAACGGTACCAAATTCGCAAAAAGCACATTTCTTTTCAATGCCTGCTTCCTGCTCTGATCTTTTAACCATAAGAACCTCCAATCTCCCTTTTTTATGTGCGAGGATATACGGGTACACAAAGGGCAGTCTATCTCATATATATTATACAGCATTCCTTTTCATTTTTCCACACTTTTTTGAAAAAAACTTAATTTTTAAGAAATTTAAAAGATAAACACAGCAAAGAATTACCACAAACAAAACAAATATCCATTTTTCTCCGTTTTTTTGCAGAGATAAGATGAAAAAGAAAAACGAAAAAAGTGGGCAAAATATACTCGTCAACAATTTTCCGGCAAAATAGAGCACAGGCGAATAAAATGCGGATTCCGTTCTTTCCAAAACCTGCATAAAAACAGAGATTCCTCCAAAGCCAAGCAAAACACCGCCGAGGACTAACAGCACTTCCGTCGAAAATCCCGAAGAAGACAATTCCAAAAAACCGAATGAAAGTTCCAACAACCCGCCGATCAATGCCCTTGCTCCTTCTCCGATCGGAAGTCCCAACATGGAAAAGGTATCAAAAAGAACCGTATTGACAAACGAGAAAAAAACGACCAATCCGCAAACGGAAAGCATCGCAAAAATACTTTCTTTAACGGAAGCACTTATGGCACGAGGAACGGAAATATAAGTAAAAGCAGTTGTATTTTTCGATTCAATCGCGCTTCTGCGAAAAAATGCCGTCAGACAAAGTCCTGTCCATGCCGCTGCAAACTGCGCTAAAAAGAAGATCACTCCCTTTTTTGTATCGAAAAAAAGGGAAGCACCTACCGTACCGATTAAAAAAGAGGCTCCCGCCTGATTGCAGAAAGGCAGAATGGATGCCGCTTCTCTCTTGGAAATTTCTCCTCGTTCGCAAAACTCCGACAGCATAGCGGCTCCGGTCGGAAATCCCGCAAAAGATCCGATCAGAAAAGCAGAAAAACCGCATGGACTGAGCCCTGCTGTTTTCAAAAAGGTTTTCAAGGGTAAAGCAGAAATCCGATCGGCAAAGCCTGTTTTTACAAGCAATTTGGAACATACGGAAAATAAAGCAAGAGACGGAAGAATGGAATGGGAAAACACGGAAAGCGCATGTCTGACCGTTTCCATCGTCCGCTCGGGCATAAAAATCGAATAGACGGTCAGCCATATTACCGCCAATAAGAAAAGTAAGGACGAAAATCCGTCCTTTTTTTGTCGTATCATCAGAACCTCCCGCATATAGTGGATTTAAGACAACACCGCGCCATTCACAGTTTTTGCCTTGATTATACATTTGACTGCATCTCATCCGTCGGATGAAACAAATGTTGGATTTTTAATTTTATGATGGAATATGAGGTTATATGATTTTTTTATAATGGATATAACCCTCCCACGAAAGGATTTTACGATGAAAAAAAAGACTGCCATACCATATTCTGTGCCGAAAGCTTCACCGATACCGCATGAAACGCTCGAACTTTCCAACAGACGGGAGCTTCTCCTTTGCGGGGTTCTCGGCATTGAAGAATACCACCCCGAAAAAGTACGAATTAAAACAGAAAGGGGAATCGTTGAGATTTGCGGTTCTTCACTTTCCCTTTGCTGGGCGGGGGAAAAGCGTTTGCTTTTACGAGGATGCTTTGAATATCTGCGCTTTGAAAACAGACCGCCCAAAAAAGGAGGATACCGTTCATGCCGTTAATCGAATATTTCCGCAGTCCTTACCGCCTTTCTGTCCTTACCGATGATGCCCGTCTGATTCTGGATTTTCTGATTGCCCACGACATCCCATTTCACGGTCAGAAAATCCACGAAGATATTTTTTCCGTTTTGCTTTATACATCCGATTATAAAACCTACGACCAATTGCGTGGAAAACGAAGATACCGAAACGAAAGCCGAAAAAGGTTGGGATTTCTTGCCCTTACGGCGCGTTATCGGAAACGGATAGGAATTCTTGTCGGTTTTATTCTTGCAATAGCACTGATTATTTTTTCTTCTCTCTTCGTTTGGGATATTCGGATTCAAGGTGCGGATGTTATTCATGAAAAAGTCATTGCCGAAGCACTTGAAGAAAGAGGATTGCGCCTCGGCACCTTCATTCCTTCCGTAGACACCGAAATCATGGAACAATCTCTGATTTTGGATATAAAAGGACTTTCTCTTGTCAGCATCAATCTCAGAGGAACGGTCGCATATGTGGAAGTCAGGGAACGTGCGGATAATACGGAGATCGTTGACAGGCAAACACCGTCCAATCTGATTGCAACGGCAGACGGACAGATTGAAGCATTACAGATTACGGGAGGAGTTGCTGCTGTCAAGCTCGGCGAAACCGTTAAAAAAGGAGATCTTCTTGTCAGTGGCATCATTGATTCTTCGGCACTCGGGTATCGTTTGGTCCGTGCCAGAGGAGAAGTGCTCGCACGTACAACAAAGACCTATCAGGCTGAAATTCCTTATCAAACAACGGAAAAAGTATATACCGGCAGATTTTTTTCGCAAAAATCCATAAAATTTTTCTCAAAAACGATAAAACTTTTCAGAAAAGATAGCATTTCCACCTCAAGTTGTGATAAAATAGAATCAGAAAAAAGAATTTATCTTTTCGGCTTGATTGCTCTCCCCGTTTTCATCACAGAAACCCACTATGCGGAATACGAAATGCTCCCAAAAACACTGACCGCAGAGGAAGCACTTCAACTTGCAAAAAAACAGCTCTTCGACCTGCGTGAATCAGAACTCTCCGATGCGGAAATTCTTGGCATACACACCTCTGTCAGCGAAGAAGGAGACTGCTTAAAAATAATCCAACAGGTGGATTGCATTATGAATATCACGGAAGAAGTAAAGATCCAAACAGAATGACCGCGAACATATCGCTGCTTCTTTTGATCCAAAGTCTACGGATAAATATAAAGAAACGGAGATTTCTTATGTTTGAAAAAATTTTATTGACCGACTCTGCGGAACAAACAGCCGCACTATTCGGCAATTTTGATCGCAATATCAATATGATTGAAAAAAACTTCAATGTTAATATCACAAACAGAGATACAGAAAAAACACTTGGGGATGCTATCGTAATCCGCGGTGAAAACAGCGACCATGTTTTGAACGCTTTTACCGCGTTGGAATACCTCAAAAACATGACCAAGATGGGAACGGAGCTCAGCGACCAAAGCGTAGACTACGTCATCTCCATGGTCAAGGGCGGAGAAAAGCTGGAGCATTTCGGTGATGACTGCATCTGCGTTACCACCAAAGGCAAACCCATCAAAGCAAAAACGGTGGGACAGAAAAAATATGTGGATGCCATCAAAAAAAATACTGTTATTCTCGGTGTCGGCCCCGCAGGAACGGGAAAAACGTTTCTCGCCGTTGCCGCCGCTTCCACCGCACTCCGAAACAAGGAGATTTCCCGTATCATTTTGACACGCCCTGCCGTGGAAGCAGGAGAAAAGCTCGGGTTTTTGCCCGGCGATCTGCAAACCAAAATAGACCCGTATCTGCGCCCACTCCACGATGCGCTCTTCGAAATGCTCGGAGCGGAAGCGTATCAGAAACATATCGAACGGGGAACCATCGAAATTGCACCTCTTGCCTATATGCGCGGACGCACACTGGATGACAGTTTCATCATTCTGGACGAAGCGCAGAACACAACGCCCGAACAAATGAAAATGTTTCTCACCAGATTGGGCTTCAATTCCAAAGCTGTCGTAACGGGCGATATCACGCAAACGGACCTTCCCATCGGCACCAGAAGCGGTCTTGTAGAAGCGATGAAAATTTTGCGCGGCATTGAAGGCATTGCTATCCATGAATTTACGGAACGGGACGTTGTCCGACACAAATTGGTTCAGCGCATCATCCTTGCTTACGATCAATATGAGCGCGAAAGAAAAGAAAAAACAGAGCGTTACCGCGCCGTTAAAAAAGATTCTTCGGGAAAGGACAAAAAATGAAACTCAAACTTTATTTTTCAAACGAACAGCAAAAAATCAAAATCTCTTTCAAAATGCGTCTTCTCATAAAAAAAGCGGTTACCGAAGCCCTGAAACAAGAAGAATTTGAATATCCTGCGGAAATTTCCGTTTCCTTTATCGATCACGAAGCCATTCACAAGCTCAATCTGCAATACAGAGAAAAAGACAAACCTACCGACGTTCTTTCTTTCCCTATCTATGAAAAAGAAGAACTGGAAGACGGAAGTGCTTTTGACGGGCATGCCGTAACCTTGGGAGATATCATTATTTCCGCAGAACAAGCCAAAGCACAATCGGAAGAATACGGCCATTCTCTCGAAAGAGAAATTTGTTTCCTTGCCGTACATTCCGTTTTGCATTTGCTCGGGTACGATCATGAAACCTCTGAGGACGACGAAATTTATATGAAACAAAAACAGGAAGACGTTTTAACAAAAATCGGTCTTCCCAGAAAATAATCTTCAACAAAACAATACGTTTTTTATCAATATAAAAGAAAAGGAATTAAAAATATGAAAAAAAATCTTTTTGCGGCATTGATCGGCAGACCGAATGTCGGAAAATCCACATTGCTTAACCAATTGCTCGGCGAACACGTTTCCATTGTTTCCCCGAAACCCCAGACTACCCGCACAAAAATTACGGGAATTCTGACAAAAGACGAAACGCAATATGTATTTCTGGATACGCCCGGTATTCATAAACCCAAGGATAAGCTCGGTTCTTATATGATGAAAGTTGCAGACGGCGCGGCAGCTGACGTGGACATTGTTCTTCTGCTTGTGGAAGCAGGCGACCGTGTCGGTCCTGTGGAAAAAGAACTTCTGCGCCGTTTTGAAAAATCCGATACTCCTACAATTCTCATCATTAACAAAACAGATATCAGCAATGCCAATCAGATCGGCGATACCATCGCACGTTTTTCCGAAAATCACACCTACGATGCCGTTATTCCGATTTCGGCAAAAAACGGAGAGAATGTAGAAATTATTCTGGAAGAAATCGAAAAATTCGCCATGGAAGGTCCTTGGTTCTTCCCCGATGATATCATTACAGACCAACCCGAACGTGTCATCGCTTCCGAAATCATCCGCGAAAAGCTGCTCAATGCGCTCGGTGACGAAATTCCGCACGGAACAGCTGTTATCATTGAAAGCTTCAAAGAAAAAAAGGATAAAAACAAAAACGAAATGATATCCATTCGCGCTGAAATTTTCTGCGAACGTCCGTCTCATAAGCCAATTATCATCGGTAAAAATGGAGAAATGCTCAAAAAAATCGGTTCCTATGCCAGAGAAGATATGGAACGCTTTTTCGGTGTGAAAATTTTTCTGGATCTTTGGGTCAAGGTCAAGGAAAATTGGAGAGAAAGTGCGGCTGTCGTTGCAAACTTTGGTTTCAAGGATGAAGAATAACCTTTTTCACGGTATAAAAGTTCAAACAGAAAGGAACATATTCCATGACGGAAACCATCAAGGGTATTGTATTGCGGGAAACGGCTGTCGGGGATTATGATAAAATCATGACTGTCCTTACCGCTGACCACGGTAAGCTTTCCGTCTTTGCCAGAGGTGCCAAACGGTTAAAAAGTCCATTGTTTACCGCCACGCAGATTTTTTCTTATTCAGAAATGACAATTTACCGCTCCTCCAATCATTATTATCTGCGCACGGCCGACCTCATTGAAAATTTTTACCGCATGCGCGATTATCTGGAAGGTTCTGCTCTTGCCGGATATATCGCGGATGTGGCGGCAGACATTTCCGTGGAAAATCAAGATGCAACAGAACTTCTCCGTCTGGTTCTCAATTGTTTTCACGCTATTTCCCAACGCATAAGACCACCCGCTCAGATCAAGGGGGTTTTTGAATTGCGTGCTTCTTCCATAGCAGGATTTATGCCGAATCTGGTCGCTTGTGCCGGATGCGGCAATTCCGATCTTGAAATTTATTATTTTGATGTAACCGACGGCATTTTCCGTTGCGAGGAATGTTATCGTACGGATGCGCTGATTGCCGAAAAACTGGCGCAAAGACAAAGTGAGCCAGATGCCATTTATCAGACAGGAACGGTTATTGCATTGCTCTCTCCCTCCGTATTTGCGGCAATGCGATTTTCCATCTATTCCCGTGCGCAAAGAATTTTTTCTTTTGAACTCAAGGATCATCAGACACTGATGGATTTTGCCAAGGTTGCCGAAAATTATCTGCTTTGCCATCTGGAAAAAAATTATTCCACACTTGAATTTTACCATACAGTCAGCGAAGTTCCCAAATCGGTAAAATAATTTTTTGGGAACATGTTGACCCTTTTCAAACAAACGCAAATGTATTCTTTTCCTTTTCAAAAAAATCCCGGCTGAATTTCAACCGGGATTTTTATTTTCTAAGAAATTACTCAAAATCGACCTCACCGTTTACCGTTCTATTCTCCATCGAACTCACGTTAAATACAAGAAAAACTACGATAGGCGAGCAACTTCCAGTGGGCGTTGCCCACTTTTTTATTATACAGGAAACTGACTTCGATTGATCTCGCCATTCTGCCGGCGAGTATTTTTTCTATCAGTTTACTTCTTTTTTATCGATTTCTTCTCCGTTCAAAACTTTTTTCGTGTCAGAGAAAAGCTTATTGAGTACCGTACTGCGAATATAAACACCTTCCTCTGCGATTTCTTTCTCTTCTTTGATCAGTTCCTTCTGACCGTTTGCAAAGATCTTATACTGCGTCTTGATCATCGTCGGAACCACATACATACGAGTGGAATTCAACTGTGCGGCGCCGCCGTTTCCGTCAATATATTCGATATAATGGAATTCATAATGGTAGGTTGTTTCCACATATTCGCCATAAGTTTCAATGGGAAGATATGTCGTTATTTCAACCGTACCTTGCTCGCTGGCTTTGAAGTCTGTAGGTTTATCATATCCATCTTTCGGATCGACCGTTTTCAGGAAAAACCTTCCTGCTTCGGGATCATAATAAGCCTTTTCGTAAACAATGTCCTTTCCTCCTTCAATTGCAGAAGGAACAACCACATTGGTACAAATATAATTACCTCCCTGATCACGCATGGAAGAACCATCGCGATCACCGTTCTCTTTATACTTAAAATAAGAGATCGGATGGTCTTTGGCAATTGTTGTGATGGAAAGTGTAGCTACCGGTTTCTCGACGACACGCATGGTCTCATAATCCATGCTGTCGTATAGATCAAATTCTCTGGTCAGCAATACATAGAAAAGATTTCTGAAGTTTTCAAACTCACCGTAATATTCATGACCGGAATTTCCAAGAAGTCTGTATTTTGCTTCAAAGACAAGCGGAATTTTCTTTCCGTCTTCCGATTCGGTATAAACAATTTCACCGTTACTTGATTTCAGAACATCTACATGCAAGCTTCTTTCTTTGCCGGAAAATTCAAAACGGGTATCTGTCTCGAAGCCTTTGATTTCACTGTAAAGATCAATCACTTCCGTATTGGTCAGATATTCATAGAAAAGGTAAGGACTTGTAAATTTTGCCAACTGCCAATCCACAAAGTCGTAAGTTTCCGCAGAAACCTTTCCAATGACTTCATAAAGAGGAGAATACACATAATAGTATTCCATTTCATTCTCATCCGTTCTCTTTTCGCTGAAATACAGAATGGTTGAGATTTCTTCTTCACCGTCTTCTCCTGTTTCACCTTCCAACTTAAAGGTAACGACAGCATGATTGTTATCCTCAAATTTATCCAAACGTTCTTCATCCAAATCCAGACCAAAAGCTTCATAGACCTCGGGATCGTGAATTTTCTTGCCATAAGCAACGATTTCATCTGCTCTTACATATGCCAAATTGTTCAGAATGCTTCCGGAATAAATATCTTCATCAACCACATACGCTTTCGGGAAGAGCATTTCATAGGGATTGGAAGTAGAGGAAACACCCTGATCCTTAACCGTTCCTATACGAACAATAACCTTGCGTTCGTCATTCAATATTCTCGTAAGCGTAAAGTCATTCACGGCAAAAATCGTATTACCGAAATAGGGTGCCAAATCTGTTGAAATCATAAAATTGCTTGTACTAAGAACCGTTTCGGAAATAGAAGACGGCAACGCATAAATGATGTCATATTCCGTTACACTGCCGTCTGCCTCAGTAACTTTATTCTTTCTTCCTTCCAGACGGGCATAATAACCTTTGGAAGTTGTCAAAGAATTGCCGATATAAATACGATACGAATCACCGTCGGTCAAAACAACTTCAAACCATGCGGGATCGGATGCTTCGTCAAGACCGAAACGCGCAAGATCTTCTTCTGTTGCGGTTACGGTAACACGTTCCTGTCCCGGAATATAATTGGTAATCAGAACACGGACATCCGCAAGCAAGGAAGCGAGCGCTTCTTGATTCAACCCAATATCTTCGCTGCCCTCAATCTGAAAAGATCTGACATTATCTTCCTGATAAGCATTTAATTTATAATGTTCTACACTATTTTTTATCTCTACGGATTGAATTTTTGAACTTTCATAGATCGGCAAAATATAAATGGAAGAATATTGGTACATTTCTCCCTCAAAAAGCTCGGGAACATAATTTTCATCGGTATGCAGAAGCGGAGCAATTACGGCAAAATAAACGATTACGCCAACCAGCGCCACTGCTGCAAAAATAATAGAAATTCTTGCTGTTTTCTGAAGCGATGTTTTTTCATTCTCGCTTTTGGTGAATAATGCTTTGATTTTTTTAAAAAAACTCATGAATGGCGTCTCCTTACATATACGACCAAACCGCAGATACTGATTGCGGCGGGAATTGCAACAACACAAACCATTGTCCATGTGTTGGCTGCCGCTGTGGAAACATCGGTAAGAGAAGTATCTTCAAATGGTTTATATTTGATATCATCATAATAAACGGTGCTATCCCAAGCCAAACGAAGAAGTTCAAGCATAATATTGCGGTTTGCATGGGAAGATTCATATTCGGAAGAAAGGAAGTCAGAAGAGCTGACTGCAATCACATAACTGTCCTCATCTTCATTGAGCTCCCATATAATATTGGAAACACCCAACAGCGCAACCGAACCTTCCACAGTCGTTTCACCTTTAATGGTCTGCGCGGTGTTATAAGATTTCAGAAGAGGATATGCTATTGCGCGGGCATTGGATCCCGTAACAATTTCTCTGGAGTCCAGAATCAAAACTTCTTTGGGAGTCGTGAAAATAGTGGTAGGAAGATCCTTGGGTTTTCTGGAACCAAAAAGTCTTTCCAGAATCTTATCGGATACCGTTTTATCCGTCTTATTGGGATCGTATGTTTGCGAATAATCCGCAAAAATTTTTGCGGCGCCGGAACCGGAAACAGAATGTGCATTATCCTTTACGGAAGTTCCGAAGCCCAATCCGTATTCGGAAAGAAAATCTTCCAATGCTCTGAGTTTCGGTACACTCGCATCTTCCACAACGATCATGTTTCCATGTGTATTTCCAAGGAAAACTTTCAATTTATTGATTTCTGAAAAATCCGTTGTGTGAATCAAGTCGGTTTTGGGGCAGTTGATAATAACAATATCATCTTTGCTTTGCGTATCAAAGTCTTCATCAATAAGATTGATCTCTTTCAGCTCAAAGCCGGCAATTTCCAAAACCTCTCTCCAATCGCTTGCCTCCTCCAAGGTAGGTTCGGCATGACCCTGAAGATAATAAGCCGTAGGTCTTTCCGCTTTACCTGCCAGAAGCGCAACTGCGGAAAGAATTTTAGTTTCCGCATTATAACCGGTAAAATTACCCGTTTCGGAATTTACAACAAAGAAAGATCTGGAAGTATATTTTTTTGCGGGAACATTGGGCAATGCGTTGCCGTTTTTATCGCAAAGTTCGAAAACAATGTCGTCCAGCGCAAGAGTATCCAATGCTGTTTTCTTGTATTTTTCCGCAAGTTCGGGATGAACCGTTGTATTGTAAGCAACAAGATTGAAGTTATCGTAACGCTCCACCAACTCTTTGAAAGTCTGGTACAAAATTTGTGTTGTACTGCTATAAGATCTAAAAACGTCTTCTTCGGAAAAAAGAACAATATTCAGATAAATTTCTTCTCCGTCTCCGGAATCCAAAAGTTTATTCATCTCTTCCACAAAAGGATCGGAAAGAGAATAGAAAGAAGAAGCTGTCATATCCGTATACCAACCCTGAACGGAAGAAAGGGAGGTAGTAATAATATTCAGAATAATCACAAGCGCAACGAAAATAACGGTAATGGTTACAGAAAGAGAACCGTATTTCAAATTTCTTTTATCTTTGGTTTTCATTGCACCTTTGTTTTGATTTGTTTTTGCCATTTTTTCAAAATCCTTTCTTCTGTTTTAAGATTTGGACCAACGGCGTTTTTCAAATACACGGATGGTAAGGAAAAGGAACACCGCCGAAAGAGAAATGAAATAAATCAGGGAATCATAGCTGAAAATTCCGTAAGAAAAATAACTGTATCTGCTGGTAATGGAAATTCCCGCAAGGAATTGGCGAATGGCTTCATTATTGATATAGGTGTTCAAAGAACTGATAAAAAGCAAGAAGATAATCGCGCCGATGGTACCGAAAGCGGAAATGAATTGATTTTCTGTCAGGGAAGAAATAAAAATACCAATAGAAATGAATGCACTGCCAACCAGGAAAATACCGATCACGCAACCGGCATAGAGCGCAAAATTCGGATGTCCGTACATTACAAGGGGAATATAATAAATAATGGAAGAGAGCAGGAAGCAACCGCCGAACATGGCAAGAGCAGCAAAATATTTGCCAAAAACGATATCTGCAAGGGTAATCGGTGCGGTCATGATCAGCTGATCGGTTTTCATTTTGGTTTCTTCACTGACCAGTTTCATGGTCAAAAGCGGAATAATGATAATAAAGAGGAAAAGAATGATACTGAAATAGCCTGTATAATTGGCATTTGCTCCGGCTTGTACGGTTTGCAGCATAAATAGAAAACCGCTGACCGCAAAAAAGATTGCGCAGAACATATAGCCGACAGGGGATGTAAAATAGGAACGCATTTCGCGTTTAAAAATAGCAATCATAGATCAAATTCTCCTCTTCGTATTTTTTGTATCCGCTGTTTCTGCAGCCTCATCAACAACGGAAATGAATATATCTTCCAGATTTGCACCTGTGAATTCCAAGGAAAGAATCGGCCAGGAGCGCTGCGCAAGCATGTAAAAAATCGGTTTACGAACGTCAATTTCATTCTTACTTTCCACAATATAGGTTGCGCTTCCGTCTTCATGTTCCACGGAAATTTCCGCATAAATAATACCCGGAATTTTTTTGAGTCCTGCCAAAACAGCAGCAGAGGGTCCCTCGATGCGAATGGCGATTCTGCGGTTTCCGCGCAAAGCACCCTCAATGTTTTCCGTCAGTTCATCCGCAACGATTTTACCTTCGTTGATGATCAAAATTCTGTCACAAACAGCTTTAACTTCGGAAAGAATATGTGTACTGAGAATGATCGTACGTTCTTTGCCGAGTTCACGGATCAGATTACGGATATCAATAATCTGTTTGGGGTCAAGACCGTTGGTCGGTTCGTCAAAAATAATAACTTCGGGATTGCCGATAATCGCGCCCGCAATACCAACTCTCTGACGGTAACCTTTGGAAAGGTTTTTAATCATACGGTTCATGGCATCTTCGATTTTAACCACGCGGCAAACCTCTTCAATATGTGCCTTGCGGTTCAGGGAGCATTTTTTCAAATCATAAATAAAATTCAGATATTCTTTTACTGTCATTTCCAAATAAAGCGGAGGTGTTTCAGGCAAAAAGCCGATTTTCCTCTTAACTGCCAACGGATGCTCCAAAATATCCATGCCGTCAACCATTGCTCTTCCCGAAGTGGAAGAAAGATAACCCGTCAGAATGTTCATTGTTGTGGATTTACCGGCACCGTTCGGACCGAGGAAACCAACGATTTCGCCCTTTTTCACTTCGAAGCTGATGTCGTTTACAGCGTAACGGTCGCCGTACTGTTTGATCAGGTGTTCAACCTTTATCATGGTGTTCAACCATTCCTTTCTTATTTGATGTAGTGAATTGCGTCGATTTTTCGAAATTCGGCGCAATGATGCAAACAGAAAACTGATTTTGGCTGAAAAAGATATTTCGATTGTGTTCCGTCAATCATATGGACGGACCCGGCTTCTGTTTGGCAAATCGGTTGTTCCGAGAGAACAAAAAATATACACTTCAACAGTATACCCTATTTTTTTTAAAAAATCAAGTACAGATACCATCAAATTTTATAAATATAGCATATTTTTTTATTTTTTTTGCATTCTTTTTATGAAAAATTCCCATGTGATGAAAAAAGAGCTCCTCTGCACTTTTCCACAAAATTTGTGGAAAAGTGCAGAGGAATATCATATTCCCAAAAATCACCGTAAACATTGAAAATGGCTCCCGATGGGAGCCATTTTCTCAGAAGCAATCTTCAATTATTTGATTACGTAGATAGTATCGTTGATTGCGATATAATCGAATGTAGTCATACCTTCGAATGTAGCATCTTCAAGTACTTCAAGATCACCGTCATTGTTGATGGTGATGAAAGTAATGCTGTAATCAGAATCACTGAGATCAACATATTCATCAAGACCATCAGCAGGATCAGAATCTTCGGTCATCTTAGCGAAAATTCCGGTTTCGCCTTCGATGGTAACGATTTCAGCAGTATTGTAGTTGAGATTATCATTAGCATTAACAACAGCATCATTGGTTACAATCTTGTTGTCACTATCGATAACAAAGTAATGTCCGCGAGCATTAGTTGCTTCTGCAGCAAGTTCTTTATATGCCTCTTCGAAATTATCTTCGCCGCCGGTCATTTCGATTTCTACATATACGATCTCGCCTACATCGTTGCCGTCAATGGAGGTTGTACCTACGCTGATCAAATCAAGGTAAGTGTCATCACCGTTCATAATTGTTCTATAGATGAAATAAGTGGATTTTTCGTTGAAGTATACAACAGTCTGGTTTTCGAGAATGATATAGTCTGTGAATTCAACAACTTTGTAAGTAGGTTCTTTTTCATCATCGTCATCATCATCACCGTCGTCAGTTTTTACTTCAGGAATTGTAGCATCAACTGTTACGTCGTAAGTGTTAACGTCGAGAATTTCACCTTCTGCACCGAATACAACATCACGAGTGATGATTGCGATTGCAGTGATTGCATTGGTTTTTTCGTCTACTGCAGTATTCCATTCAACACCGAATACACCCTTGCCCTGGAGTTCATCCAAAGTCTTTGCGATTACGGTAAAGCCGTTTTCGGTAGGAACTACGAAGCGAACTTCAGTATCTTTGGTATAGTGAGCATTGCCTTCGGGAACACAGTAAACATCACCGTTTTCATAGATATCGATGAATACACCCTTATCACCCTTGTTATCGTTGCCAAATGCAATGGTGGGGTAAAGGTTTACAGTATCAATGCGGATTTGTTCGGGATCAACATGTACTCCATATACTTCAAACACATTGTACTTATTCAGTTCTTCTGCGATGCTTCCTGCATTAAGTGCAACATTGTTGAGAACTGTTCTCAATGTTTCTTCATCAGTAACAACTTTTTCAACTCTGTCATTATCGTATACAGGTCTGCCGGTTTCTTCGTCAATTTGATAAATAACTTCTGTGCCCGGCTTAATCTGCAATACAGCACCTGCGGGAACAACAATGGTATTAGCACCTTTCTTGAAAGATACTTCTTTATCAAAGACATACCAACCGTTTTCTTCTACATATTTGTATTTTTCTTCCTCCGGAATATCATCATACATGAGGAAATCGTCTGCTTCGATGGTGATATCGCCACCTTCGATCTGTTCGCCACTGAATTCAAAAATCCAGCTCATACGTTCCAAAGCAACTTTGAGACCCCAAGAATGCAACTTATGAGAAGTAGCAAAGTCAACTCTCTCGTATTTGAGAGTGTATACATAAATCTCTTTGTCAGCATCCCAGGTTCTTGCATAGTAAGGTTCATAACCCTTGATAGTAGCTACATAAACAAACTCTTCTTCGATCAAGCCGTCCTGTTCACTGTCAACCGGTACAGTAACATATTCAATTTCACAGAGGACACGACCTTCATAAATGTCAGTCCAATCATTGGAAATAGAGGTCTTGATGTTGCCTGTGCTGCAAAGGAGATATTTGGTATCTTTATCTTCTTCCGTACTATAACCATCTTTCATAACATCTACATAGATGAGATCGGTCTCGCCTTCAACTCTGTCATGTTTGTAAATATCAACATGTTCTTCATTGCCAGGAATAATATTTGTATTGGCATCAACGATGTTAATGAGATCGTTGCTCCAGATTTTTGCGTAAACTGCATAGTTTTCGGGGTTAAACATAGAGGAAGCACGTGCTCTGACAGTATATTCAACTACATCGAATACACCGTTTTCATTGGTTTCAACGATAACTACGTCATAAGTGTTGTTACCGCCGTTTACAACAGCAGAAGCAACAAAACCGGTTGTGATTTTATCATCTTCCGGAGCAGCGATTTCGAGAGAAACAACCATGTTCTCATCCTTGTTGAGAGCGAACTTCACGCATTTATCATTGAGATAAAGAGCAACCAATTCAGTAACGCTTGCGATACCATTGGAATCTTTAGCCTTCTCATTAAGATCGTGAACAAAGGTCAAAAGATCATATACATTATAAGTGTACTTATGCGCATCAACGAATGTTGTTTCTTTACCATTTTCATCTACGCGAGTGAATTCATTTTTCATGAACTCAGTAATCTCTGCATGTTCTTTGTCCATGGGAATCTTTACATCGTAGGGGTCCTGAGTGCCGGGAACATAAATCTTTGCCAAGTAATAGCCTTCGTTTTCATGGGCACTTACATCTTCAAGATAACCGATCTTAAAATCAGCGGAATGGAATGTTTCGATAATTTCATTGCCTCTGCCTGTAATGGTTTCGGGAACCTTTACAACGAAATTCAAACTGTTTTCAGTTTTCTGAATTTCTGCTTCGAATTCTACGGAACCGAAGTTTTCAGCATCCTTGATTACAACAGTATCATAAAGAACTTCATCAATTATCTGGATTTCCTGACCGTCAGCATTGACTACTGTAGTATAAATTACATTTTCTGCTGCTGCGCTGAATACAGCGTATACGAAGCCTTTGTTTGTGGGCACGAGAGCTTTCTTAGCTTCTTCAACAGACATTTTATTTTCTTCTTTAGTGTTGTTACGGTAGAATACGATATCGCTGTTGTCGCCCTCATTGATATTGTAATCTCTGCCGTCGAAATGAAGTTTCACATTGCCATTTTCTTCAAACCAATAGAAATCGGGAGCCTTAGGTTCCTTAACATAAGTATTGAGAATGGTTGTGAAAGTTTTTGCAACTTCGTAAGAAATACTTACAACAGTATCTGCTTTTTTAGCTACGGTAACCAAAGCGCCTACTTCGGGATAATCTTCTTCTTTAAGAACAGCATTTTCTGCAAGATTGAGAGCTTTTCTTACGAGCTTATCAAAGTCAGCTTTGGAAATATTTTCGATCTTTTCTCTGTCTTTTACATTCTGAAGAACAGCGCCGTTTTCGTCGATGGAAACAACGAAATAGTTTTCTTCTTTCACTGCATTTGCATTTACAGTATCGGTAAAGTAATCATCGAGTTGGATACCGTCGAAAGTAACGATCGGATCATTAGAGCCATCATTACCGTTATTGTTCATGATGGTCGCAACGATGTAAGCTGCTTCACCGTAGGTCAATGTTCTGTAGGGGTTGTAGTAACCGAAGTTTTCAAGGAAAGTAAGATCGAAAGCGTGGCAGTATGTCTGCGCTGCGCGCATGTAGTTGTATGCCCAGTTTTCGTCTACGCGAGAGTCAACGGTCATAAGACCTTCAAATCCCATCAATCTTACAATAACAGCGGAAACTTCGCCAAGGGTGATGATTCTGTCGGGAGCGAATTGGTAAACACCATTCTTGTCATCATCTTCACCTTTGATGAATCCGGACTGGAACGCATACGCAATAGCTGCGTAATAGTTGGCATCATCGATGTCGTCAACCGGCATCTTTCCTTCAAAGTTTGTCTTGTCGGACCATGCTTCGTCAAGAAGCTGGTGGGATTCGATCTTTGCAATCCAAAGAACGAACTGTTCTCTTGTAATTTCCATATCTGCCTGGCTGGGCGTGATGGAATCAACACCGATATTGTGAAGGTAATCGATAGCATCCTGATACCATTTGCCTTCATCAGCCTTAGCAGCGGAAACTGTTGCGAATGTTCCTACTACAAGAATTGCAGCAAGAACAAGAGCAAGAGCTCTCTTAAAGTTTCTCATAAGGTATTCCTCCTAAAAAATTTTTATAAGCAGCTCGATAGCCATACTTATATTTATTTTTATAATACTATATGAATTTCAATTTTTCAAGAAGTTTTTGAAAATTGTAACACAACTGTAACATAACGCCTTTTCTGCCAAATATATGTAACAAATCCGCTTTTTCTTTATAAAATGTTTACATAAACGAGGCGCGGAAAAGGAAAGATGCGGAAATCTTTTGTAACAATTCATTTCCTTAATTATATTATATACAGTAAATTTTGCCGAAAAAAGGACGCTCGCCGAGCGTCCTTTGCAATGATGTTATTTTCTGATGGTAATACCGAGAATACGTTCCACGCCGCGCAAAATTTTTGCCGCAGCCTTGTCTGCTTCTTCAACGGTCAGCGTGTGATCCGCGCTGCGCAAAGAAACCGAGAACGAAACGCTCTTTTTGCCTTCTCCGAGCTGAACGCCGCGGTAGATATCGAAGAATCTGATATCTTCGATCAGGGAAACGCCGGAATGGCGCATAGCATCCTCAATCGCACCAACGGTGATCTCTTCATCGCAAACGAAGGAGAAGTCTCTCGTACTTGCGGGGAATTTCGGCAGAGCCTTATAGGATTTTTTGCTGTTGGATTTTTCGAAAACAGTTTCAAAATCAATTTCAGCCAGATAAACTGCGCGGTCAAAGGTGTAATTCTGCGCTACTACGGGATGCAATTCGCCCATAACGCCGAGCAATGCACCGTCCGCGGTTCTCATTTCCGCACATCTTCCGGGATGGAAGGTTGCTTCATCGGTTTTTGCTATAAATTTCGCAGAGATGCCCGCGCATGCGAAAATTTCTTCGCACATACCCTTCAATGTATAGAAATCACCGGTACCGTAAAGACCGATCATGATTTTTACGCGTTCATCGGGAAGCGTGCCTTCCAGACCGTGAATATTGGTAACTACGCCCTCTCTGGGGAGGAATACTTTTGCCATTTCGTAAAGCGCAACAGAATCGTTATCTTTGTTGCGGTTGATTTCCAAGGTTTCCAACATGGAAGGAATTGCCGTTGTGCGCATGGTTTTCGTATCTTCACCGAAAGGATTCATGATTTCAACGGATTTGCGGCGGATATCATTTTCCGCAAGACCTGCTTTATCGTAAAGCTTTGCAGACATAAAGGAATACGTATAGATTTCATCCAGACCGAAACCGAGCAAAACGCCGTGCAGCTGTTTTTGCAGGGACTGCTTCTTGGTCAGACCGCCCTGTGTCATAGAAGAAACGATGTTTCCGGATTGAATTTCGTTATAACCGTAAATACGAACAACTTCTTCCGCAATATCGTTCATGCAGCGAACGTCATCACGGTAAGAAGGAACGGTGATCACGCCGTCTTTGATTTCGAAATGCAGACTTTCCAGAATGCGGATCATTTGCTGCGCGGAAAGGTTGATGCCAAGGAATTTATTCATTCTTTCGGGTTCAAAAGCAACGGTCGCAATTTCTTTTTTCACGGGATAAACATCAATCATTCCGCCAACCACTTCGCCCGCGCCGAGCAGATTGACAAGCTCGCACGCACGTTCCAGTGCACCGATGGTGTTTTCGCTGTCAAGACCTTTTTCAAAACGGGAGGAGGAGTCAGTACGCATACCGAGCTTTTTGGCAGTAATACGAACAGAGCTTCCGAGGAACATGGCAGATTCAAAAACAACGGTTGTGGTGTCATCTGTAATTTCGCTGTTCGCGCCGCCCATAACACCCGCAATAGCAACGGGTTTTTTACCGTCGGCAATGACGAGCATGTCGCTTTCCAGGTTTCTTTCCTGATTATCAAGCGTCATGAAAACTTCTTTGTCGCCTGCGGTACGAACTTCGATATGCTTGCCATCCAAGCACTTGTAGTCAAACGCGTGCATGGGTTGACCGTATTCCAGCATAACGTAATTCGTAATATCTACAATATTATTAATAGGGCGGATGCCCGAAGCGCGCAATCTCATGCGCAGCCAAAGCGGAGAAGGTTCGATCTTTACGTTCTTTACTACGCGCGCACTGTAACGGAAACATTTTTCTGTATCCTTAATTGCGATATCCAGATAATCGTTGATATTTCCATCAGATTCGCGAACGGCGGGTGTAGGGATGCGAAGTTCTTTGTCAAAGCTTGCCGCGCTTTCTCTTGCAAGACCGATCACGGAAAGACAGTCGGGACGGTTGGGCGTGATTTCAAACTCAACCGCTCTGTCGCGCATACCGAGAACATCCACAATATCATCACCGGGACGGTAAGAAAGCTCGGGGTATGCGTTGAGGATCAGAATGCCATCTGTGGGAGCGTTCGGCATATCGTGAAGAGTGAGTCCGAGCTCTTCGATGGAGCAGAACATACCCTCGGAGATCATACCGCGAAGCTTACCGGATTTGATTTCATGTCCGGTTGCAAGCTTGACCACCCTTTTTTCATCCTTGGGACAATAGCAAACGGGAACATACGCACCCTCATAAACGTTTTTAGCCGCTGTGATGATCTGCAAAGTCTTTTCTCCGCAGTCAACCTGGCAAACAACCAATCTTTCCGCGTCGGGATGCTGTTCCACCTTGAGAATCAGACCGACTCTGACGCCGTCCACTTCGGAGCCGCAAAGCTCATAGCCTTCCACCTTCGAACCGGTATCCGTCATTCTATCGCAATATTTTTTGATATCAATATCCGAACAATCCACGAAATCGGAAAGCCAATTCATTGACAATACCATAAAAATTCACACTCCTTTTCCATTAAAACTGACGCAAGAAACGAACGTCGTTTTCGTACATCAAACGAAGGTCATCGATGCCGAGTCTTGCCATTGTGATTCTTTCCACGCCCATACCGAAAGCAAAACCGGAATATTCGTTGGGATCAATGCCGCAATTGGAAAGAACGAAGGGGTGTACCATACCCGCACCGAGGATTTCCATCCAACCCTCGCCCTTGCAGAGACGGCAACCCTTCCCGCCGCAAACGAAACAGGAAACGTCAACTTCTGCGGAAGGCTCCGTAAACGGGAAGTGGTGAGGACGGAAACGGATTTTCGTTTCGGGACCAAACATCTGCTTTGCGAAAAGCTCCAGAATGCCCTTGAGGTCGCCCATGGTGATACCCTTGTCCACAACAAGACCCTCAACCTGGTGGAAAATCGGAGAGTGTGTCGCATCCGCAGGGTCAGCGCGGTAAACACGACCGGGAGAAATGATACGGATCGGAGGCTTTTTGTTTTCCATGACACGAACCTGAACGGGAGAGGTCTGGGAACGGAGCAGAATATTATCCGTAATATAGAAGGTATCCTGCGTGTCGCGCGCGGGATGGTTTTTCGGGAGGTTCAGCGCTTCGAAGTTATAGTAGTCATATTCCACTTCGGGACCTTCTGCAATGGAAAAGCCCATACCGATAAAGATTTCGCGAAGCATTTCTTCTGTCTGCGCAATGGGATGGCGATGTCCGACCGTCTGGATTTTGCCGGGGAGCGTAACATCCAATTTTTCGGTCATCAAACGGCGTTCCATCTCTTTTTTCTTCTGTTCTTCCGCTTTGTTTGTCAAAGCAGCTTCAATGGTTGCTCTGACTTCATTGGCAAGCTGACCGATAATCGGTCTTTCCGCGGGAGCAACCTTGCCCATACCGCGAAGGACGGCTGTCAGTTCGCCCTTTTTGCCGAGATATTTGATGCGAAGCTCTTCGGTGTTTTCCGCAGCTTCAATTTCGGCCACTGCTTTGATACGGATCTGTTCAAGCAATTCTTTCATAAAACGTATTTCCTTTCGAGAATGGTAATAATAAATGGTATATGTGCCGCGTTTTTCGTTTGTTTTCCAAAAATTTCCATAAAATAAAAAACTCCCGTCCGCAGCAAAGGGACGGGAGCATAAAGCTTCCGCGGTACCACCCGATTTTCCCGAAAATATTCTTTTCGGAACACTCAAATTTCTGCCGATAACGGGGCGTTCCGTCTGATGCTACTGCGATTTCACACCAACCACTCCAAAGCGAAAGGCACACCGCAACGGATGATCCGATCTCAGCAAATTCGAATCTCTCTGTAAAGCCGTTTTTTGCGGATAGCCGCTTTTTCACCGTGTTTTCATAACCATATGAAATAGAATATCACATTTTTTTGCATTTTGCAATAACATTTTTAAAAAAATTTTATATTTTTTTCATTTTTCTTTTGTTAAAATTGTTAAAATTGGATATTGACAATTTTTACGTTTTCCTATATAATATAAATTGTAAACAATTTGTTAAATTTGTTTACAAAACCAATAATTTTATCTTTACGGAGGAATTAAAAATGAAAAGAATCCTTTCTATCGTTCTTGCTGTTGCAGTTCTCGCAACTCTTTGCCTGACTCTCGCTTCTTGTGGCAAACTTTCCGGCACATACGAAAACAAAGGTATGTTCACCACAACATCTCTTACATTCAAGGGTGACACTGTTACCATTGAAATGGGTAGCGTCAAAGCAGAAGGCACTTATGAAATCAAAGATGAAAAAATCACCATCGAAATCGAAAACGACGGCAAACTCGGTTTGGATGACCTGCTCAAAGGCTTCAACGGCGAACACGATTTTGAAAAAGGCAAAGATTACATCAAGATCGGCAGCACCAAGTACACAAAAGCTGACAAATAATTTTTGAAATTTTTTGCTTGAAAACAAAAGCGGCAGTTTTTTACCGAAAGGTATTGAACTGCCGTTCTTTTTATAGTATAATAAGCTGTATATACTTTAACAATTTATAAGAAATGGAGATTTTTATGAAACGCAGTTTAAGTTTTATTACATCCATTGCACCGAAGTTGTTTTTGCTGCTCCCTTTTCCTGGAATGATAAAAATCTTTCGGGATGCTTAAAGGGAGAAGCCTCTGCCACAAATCAATTCAACGGAACAAAAGCAACCGTCAGCGGTGTTTACGAAAAACAGACATTCTCCGCCGGCGAAAGTCAAAGCTTTATCCTGGAAATCCCGTTGGATGAACTTCGTGAAACCAAACCGGAAAAGCTGTATCTCCGTCTGGAAGCTTATGTTAACGGCAAACTCTCTTATGTCATGATCAATTTCGAAATTGAATGGTAATTTGAAAGAAAACCGAGTCAAAAGTTTACACAAACGCTTGGCTCGGTTTCTTTTTCTAAAAATTTCAAAAAATTTTCATAACCGTCAAAAGGACTTTTCCCTTGACATTATCGTGTTCTTATATTATAATATAAGATGGTATATAACAGTTTTTTCCTCAAAGAACTGTGATATATTTTTGAATTTCTAAAATAAAATGTATAAAAGAAAAAGGAGGTGCTCCGTAATCCATGGACCCAGTAATGATTAGTGTCATTTGCGCCATCGTCGGTCTTGCGTTCGGTACGGGCGCAGGTATTTTCGTCGGCAATAAAACCGGTTTCAAAAAAGGTTACCGGAACCGTTTGGAAATCGGTGAAAAAGCTATCGGCTCCGCAGAAAAGGAAGCGGAACGAATCGTTGCAGAAGCCAAAAGAAAGGGCGATGCCAAATACAAAGAAATGGTTGTTGAAGCAAAAGAGGATATCCTCAAAGCAAAAACCGAAGCTGAACGAGAAAACAAAGAACGCCGCCAAGAGATCCTTCGTTTGGAAAACAAAGCCCTTGCCAAAGAAGAAACTCTGGAAAAGAAAATTGAAAATTTCGAGCGCAAGGACGAGCTTCTGAACAAAAAAATTCGTGAAAATGAAAAAATCCACGAAGAAATTGAGCAGATTAAATCCAAACAGCTTGAAAAGCTTGAAGAAATCAGCGGATATACGTCTGAAACGGCAAAAGCCGAGCTTGTGTCCAAGATCGAAACGGAAGCAAAACGCGAAGCTGCCGTCAAAATGACTCAGATCGAAGCGGAACTTAAAGATACTGCTGACGAAAAGGCAAAGAAGCTTATCACGGAAGCCATTCAAAGACTTGCTTCCGGACATGTTTCCGAAACAACCGTTTCCGTTGTTCCTCTGCCCAGCGAGGAAATGAAGGGACGCATCATCGGACGCGAAGGAAGAAACATTCATAAAATTGAAACTTTGACAGGTGTGGACTTGATTATTGACGATACACCTGAAGCAATCACTCTTTCCTGTTTTGACCCGATTCGCAGAGAAATCGCTCGCATTGTTCTCGAAAGATTGATCTCCGACGGACGCATTCATCCGTCCAGAATTGAAGAAACTTTTGAAAAAGCACAAAAAGAAGTGGAGCAAAGCATCAAGCAAGCCGGTGAAAAAGCCGCTTTCGATACCTTCGTCAACGGTTTGCATCCCGACCTTGTCCGTTTGCTCGGTAAACTCAAATACCGCACAAGTTATGGACAGAATGTTCTTGACCACTCCATAGAGGTTGCTTATCTTGCAGGCGCGATGGCAAGCGAGCTCGGACTCGACAGCACGCTCGCAAGACGTGCAGGTCTACTTCATGACATCGGTAAAGCACTTACACAAGAGGTGGAAGGTTCTCACATTCAGCTCGGTGTTGAAATTGCCCGTAAATTCAAAGAAAACAGAGATGTCGTTCACGCCATTGAAGCGCACCACGGCGATGTGGAAGCAAAGAATGTGATTGCTATTCTCGTACAGGCAGCGGATGCGATTTCCGCAGCAAGACCCGGCGCACGCCGAGAAGATCTTGACAGTTACATCAAACGTCTGCAGAAGCTGGAAGAAATTGCAAATGCCTTTGACGGTGTTGAAAAATCCTACGCCATTCAGGCAGGACGCGAAATCCGCGTCATCGTAAAACCCGAAATGGTCGTTGATGCCGAAATCGTGATCATTGCTCACGATATCGCTAAAAAAATCGAGGCTGAACTGGAATACCCCGGTCAGATTAAAGTCCAGGTAATCCGCGAAAGCCGCGCGTTTGAATACGCAAAATAATTTTATATAGATTTTAATATAGATTGTTAAAATGAAAATTTCAGCTCCGCTGAGAATATATAAAATGAAGTTAAAAACTCCGATACGGAAATTTCCGCATCGGAGTTTTCGTTTTTAAATATTTTAATCAAGACCGACCGCTTCGAAGCCCGAATCTTTCAGAATGTAAATTTCTTTGAATCCGACAGATTTCAGAAGTTCTGCGCTATCATCAAAGCTTTGTTTGAGAAAGTTTCCGTCATGACAGTCGGAGCTGATACAAGCTCCCCAACCATGTTCTTTCAAATATTTCAAAATAAAGGGATGCGGATACGGTGTCGTTCTGTAACCGCGGGAAATCGCACCTGTATTGACCTCAAAAAACGGGATTTTTCCAGTCAATGCCTCCAACGCATCCAACGCATATTTTTGATATATGGGAGAATCAATATCGAAAAAGTTTTCTTTCTCGGAGAATTTGCAGATCAAGTCCGCATGACCAAGAATATCTGTCTTCGCAAAATTCGGAAGCTGAGCAAGTGTTTCATAATATGCTTTCGCATATTTCATACCGTCTCCGCCGAAATAATCCTTGATGATGCCCGCAACGACGGGCGCAGTACGGTCAAAACCGACGTGTTTTCCATCAATCAGAAGATAGTGCGCCGTTCCGATCATATAATCATATCCTGAAAGATCAATTTCGGAATACATATCAAATTCCAGACCGCAGAAAATATCGATCTGTCCTTTGTATTTTTCTTTCATTGCGCGAACTTCTTTTTTATACTGCTCCGTCCCTTCCAAAGACATGGAGTGGTCGGGCGCATAAAACATATACGAATGTCCCGAAAAACCAACGGAATCAAAACCAAGCGCAATGGCTTTTTCAATCATTCCCTCTACGCTGTCCTTTCCGTCGCAATAAGTCGTGTGCGTATGTAAATTCTGATAATATTTCATGATACACTCTCCTTAATCTTCAATCATTCCCATTTTCGCATCTGCCGCGCGGAAAAATGCATCCGTAGCTTTGCCTCTCTGAATCAGTTCATTCCAGATTGCCCAGATCGAGGCATTCCAGCCTTGATTGGCTTTCACACCCTTTCCCTTGATCGTATGCATATATTCATGCGTTGCGCCGTCATAATCCAGATCAATCATCAGGCGTTCCGTCAGATTCTTTTCCGCATCGGAAATCCCGTGAAGATATGCGGCAATATGGAAAAGCATTTCGTAAACGTGGTAGGAACCTCCGTTTGCATATCTTCCTGTTTCAATGGTATCAAATCCGGGATGAATAAAGCCATTCCAGCCAAATGCTTCCAAGGGAAGATAAGAACCGTCTTCCGCAGAAACGATTTTGAGACCGTAAGGAGTTCGGGAAGCGCCGTCACAAATTTTCCGATACGTTTTTTCCACCATGTCATCGGGAATGAAAAGCTCATCGAAAAGCATATAATGAAGCACTTCTCCGACCGTGATATCCAAAGCAAGATATTGCTTCTGCTCACTCAAAGGAATAAATGAGCCGTTGAACAGAGATTTGTATTTTTCAATTGCTCTTTCCTTACGTTCTCCGATGTCAAAGCCCAAACGTTTTGCCGCTTCCAATGCACAAACGAGGAGCCCTTGATTGTAGGCATCCACATCGTCAAAAGCAAACGCACAAATATCAAACCAATTTCGAAAATCGCCGTGTTCTCTGCAATTCGGATAAAATCCCCCATCCGCTTTGAACTTATTCATACAGGAGATCATGCAGTCAAATGCACGTTTTGCCTTTTCACGGTTGAATGTTTTTCTGTTTTTGAATATACGGTAAGACCAGATCAGATACATAAGCGGATTTTCCGCATCGATAAATTCGTAGCTCAATGCTTGATAGCATTGCTCGTCCATATATTCATCCAGAATCCAAGTCTGATAAAAGGAATCCCGGAAATATTGCGTATTGGCATATTCAATTCCGGCAACGACCCATTTATCACTGTTTCCTGTTTCGTTTTTACGAATGTGCATATAATTACAAGCAAAGCATACCGCGCGGTACGGAGAATCGCTTCCGCTTCCCCAAACCTTTTCAATCATGAGAAAAACCTCTCGTCTGATGGATTTCAGCGTATGTGCATTGGCGCGGAAGGCAACAAAACGAAATGTATGTGTTTTTCCTTTTCCGATCTCATGATAAATAGGCTCAAAGCAGTCGCTTTCGGGATAATTCGGAGCGCCGCCGCAATCTCCCGATGAAAGATAAAAGCATTTCTCCTCGGGAATGATATGCTGTGTGGTTGCATTTTCAAAATAGGAAGGATTATCCGAAACAAAAATTTCTGTTTCCCCATCCGTAACGGCAGCAACCATCGGAATGGCACCCCTCTGCATTTTAAAGGCATAATTATGTACGTCATGTGGGCTTTGGCGGAAAATTCTTTCATCTCGGCAAGGTCCCTGGAAGGAATAGAAGCAGCCTTCTCCCTTGCCGCAAAGAGAGATATATACAGAAGCCTTTTTTTCAGAAGAAACGGTAATTTCTATGATTTTATAAACACCCTTTTCCGTACATGAAATTTGAAATTCATACGGAGCAACCACAACCGTTCTCTTACCTGTTTGTGTAAAAATATCTGCGCATTCCTCAATCGGAAAACAATTTTCTCTGGTATGCAAAACATAAGAATATTTCATAAAAGCTGTCCTTTGATTATCCTGGTTCATTCTCCGTCATCCACGGAAAATGAACATTGTTCAATTGAGCAACATTCACTTTGTATAATGCTCAATTCTAAGATTTTATTTACAAATACGGAGGATTGCTTCTGCAAAAATTTTCGCATTGAGCACCAAGTGGTTCAAAGAAATATATTCGTCCGCACCATGAACATGATTGTCTTCTCCGATAAATTCAGCACCGAACGCAACACCGCCTTCGATATCATGAACATATGTCCCTCCGCCAATAGCAAGACAATATCCGGGATTACCCGTAAATTCGGTGTAAACTTCCAGAAGAGTCTGAATAAATTCACTGTTTTCATCCACATAGTGAGGTTCAACACCCTTGTATTCAGCAAGAGTGATTCCCTCGCGATTCAATGTGCTTTCCAATTTATCGTGAACGGAAGCCACGCATTCGCAAATGGGGAAACGGATATCAAAGGAACCCTCCAATTCACCCTTCTCGTATCGGATCATGCTGAATACAAAAGTAAGAGCACCCGATTTTTCGTCCTGCGCGCAAATACCGACAGAAGTGCCGTCGCATTCCCCATAAACAAAGAGTTTGGAAAGTTTCGCAAACAAATCTGAACTTTCATCATCGGCAGGCAACGCACCAAGCACACGGCAAAGTGCAGTTACGGCATTTTTGCCCATATAAGGAAGAGAAGCGTGAGCTGCTTTTCCGTTTACCGTCAATCTCGCAAAATCTCCGTCCGTATGAACTTCCATCGTGACATCTGTGGGTAAAAATTTCTTTGCAGCTATGATTTCCGCAGAAGAAAAACCTTTAATCACAGCAACAGCCTTTTCGGGAACGGCGTTGACTGCAACACCGCCCTGTACGGAAACGATCGTTTTTTCACCATTTGCACAAACGGTCTTAGTAATTTTACCCGGCATACGTCCCTTTTCAAGATTGATAACCGGATAGCTCGCATCAGGTGTAAACACATAAGGAGGGAGCACTTCTTTTTTACGATAATATACCAGATCGGAAGAGCCGCATTCTTCGTCTGTTCCGACAATCATGCGGACATTTTTGGAAAGTTTACATCCGCATTCTTTCAAAGCACGGAGTGCAAACAACACGGCAACCGCAGGACCTTTATCATCGGAAGAGCCTCTTCCGTAAAGTTTTCCTCCGCTGAGTGTCAAAGCATAGGGGGGATATTTCCAACCGGTTCCTTCCGGAACAACGTCCAGGTGGCAGAGCACGCCGAGTTGGGTTTCCAAATTCGGATTCATATCGACTGTTCCGACATAGTTTTCATGATTGGTTACGGTAAACCCGCTTTCTTTTGCCAATTCCAACATTTTGGCAAGAACACGTGCATTTTCTTTTCCGTAAGGCATTCCTTCTTCAGGAGCAGCTTTTACACTGGGAATCTCCACAAGAGAAGAAAGACAGTTGATCATCTCGCTTACATGATCGTCTATATATTTATTGATTTTGGAAGGCATCATATCGGATCATCATTCCTTTCAATCATTTTTGAATTTTATTTTATTGTGGCTTGTTCGATAACTAAAAATATCCCGTAATTGCCATTCCGAGCGAACGGCGCAAGTCTCTAAGAATCTTGCTTCGAATATGCATAAAATCCAAATAAGATCCTTCAATTACGCGCGAGCGCGCTCTACTCACGCAGGATGGCATGAAAAAATCTAATTATGGGGGGATCAAACAAGTCTATTCTTCATCTTCTTCATCGCAAAGCATTTCTCTTGCTTCACGGATATCTTCATAAGAAAAGCCATAACGCAAAAGCGAAGCGATTGCTTTTTTTCTTTTTTCCGATGTCTCAAAAATTTTGATTCCGCCCATGGAGCGGATACGTTTGAGACAAATTTCGGAAAAATCAATTTCATTGCTATCCAAAGCCAAGCGAATCACATCCTCAGGAAATCCCTTATGAAAAAGTTCGCGGCGGATGCGTTGCTTTCCGTACGCTTTTTTCTTTGCTAAATTTTCGGCAAACAAAGCTGCATCATCTTCTTCTCTGATATATCCTTTTTCAAGAAGATAAAAAACCGCTGCTTCCGCAATGTCGGCAGAATAGCCTCGCTTTTTCAATTTTTCCAATAAAGCCTTTGCCGTGTTTTTTGCATAACCAAGCAAATCCAAACCTTTTCTGATCGCGGAATACAATTTCATGGAACGGAGAATTTCCTCACATTTCTCCCTGTCAACCCCAATCGGTTTTTGCAGAATAGCAGGCAATTCCAGCGACGAAAGCATGGAAGCGGAAACCTTGCCTTTGATATATTGCGTTTCATTTCCGTTTGAAATTTCAAGCGAAATTTCCGCTTCTTCTCCGTTTCCGAGCGCAAGAATTTTATATATGGAAATGCGCATTGCCGTCAATCGTCATTTTCAATATCAAGTAAACGAATATCGAAATCATCGGAATCTTCATCGCCGCTTCCGTCATCATCCTCATCCAGAGAATAGGTATCATCACTGGTAAGATCAATATCTTTTCCGCGCAATTTGATTTTTTCTTCCAATTCCAGCATCAAAGCCTGATTTTCAGCAATGGCTTTTTTCGTATTTTCCTTACCCTGCGCAACCTTTTCTCCGTTATAAGAGAACCAGGAACCGCTCTTCTGGATAATACCAAGTTCAATTGCCACATCAATGATCTCGCCCGCCTTGGAAATGCCCTTACCGTAAATGATATCAAATTCAGCAACACGGAAAGGAGGGGCCACTTTGTTTTTAACGACCTTGCATTTGACGCGATTTCCGAAAACCTCGTCGCCCTGTTTAAGATTTTCAACCTTGCGAACGTCAATACGAACGGACGCGTAAAACTTCAGTGCGCGTCCGCCCGTTGTGGTTTCGGGATTTCCGTACATAACGCCAACCTTTTCGCGAAGCTGGTTAATGAAAATAACCACGCAATTGGTTTTGGAAATGGAACCGGAAAGTTTGCGGAGCGCCTGACTCATCAATCTTGCCTGCAAACCGACATGGCTGGAACCCATATCGCCGTCAATTTCCTGCTGGGGAACCAAAGCTGCAACGGAGTCCACGACAACAACATCCACAGCACCGGAGCGAACGAGAGCATCCGTGATTTCGAGAGCCTGTTCACCGCTGTCGGGCTGAGAAACAAGCAAATTATCAATGTTTACACCGAGTGCTTTTGCATAGATGGGATCCAGCGCATGTTCCGCGTCAATAAAAGCCGCTTCCCCGCCGAGCTTCTGTACTTCTGCTGCAATATGAAGGGCAACCGTGGTTTTACCGGAAGATTCCGGTCCGAAAATTTCAACAATTCTTCCCTTCGGAACACCACCGATGCCAAGCGCAAGGTCGAGAGTCAGTGAACCTGTCGGAATTGCTTCCACGCTCATGTGCGCATTTTCGCCGAGTTTCATAATGGTTCCCTTACCAAAATCCTTTTCGATCTGGGAAAGCGCGGTTGCAAGCGCTTTTTTCTTATCCTCCGCAGAAACAGGGTATACCACGGCATTCTTCTTTTTCTTTTCTGCCATTTTGTTAAAAATCCTTTCTTCAAGAAAATATACGTTCAGGGAAATTTTCCCTGTATTTCATCGGAATGATCAGGGCTTGCTTTTTACAAGCCCGATCAAAACTCCTTTAAAGTTCATCTTCATCCGCAATAGGAAAGCTGATTTCAGTCGCTTCCATCACTTCGTTTTTTTCAATGGAGGCTTCAATCTCCGCAGCCTCTTCCTCATCGGATTTCGTTGCCGCAAAGCTAATAATACGGTTTTCTTCATTCAAGCGCATGATAATAACCCCGGTTGTATTATTACCCTCATAAACGGGAATACCGTTGACCGGTGTACGGATAATGGTACCATCCTCCGTGATAATCATAATATCATCATTTTCTCCAACTGTGGCAATACCTGCAAGATCACCTGTTTTTTCGGTCAGTTTCTGACAAATTACACCGGAAGTACCTCTGCTGTGCGCAGTATAGGAATCAAAGCGGTTTCTCTTACCGAAACCGTTTTCCGTCAAAGTAATCAGATGTTTATTCTCGTCCACGATGGCAACACCGACAACGAAATCACCTTCACGAAGCTTGATTCCGCGGACACCTCTTGCCGCACGTCCCATAACGCGGGCATCCGTCTCCTTGAAACGGACAGCCTTACCGTCTTTGGTTGCAATCACGATATCGTTTTCGCCGGTGGTATGTTTTACGAAAACAAGTTCGTCGCCTTCGTCCAGATTGATGGCAATTTTGCCGCCTTTTCTCTGGTATTCGAAATCCTTGACGTTCGCACGTTTGACAACGCCGTTTTTGGTTACCATAACAAAATATTCATTTTCGTCAAAGCCTGCAACGGAAATGACGGATGTAACCTTTTCGCCTTCCTGCATATCAATTACGTTCACGATATTCGTACCCTTTGCAGTACGGGATGCTTCGGGAATCATATAGGCTTTTTTCATATAAACGCGCCCCTTATCCGTAAAGAGAAGGAGATAACTGTGGGAATGGACGATAATAACATCTTTTACGTAATCTTCTTCTTTTGTGGACATACCGATAATACCTTTACCGCCTCTCTTCTGTGCAGTATAAGTTGCGGCGGGTGCACGTTTGATATATCCCGCGCCGGACATAGTGATCACACATTCATGACGGTCAATCAAGTCTTCGTCAATGATATTATCAATCGCATCTGCAAGCACTGTACGTCTGACATCGGAAAATTTTTCTTTGATTTCCAGAAGTTCTTTTTCGATAATTTCCTTGACTTTGGATTCATCGGCAAGAATAGCTTCCAATTCCGCAATCAAAGCAAGCTTGCTTGCCAATTCTTCCTCGATTTTCAATCGTTCCAGACCTGCCAGACTGCCGAGTGTCATATCAACGATGGCTTGCGCCTGAATCTGGGAAAGTCCGAAACGTTCCACGAGAGCTTCTCTCGCATCCTGCTTGGAAGCACTTTTACGGATTGTATCAATAATTTCGTCAATCGAATCCAACGCCAGCTTCAAACCTTCAAGGATATGCACACGTGCGCGTGTTTTTTCCAGATCGAATACGGTTCTGCGGCGGATAACCTCTTCCTGGTGCGCAATATAATGTGTAAGGATTTCACGCAGACCGAGAACCTTTGGTTCTCCGTTGACAAGCGCGATCATATTGACAGCGCATGTATCCTGCAGCTGTGTATATTTATAAAGCTGATTCAGGATAACCTGTCCGTTCGCATCCCTCTTATATTCGATAACGATCTTCATGCCCGCCTTACCGGATTCATCACGCAAAGCGGTAATTCCTTCTACACGCTTATCTTTTACGAGGTCTGCGATAGATTCCACGAGCATGCTCTTATTGACCTGATACGGAATTTCCGTTACAACGATACGGCGTTTTTTCTCATCGACCTCTGCTTTTGCACGGACGATGATTCTGCCCCTTCCCGTCTGGTACGCCTGATAGATACCGGTAGTACCGCAAATCAGGGCGGAAGTCGGGAAATCGGGACCTTTGATAAAAGTCATCAGATCGGCAACCGTCGCATCCGGATGTTTCATATAATAAATTGTGCCGTCAATCACTTCTCCAAGATTATGGGGAGGGATATTGGTTGCCATACCGACGGCGATACCGACAGAACCATTGACAAGCAGATTCGGGAATCTGGAAGGAAGCACCTGAGGTTCCTGTCTGCTGTTATCAAAGTTCGGTGAAAAATCGACGACATTCTTTTCGATATCCGTCATCATTTCATTGGCAAGCTTGGAGAGTCTCGCTTCCGTATAACGGTAAGCGGCAGCACCGTCGCCGTCCACATTACCGAAGTTACCGTGTCCCTCAACCAATGTATATCTCATATTGAACGGCTGTGCAAGACGGACCATTGCATCGTATACCGAAGCATCCCCATGCGGATGGTAACGTCCGAGCACGTTACCGACCGTGGTTGCCGATTTACAGAACGGTCTGTCATATGTCAGCTTTTCCTGGTACATGGAATATAAAATTCTGCGGTGTACCGGTTTGAGACCGTCGCGTACGTCGGGAAGTGCGCGGGATACGATAACGCTCATCGCATATTCAATAAACGATTTCTGTACGCGTTTTCCCATTTCCACGTCGACAATCTTCTGATTTTCGTAAGCTATATCTCTGTTTTCCATGTAATTAAACCTTTCTCCGCTTTTCTTTTCGAAAAGAAAAGCTTGGCAAAAGAAACGGTCTGTTTCTTTATTTTTTCGTTTGGGAACTTCACACGTCTCCGAAGCTATTCCCTTGCCTTCCTTTGCTTTTACGAAAAAGAAAAGCCTCTCAAAAGAAACGGTCTGTTTCTTTATTTTAATTAAATATCAAGATCTACCGCATATTTTGCGTTTTCTTCAATGAATTTTCTTCTGGGTTCTACTTTATCGCCCATCAGGATCGAGAAAATTTCATCACAAGCCATCGCATCCTCGATACCGACACGCAGAAGCGTTCTGGTTTCGGGATCCATGGTTGTTTCCCAAAGCTGCGCGGGGTCCATTTCACCAAGACCTTTATAGCGTTCCGCCTGAGATCCGCTTCCCAATTCCTGAATATAAATATCTCTTTCTTCATCGGAAAAAGCATAGCGTATCTGCTTGCCTTTATGGACCTTGAACAACGGCGGCTTTGCCAAAAAGATATGTCCGTCCTCGATCAATTTTCTCATATGACGGAAGAAGAACGTAAGAAGCAAAATCTGAATATGAGAACCATCGACATCGGCATCGGCCATAATAATAATTTTACCGTAACGGAGCTTTGCCATATCAAATTCTTCTCCGATGCCGCATCCGAGTGCCTGAATGATCGGGATCAACTGCGTATTGGAATAAACTTTATCCAAACGGCTCTTTTCAACGTTCAGAACCTTACCTCTCATCGGAAGAATGGCTTGGAAATGGCTGTCCCTGGCATCCTTTGCCGAACCGCCCGCGGAATTACCTTCCACGAGATAAAGCTCGGTAAATTCGGTACGTTTTTCATGGCAATCCGCGAGTTTACCCGGAAGTCCCGCGCCCTCGAGAGGGCTCTTTCTTCTTGCGTTTTCTCTTGCTTTTCTTGCAGCTTCTCTTGCACGGGAAGCCGCAATGGCTTTATCAATGATAATTTTCGCAACTGCGGGATTTTCTTCGAAAAATTCATTGAGTTTATTGGTAACCAGGTTGCTGACAAAACCTCTGATATCGGAGTTGCCGAGTTTACCTTTGGTCTGTCCTTCAAACTGAGGTTCCTGCAATTTTACAGAAATCACCGCACAAATGCCTTCGCGGACATCATCCCCGGAAAGCGCGCTGTCATTTTCTTTGAGGAAATTTTTCTTTCTCGCATAGTTGTTGATGACACGGGTGATCGCCGTTTTGAAACCTTCCTCGTGCGTACCGCCTTCCGGCGTTACGATATTGTTGGCAAAGGACATCATGGTTTCATTGTAGCCATCGTTATACTGAATGGCAATTTCAACGGATTTATCATCGGTTTCTGTTGTCATATAAATGACATTGTGCAAAACTTCGCCGTGTTTGATGGCATTGAGATGTTCCACGAAGCTACGGACACCGCCTTCATAACAAAGCTCGTTTGTGATGAGATCCGCGCCTCTCGCATCCGTTACCGTAATACGGATTCCCGCATTCAGAAATGCTTGTTCACGCATACGGTTCAGAATGGTATTGTAATCAAATTCGGTTGTTTCCGTAAAGATTTCGGCATCCGGCATAAAACGAACGTAAAGTCCGTGTTTATCTCCGCAAGAACCAACATGCGCAAATGGACGCGCAACCTTTCCACGTTCAAACCGCTCGGTATACATTTCGCCTGCGTGGCAGTTTTCAATTTCCGTCCAGACGGAAAGAGCGTTTACAACCGATGCGCCGACACCGTGCAAACCACCGGAGAACTTATAGCCGCCTGCGCCGAATTTACCGCCCGCATGAAGAACGGTAAAAACAACCTCTGTTGTGGGAATACCGAGTTTTTTATTGATACCGCCCGGAATACCGCGCCCGTTATCCTGAACGGAAACGCTTCCGTCGGGATGGAACGTAACATCCACACGGTCGCAAATTCCCGCCATAGCTTCGTCGATCGAGTTATCAACGATCTCATATACGAGATGATGGAGTCCTCTTTGGGAAGTCGATCCGATATACATACCGGGGCGTTTTCTTACCGCCTCCAAGCCTTCCAAAACCTGAATCTGACTATCCTCATAGACTCTTTTTTCGGTGTTTTGTTTTTCCGACATAAGTATAGATCTGCCTTTCTGAAGATTGATATATGCTGATCGTGTTTATTTTCTGCTTTTATCCGATCACTCTCTATTTCAAGGGATCGTCCGCTCTCTGACACAGAGTTTTCACGGAAAGCTGTGAAAAATAAACCATGTTTTTATTTTGGGAAGAACATCCGCTTTCAGCAGTCAAAACGAATGCTTTGGGAAGCTCGTAACTGATATTGACGGTTTCCCCTCTTTTTTCGCATCCCGAAAGATACTGTTTTGTGATTTTTGATATCGTTGCGGTATCCGTATCAAAGATACCGACGATATCCGAAATTTTTATATTTTTATTATTTCCTGCATGGAGATACATAAAAACCTCTTTTTATAACAACAATATTGCTATGGATAACATGTTGAGCGCAAGAAAGCAAAGATCGGAAACGCAAAGTATTTTCATTGTCTTTCCGATTTTGGGATTTTCATGCAATCGCAGAGAATGAGCCAGAAATGCTGCCAACGCACCCAAAGAAAGAATGCCGCACGCGAGAATCCCAATCAACAACTTTAAAAGGACTCCGAATACAGTTCCGAAAATGACGGAAAATATCTCATTTTCAGCCGGTGTCGCACTGTTTCCTGAAAAAACGGCTTCTGCCGCCATGGCAACTGTGAAAACGGAGCCGATCAAAAAGAATACGGAGAACACGCAAGCCAATATGAATCTCAATTTTTCTTTTCTGTTTGCGAACATAAACTCAGCCCTCGAAAATGCCGTAGGTTTCCATCATATATTTACCAATATTGTAAAGCAATGCATTGTATTGTTTTGCAAGATCGAGCGGCAGCTTTTCGAGAGTACGGACAATTTCCCCCTTGTATTCAAAGGAATAACGGACGGTCTTAACGGGAACGTTTACTTCGAAATTGAAGGTTCCTTCATAACCGATATCAATCAATCCCTGAATCAGAGCGTCATAATTGACGCTGTCGTAAAGAGACATATAGGGCAGTCCGTGCATATCAATTCTGTGATGTCTGTGAGATTTTTCAAAATAGCCGGCATTGCTATGGATATGAAGGGCTTTCAGCTTCTCTCCGAGCGCAACCACAGAGCTGTACTGCTCACAATCTTTTTTCCAATAGAGATTTGCGTGACCGACATCCCAGCAAGCGCCGAACATCGGATGGTCCAGACAATCGATCATTTCTCTGAGCTCTGCGCCGTTTTTCAGATAATAGTCCTGTTCATAATGTCCGATATTTTCAAGCAGAACACAAACACCGGTTTCTTCCATGTAAGGAATCAGTGAACGGTAAAAATCTCTGTTTGCCGCTTGGAATTCTTCCTTGGATGCTCCCTTGACTTCGCCCGAATGAATGATAACCTGCGGGATGCCCGCAACTTTACAAAATTCAAGAGAACGGCGTAAAACGGTCAGCCAATCCACCTCGGGATCAAAGGGATTCACGATAGGCGCATGCGCCTGCGGTGCCGTCATACCAAGCTCGGCGAGATTTTCACGAAGTCTTTTGGCATGGAGCTGTTCGTCATCCCGGATATATTCCTGTTTGATTTCATAATCCACGCAGGTAAAACCGCAATCGCGGAAAAATGCAAGAACGTCTCTCTGTTCCTTGTCCGTATCAAAATAATGATTCAAGGCGATGGGGGCTATGGAAAGCTTCATAGTATATACCAATCCTTTCTTACTGATAAGAATACGTGCCGTTTTCCACGTATATTTTTTTTGCGTTTGAAATTCCTTTGAAATCGTTTTCATCGCAGGTTGTGATGATGACCTGCCTGCCGTGCAACTCGGAAAGAACGTAGTTTTTTCGTTCCCTGTCCAATTCAGAAAGCACGTCATCCAATAAAAACACGGGATATTCGCCGCTTTCTTCTCTGGAAAGCTCACCTTCGGCCAGTTTCATAGCAAGTGCAATACTTCTCTGCTGTCCTTGGGATGCGAAAATCTTCGCATTCATACCGTTCAATTTGATTTCGATATCATCTTTATGGGAACCGCTGAGCGTAGTGCCGAGAATCATTTCCTTTTGCAAATTCTTTTGGAAAAGTTCCCTATATTTTTCAGCATTGCGGTTCCGGTCCAGCAAAATTCCGTGTTCTTTTCCGGCGATGTGGGAAAGATAGCAGAAATCCACGGGTTCTCTTCCGCCCGTCATATCGAAAAGATACTGATTGACAAGTCTAAACAATCTCTCCGCATATTGCGCGCGCACCTGCGTGATGTAAGCCGCATCGGATGCGAGCTTTTCGGAGATCACCTCTTCCGTCAGGAAAAAGGTTTCTCCGTGTTTTTCATGATTTTTCAGCAATGCGTTTCTTTGTTCCAGAAGCTTCTTGTATTCCATCAAAGCCGCAAGATACGGACGGTTGAACTGCGAAATCGCGCCGTCAAGAAAGCCTCTGCGTTCCGCCGGTTCGCTTTTTACAATGGAAAGATGTTCGGGACAAAAGAGCACTGCTTTGAAATTTCCGATAAAATCAGACATTTTCGTGATTTTAATTCCGTTTTTGAAGTTTTCCTTCGGCATATCGCGGAAAATACGGTAACTCATTTTATTTTCTCTGACGGAATCCCGATAGGAAATACTGATCTGCGCACCGATCCGATCGTTTTTTATTAGATCTTTTTCTCTCGCGTGACGAAAACTCTTGCCGTTTCCAAACAAATAAATGCCTTCGATCACATTGGTTTTTCCCTGCGCATTTTTTCCGTAAAGAATATTGATTTCTTTGTCAAAGGAAAACGGGAAAAATTCGATATTTCTGTAATTTTCAAATACAGCGCAATCCAAATACATAACTTTAATCTCTGAGTTTGACGGGAAGCGCAAGATAGAGGAATTTAGAATCGCTTTCTTCCGTATTCGCGCCTTCGATCACCATGATCATATAGGAGGATGTCAGGGAAAGCTTCAACTGACCTTCATCTGTCGCACGGAGAATTTCAATCAGATATTTACAGGGGAAACCGATTTCAAGGTCGTTACCCGTCTTTTCAATATTAATCTCGTCAAAGAAGTTTCCGGAAACAGAAAGTGCACTGACACCGAGGGTCTGATCCTTGAAGCTGAAACGGACAACGCTTTTCGCCTGTCCCACAACGCGTTCTTCCGTAACGATGGAAGCGCGTTCCAGAGAATCTTCCAAAGCATCCCTTTCAATTTCAACGAAAGTTTTGCTTTCCTTGGGAATGAATCTTCTGTATTCAATGTAAGGAACATCGATCAAACGGGAGAACAGAATGGCTTCTTTATCCTGAGAGCCGCATTTCATACCGAAATAGAAGAGTGCGTGTTTTCTGGTCAGAGAGAATTGGATGGGTTCATCCTTATCTTCCAAAAGTCTGGAAAGTTCTGCCACTGTTTTAACGGGAATGATAAAGCTGATTTCCGTTTCGCCGCTTTTGGTTGTGATATTGGTTTCAATCTTATTTTCACGGATTGCCACGCGATAGCTGTCGCATCCGACAACGGTTACGGTATTTTCCGTGATTTCAAAATAAAGTCCCATGAGAGCAGGACGTGTTTCGTCCTGAGAAACAGCAAAAATAGTTTGGCTGATCAGTTTTTTCAACAGTTTCTGCGGCAGGAAAAATTTACGGTCAGGATTCAATTCCGGCATTTGAGGAAAAGTATCTCCGGAAATGTAATGGATTTGGAATTTGGAACGACCGCTGGAAACAACCGCCATACCGCTTTCTTCTTCAGGATTGGTTTCAATGGTAACGTTTCCCGGCATGTATTTGACAATGCTTGAAAGCTTGTTACCGTTCATAACAATGACACCGCCCGATTCCACCTCGGCACTGATCATAATCTTAATGCCCTTTTCCAGATCGTACGCGCAAAGCTGACATTGGGATTCTCCGATCGTGGTAATCAGAATGCCTTCGATGGAGTTGATGGTTTTTTCTGTTGAAACACAGCCGAGAGATTTTGTGATGGCGAGAAGAAGTTCTTCTTTTTTGAAGGTTACTTTCATAAAAAGGTGTCCTTTCTTTTTATCGTGTATCAAATATTTTTTGAAAACCGCATCCGCAAGGGATGCTCTTTCCACAGCCCGGAAAAAGCAAAGATTTTCTTTTTCGCGCTGTAAGAGAAAAAAGATTAACTGTTTTTTAGATGTAATGGTTTTAGTCTGTGTGGAAATGTTGGAAAAGTGAAAAAAGCTTGATGCCGCCTGGATTTTCGAGGACGGGAAGGACTGTTTTTCAGGGGGAAAGAAAAGCGGAAAACTTTTTAGAATTTGTGGAAAAAACGAACTCCGTTTTTCTTTGTGGAAATTCTTGAAAAGATGCCCTGTGGAAAAGGAAAAAATGTGATAAAAAATGTGGAAAGATAAAGAATTGTACAAAACGTCTTTTTTATCCGCGGTTCCGTGAAAAAATGAAATGTGCGAAAACAGCCATTTTTTGTAAAAAGTGTGGGAAACATCCCATTTTTTCAACAGAGAAAAGTCTTCGTGCCGTCAAGGCTTTTCCATGTTTTCCACTTGCTTTTCCACACATTGTGGAAAAGCTGAACTGTGCATAACCGTAAAAAACATCTTTCTATTTTCGCGCACACACCTCATGCAAATTCGTTGCAAATACTGTTGATTTCGTATTCGAACGCACTGTCGCTGGACATTTTGCTTTTGATAACGTCAATAGAGGAAAGAATGGTAGTGTGATCCCTTCCGAAAATTTTTGCGGTGTTTTGCAAAGAGAGATTGGTTACGTTGCGGATGACATAAATGGAAATATGCCGTGCGAGCGCGATATCTGTGGTGCGTTTCTTACCCTTGATGTCTTCAATGCTGATGTTATAGCGCTTGGAGATATTTTCGATGATCTGTTCCGCCACGAGTGCAGGAGGAACCGTGCCGGAGATGACACCGGAAAGGACGTTTCTGGCGGTATCCACCGTGATGCGAGTTCCGTTAACGAAGCTGTAAGCGCCGAGCTTTTTGATGACGCCTTCCAACTGGCGGATGTTGCTCTTTACGTTTTCTCCGAGGAAGTTCAGAACATCATCGGAGAGATTCACATTCAAAATCTGAGCTTTGCGCTTCAAAATGGCGATACGGAGCTCCGTTTCGGGTGGTTGGATATCCACGATCAGACCGCCTTCAAATCGGCTCTGAATGCGCTCTTCCAGGTGCTGAATGTCCTTGGGAGGACGGTCAGAGGTCAGTATGACCTGTTTGCCTGCATCGTAGAGCGAGTTGAACGTGTGGAAGAACTCTTCCTGCGTGGAAACTTTACCCGCAATGAATTGAATGTCGTCGATCAAGAGCATATCGGCATTGCGGTATTTTTCTTTGAATTTTGTTGTGGTCTTTTTTTCGATGGAGCGGACCAGCTCGTTGGTGAAATCTTCGCCCTTGATCAGGATGATATTGAAATGCGGGCGGGTTCTTTTTACTTCATTGGCAATGGCTTTCATCAGGTGCGTTTTACCGAGTCCGCTGGGACCGTAAAGAAACAGGGGATTATACTGTTCTGCAGGATTGTTGGCAACGGCAACAGAGGCTGCGTGCGCAAGCTTGTTGGAGCTTCCGACGATAAAATTATCAAAGGTGTAATCCTTTTCGGAAATGAAAGCAGTGTCGTGCGTCGGTTCCTCGTCCTTTTCCTTAATGGGCTCGGGTTCGGTTTGGGAGGCGGGAATTTCCGTCAGCAGAGCGTTTTCCAGATTGAAGGTTGATTTCGCAAAAACCTTGACGTCAACGTGGAAGTTCAGCGTTTGTTCAAAGATTGCGGCGATATCGGGCGCGTATTTTTTATTCAAAAGATCCACAAAAACTTCGCTTGTGGTTGTGATCAATGCCCGTTCGTCATCGAAATATTCCAGTTCAAAGTTTTTGAACCAGAGCTCGATAACGGCTTCGGGATATTTTTTCAGCATTTCGTCATAGACGATGTTCCAGATGGCTTGATTGGAGTTCAAAGTGTTATCCCTCTTTCCGTGTTTTGATTTTCGGCGCTTTCCGAAAAAGCGCAAAATAAGCCCTTTATATATAATTATTATATATTATATCATATTAAATAAATAAAATCAAGTGGAAAAAACCCTTGACTTGCAAGCTTCTTCATACTTTTGAAAAAATATTTTGGAAAAATTCAAATAATTGTGGAAATTATGTGGAAATTATGATAAACTATCCTTATACGGAGTAAAAAATCATTCATACAGAAAGAACGGATGAAATATGAAAATTTTAATTTTGGGCGATATCAGCCGCGCTTCCTCCTGCAAATATGTGTGTGAACGTCTCTGGCGTTATCGGAAGGAACATGGGATTGATTTTGTTGTCGTGAACGGGGAAAATTGTGCCGAAACCAACGGAATTGATAAAAATTCCGCAAGTATGCTCTTTTCCGCGGGCGCGGATGTGATTACAACGGGAAATCACGCGTTTAAGCGTTACGAAGCAAAAACGCTGTTTGAAGAAGAAAAAATGCTGTTGCGTCCGGCGAATTACCCCGATGCTGTTCCGGGAGAGGGCGCTGTTCTGACGGATGCTGCGGGGATTGGTATTCTGGTGATCAATCTGTTGGGGATTGTCATGATGGAACCTTTGGAAAACCCCTTTTTCACGGTTGAAAAGATTCTGTCGCGCTATCGGGGAAAATACGATATTTCCATTCTGGATTTTCATGCGGAAGCGACATCGGAAAAGCAAGCGCTTGCCTTTTATCTTGACGGCAGAATTACGGTATTCTACGGCACGCATACCCACGTTCCCACTGCAGATGAATGTATTTTGCCGAAAGGAACGGCGTATATCACGGATATTGGTATGTGCGGTCCGCAATTCAGCGTTCTGGGAATCAAACCTGAGAGCATTATTGAAAAAATGACGACAGGATTGCCGGTGAAATTCATACCTTCCCAGAACCCCGTTGTGGCGCACGGTATTGAAGTGGAAATTGACCGCAAAACAAAAAAAGCGGGTTCCATTCGGAGGATTACATTCTGATATGACAGGGAAAATTGAAATACGTATGGCAAAACCGGAGGATGCGGCGGCATTGCTGGATATTTATGCGCCCTATGTTTTGAATACGGGAGTTACATATGAATACGAGGTTCCGGAAGAGGAGATTTTCCGAAAAAGGATTGAAACTGTTTTGCAAAAGTATCCGTATCTGGTTGCAACGCAGGCAGGGAAGATTATTGGCTATGCTTATGCAAAGGAATTGGGTGAGCGAGCCGCTTTTTCGCATTCCGTTGAAACCGTGATTTATCTCGGACGGGAACAAAGAGGAAAGGGCATCGGGAAGCTTCTTTACGGCGAACTGGAACGGATTTTGAAACTTCAACAGATTACGAATCTCTATGCGGCGGTTTCTTACCGTGAAAACGAGGATGAAACCATCACACATGCCAGTCCCCGTTTCCATTTGGCTATGGGTTATCGTAAGGCGGCACATTTCAGTAAATGCGGTTATAAATTCGGCAGATGGTACGATCTTGTTTGGTATGAAAAACATATCTCGGCTCACTCGGAAAATCAGTCCGAATTCTTGCCTATAGGGTGTATTACGGTAGTTTGAACAAAAGTCAAACACAAAACAGTGGTCAAACACAAAACAATAAAAATGCAAAGGAGTAAAAAATGAGCATAATTCAAGATAGAAATCTCGCGAAAAGCGGACATGAAAAGATCAATTGGGTTAAAAGTTATATGCCTGTGCTTTCTGCGATTGAAAAGGAATTCAAAGAAACAAAACCTTTTGCAGGAAAAAAGATTGCAATGTCCATCCATTTGGAAGCAAAAACGGCCTATCTTGCAACAGTTTTGAAGGCGGGCGGTGCGGATGTATATTCCACGGGCTGTAATCCTCTTTCCACACAGGATGATGTTGCGGCGGCACTTTGCGATTACGGTGTCAACGTATTTGCAATCCACGGCGCGGATGAAAAAACGTATACGGAGCATCTCAAAGCGGCCCTCTCTTGCCATCCTGATGTTATGATTGACGACGGTGGGGATTTTATCGAATTGCTTCACGGAGAATGCAGAGACCTCGGAGACCGTCTGGTCGGCGGTTGCGAGGAAACCACAACGGGAATCCACAGACTTCGTATCCGTGAAAAGAAAGGCACGCTCGATTATACCATGATTGATATCAACGATGCGGACTGCAAGCATTTGTTTGATAACCGTTACGGTACAGGTCAGTCCACGCTGGATGCGATCATGCATACCACGAATCTTGTGATTGCAGGAAAGAAAGCCGTTGTTGCCGGCTATGGATGGTGCGGAAAGGGAATTGCGCGCCGTTTGGCAGGTATGGGGGCGGTTGTTTTTGTGACAGAAGTGAATCCTGTGCGCGCATTGGAGGCGGTTATGGACGGCTTTACTGTTCTACCTATGGATGAAGCGGCGGCGGTCGGCGACCTTTTCATTACCGTTACGGGATGTAAAGACGTCATTGTGGGAAAACATTTTGAAAAGATGAAAGACGGCGTACTTCTTGCTAATGCAGGACATTTTAATGTGGAAATCAATAAAGGCGAGCTTGCGGCGCTTTCCGTTTCCTGTGAGCAAAGAAAGCCGGGAATCGAAGGTTTCACTATGTCGGACGGAAGAGTTCTGAATCTTCTTGCAGATGGGCGCCTTGTCAACCTTGCGGCGGGCAACGGTCATCCTGCAGAGATTATGGATATGAGCTTTGCTCTGCAAGCGAAATGTCTGGAATATCTTGTCAAGACACCTGGGCTTGCACATAAACTTTATGCGGTTCCCGTTGCAACCGATATGACGGTTGCAACAATGAAACTTTCCAAAACTTCCGTAGCTATTGATGAATTAACTGAAAGTCAAAAGGAATATCTCGGTCTTTGATCAATTGAATTTTGTTCAACGTAAAATATTAATCCTCCTTTTTGTTCGGAATGCTATTTTTTTCACAAAAAGGAGGATTGTTTTTGTGAAAACTGAAAACACTCTTGCAATAAAAGGATTTTTATGTTATAATATAAAGCAATGATCATGGACTTTGGTTTTTCCGAAGTCTTTCCGTGAAAAATAAATTTAAAAGACGGAAACAATGGATATTGTTCCCGTCGGAACGGAGATATTATGGCTGAATTTAAAGTATACGGCAGTACCGTCAATTATCTTAAAAATCCTTGCGGTATTGACGAAAATCCCTCGTTTTCTTACAAACTCTCGAACAGCGAGAGGGGAGGTGCGCAGAAGAGCCGCCGTATTTGTGTAAAGGAAGCGTTGACCGGTAATACGGTATGGGACAGTGGCGCGGTTGAAACAAAGGAACAGCTTTTTGTTTCCTACGCGGGTGAAAAGCTCAAACCGATTACGAAGTATGATTTTACCGTTGAAGTTGCTTTAGAGTCCGGCGAAACCGCTTCCGAAACAGGAAGCTTTGTTACGGGTAAACTCGGCTCCAAATGGATCGGTAAATGGATCAACGCAAAGCCTGTTCGCCGTTACCCCGATGCGGAAGCGGCTCAGTACCTCAGAAACACATTTGACGTAAACACAAACGTCAGCGCCGCTTATCTGGCAATCTGCGGTCTTGGTTATTTTGAAAGCTACATCAACGGAACAAAGACGGGCGATGATATGCTTTCCCCTGCGTTTACAAGGTACGATGCGGAATCGATGTATCTTGTTTATGACGTGAAGGATCTTTTGAAAATGGGTAAGAATGCAATCGGCGTTGCGCCGGGTAACGGTTGGTACAACTGCTTCACTCAGGATAATTGGAATACGCCTGCTGCAAGCTGGAGACATTTCCCCAAACTGATCTGCGAATTGCACATCACTTACGAAGATGGTACCAAGCAGATTATGGCTTCCGATCCCAATGTATGGAAGTCCTCCAAGGGTCCGATTACATTCAACAGCATTCGTAATGGTGAATATTATGACGCGCGCCTTGAACTCGGCGCATGGACGGAAGCGGATTACGATGACAGCGCATGGGTTGGTACGAAGATTATGAAGAGTCCCGGCGGTAAACTGATCGCTATGGAATTTGAACCCATCCGCGTACGCAAAACGTTCACAGCGAGAAAAATGTGGAAGAGTAAAAACGGTTATGTGTTTGATATCGGTCAGAACCAGGCGGGTGTCGGCAGATTCAAGGTAAGAGGTCCCGCAGGCACGGAAATCACTTTCCGCTATTCCGATGTGCTCAGCTCGGAAGAAGAAATCGATACGGGTGCAATCGGCTGCTTTGTTCGCAGCGGTGCGTTCCAGACGGATAAATACATCAAGAAGAGTGATGGAGAAGAAGTATGGAATCCGATCTTTACTTACCATGGCTTCCAATATGTTGAAATTTCGGGTATTGATTACGAACCTGTTCTTTCCGATGTAACCGCACTGACACTTTGCACGGACGTTGCCGATATTGGTACATTCTCCTGCTCTGATAAATTGCTTGATCGCGTTCAGCATCTCTGCCGCTGGTCGACCATTTCCAATATGCATTCCATTCCTACAGACTGCCCTCACAGAGAAAAGAACGGTTGGACGGGTGATGTTTCCCTCTCTTCTGAGCAGATGCTCACAAACTTCGGTTCCCGTGCATTCCTTGCAAAATGGAGTCAGGATATGAGAACCTCTCAGCGCCCCGCAGGTCAGATTCCCTGCGTTGTTCCTTCCACGGGTTGGGGTTATTACGGCTTGATGGGTCCCGACTGGTCAAGCGCGCTGATCAATGTTCCGTATAACATTTATCTTTATAACGGCGACGTTTCCATTCTTCGCAAGAACTACGATGCGATCAAGCGTAACTGCGATTTTATGGAAACTATGACCACTGATTATACGCTTGATTACGGAACGGGCGACTGGTGTCCTCCTTTTGAAGGTCCTGCAATCGGTAAGAATATGGGTAACTACAAATGCCCGACCGAGGTTTCCGATACAGGCTTCTTCTACAATGCTGCAAACATCGTTGTCAAGATGGCAAGAATGTTTGGTGAAACAGAGGATGAAATCTATTATAGCGAAATGGCAGAGAAGATCAAAGCGGTGTTCCGCGAGAAATTCTTCGACAAAGAAACTTACACCGTTATGGGGGATTGCCAGACCGCAACCGCAACCATGTTGTACTTCAATCTTTGTGAAGAGGATGAAAGAGAACCCCTTCTCCGTCGTTTGATCGAACAGATCGAACAGCAGGATTGGCACCTGGATTTCGGTGTGCTTGGCAATAAATTTGTTATGCACACGCTCGGTTCCATGGGCGAAGGCAATGTAGGACACAGAATGTTGGCGCAGAGAACCTTCCCCGGTTGCCAGAGATGGATTGATCTTGGTGCAACCACACTTTGGGAATGCTGGAATGGCGGCGGTTCTCACAACCACCATATGTTCTCCGATATTTCTTCTTTCCTTTACAAATATGTGGGCGGTATTTCTCCCGATGAAAAGGAACCCGGTTTTGCTCATACCATTCTCCGTCCCGCGATCGACAGCGGAATGGAAAGCGCTACGGCTTCTCATGAATCCATGTACGGCGAAGTGCGCTGTGATTGGACAAATTGCGAAGGTAAGGTTTCCATTCATATCAAGGTTCCTTTCGGTTGCCATGCAACGTTGTATCTGCCGAAGACATATCAAGACATTCTGAAAGAAAACGACGTTCCTGCTTCTGTTGTCGGCACTGTTACCGAAAGTGAAAAAGAATTCGGACTGGAATTGATTTCCGGTGAATATACTTTTACGGCTTGATTTCGTAAAAAATCGGCTGAAAAAGAACTATAAAAAGTTTTTTCCGTGATCCCGTCGGCAAACGGAAAAAGAATATAAAACGGCGGGATTTCGGTTCCGCCGTTTATTTTTGATCGGCGGAACCATCTCCTGCCGGAAAAATCAAAATAAAAAGATCGGTGAAAGGAATACGGTCTTATGCCTAAAATTATTCATACGGCAGATGTTCATCTGGACGCTCCCTTTTCTCTTCTGGATGTGCAAAAAGCGCAGATGAGAAAAAATGAGCTTCGAGAAACTTTTGCCTCTATTGTTCTTTTGGCAAAATCGGAAAAAGCAGATCTTATGCTGATTTCCGGAGATCTCTTTGACAGCGGTTTTGTTACAAAGGAAACCATGTCGCTTCTGGTTTCGTTATTTTCTTCGGTTCCGGAATGCAGATTTGTGATTGCGCCCGGAAATCATGATTATGTCTGGGGAAGAAGTCCTTACAGAAAAGAAGGTTTTCCGCAGAACGTATATATTTTTGATAAAGAACAGCTTTCCTGTTTTTCTTTTCCTGAAATCGGCGTGGATGTTTACGGTTATGCCTTTACTTCTGAGGGATATACGGAAAATCCCCTTGCGGGAAAGATTATGTTTGACCGTTCAAGAATCAATATTTTGGCAGCTCATGCAGATGTCGGTGGGCGTTCCAAATACTGTCCTCTTACTGTTTCCGATATTGCAAAAAGCGGTTTTGATTATGTTGCGCTTGGGCATATTCATCAAGGTGGAAAGGTCAATACTGCGGGGACGACTTATTATGCGTACAGCGGATGTCCGGAAGGCCGTTCGTTTGATGAATGCGGTACTAAGGGTGTAATCATTGCGGAACTTTCCAAAAGTGCCGGAAAATTGACGGCATCTTTTACGAATAAGAGAACGGGAAAACGCCGTTTTGAAAAAACGAGTGTGGATATTACAGGTGTGGCAACGCAGGAAGCACTTGTTGCCCGTGTGAAAGAAACGGTTGAAAAAGAAGGGTATGGACTGGATGTTCTTTTGCGTGTCCGTCTGACGGGCAGAATTGCTCCCGAAACCGCACTTCATCCCGAAAAACTGGAGGCCTATGCTTTTGGTGTTTTCTATCTGGAAGTTGAAGATGCTTCTGTGCCTCTTTTGGATTATGAGGAATTGAAAAATGATATTTCCATCCGAGGAGCGTTTTTCAGGGAACTTCTTCCCATGTTGGAAAGTGAAAATGAGGAAGAGCGTCGGACTGCTGCAGATGCTTTAAAGTACGGTCTTGCGGCTTTGGATGGAAATGACGTGGTAGACTTTTAAGTATTGTTTTCAAAACATTCATCGTTTACAAATGAAATGTTCTTATTTTTGAGATAAAATCAAGAAAGGAGAACATTTGAAAAAAACAGGAGATAACTATGACAAAAATTGAAATTTTACAGCATCGCTTACCTGCGGATGTCGATGCTTTTCTGACAACGGACAGCGTGACACGGTTTTATCTGACCGGATTCAAGAGTTCCAACGGCTTTCTTTTCGTTACAAAGCAAACGGCGGCTTTCTTCACAGATTTTCGTTATATCGAAGCTGCGGAGAAGGAGTGTGTTGGTTGTACTGTTTCCGTGAAGCCGTATAAAGAGGAAGTTGAGGCAATTATTGAAAATGAAGCCATCCGGACGGTTGCTTTTGAGGATGAACTGGTTACAGTTGCTGCATTGGCGGGACTGAAAAAAACATTTCCGTCCTGTGAATTTGTTTCTGTCGGAAATATCATCCGTGATATGATGGCATTCAAAACGCCTGAAGAGATGGAAAAGGTCCGTAAGGCACAAAGTATTACCGATAAGGCATTCGCGGCTTTACTGCCTCTTCTCCGTCCTGATATGAAGGAAACAGATGTTGCTGCCGAGTTGGAATACCAAATGAAAAAATTCGGCGCTTCGGATAAAAGTTTTGATACCATCGCCGTATCTGGAATCAATTCTGCACGTCCTCATGGCGTGCCCCGTCCGGTGCAGTTGGAAAGCGGTTTCCTTACCATGGATTTCGGTTGTATTTACGAGGGTTATTGTTCGGATATGACAAGAACCGTTGTGATCGGTAAAGCGGATGCGGATATGAAAAAGGTTTATCAAACGGTTTTGGACGCACAGCTTGCTGCCATTGCTGCTGTCCGCGAGGGAATGACGGGGGAAGAGCTCGACCGTGTTGCGCGAGATATTATCTACACTGCGGGTTACGAGGGATGCTTCGGGCACGGATTGGGACATGGCGTCGGTCTTTTGATTCATGAACCTTTGCGTATTTCCGCTTTTGGTAAAACACCTCTTGCTGTCGGACATGTCTTTACGGTTGAACCGGGTATCTATCTCAAAGGAAAATACGGCGTTCGTATCGAGGATATGATTCAAATGACGGAGAATGGTCCCGTTGATATCACCAATAGTCCGAAAGATCTGATTGAAATTATGTAAAAAACAGAAATTTACTGAAAAATATAAAAAAATACTTGATATTTTCAAAACTTTCCGTTATAATATAAAGTGATTAACAATATTCAAATATTGAATTTTTGACATTAATTTTTGGAGGTAATTATTATGGTAATCGCAGGCGATTTTAAGAACGGTGTAACATTTGAAATGGACGGTAACGTTATGCAAGTTATCGAATTCCAGCACGTAAAACCCGGTAAGGGCGCTGCTTTCGTTCGTACAAAACTTCGTAATGTTATTTCCGGTGCCGTAACCGAAACAACATTCAACCCCACAGACAAATTCCCCCCTGCAATCGTTGAAAGACGCGACATGCAGTACAGCTACACAGACGGAGATCTTTACTACTTTATGGATATGGAAACATTTGAGCAGATTCCTGTTTCCCAGGAACTCCTTCCTGACAGCTTCAAATTTGTAAAAGAAGAAATGATGTGCCGCCTTGTTTCCTACAAGGGAAATGTTTTCAGCGTTGAACCTCCGATGTTCGTTGAACTCGAAGTTGTTTCTACAGAACCCGGCTTCAAAGGCAATACCGCTACCGGTACAACAAAACCTGCAACACTTGAAACAGGTGCTGTAATTAAGGTGCCGCTTTTCATTGACAACGGAACAAGACTCCGCATTGATACCAGAACAGGCGAATACATCGAAAGAGCTTGATTTTGAAAAACCACTTGCTGGAAGATTGAGTTAAAAATGATCAAATTTTTTATCAAAAATAAAGAAAGGAAGAAGTAAAATGAACGTTTCTGAAAAAGTTGCATACATCAAAGGTCTTGCTGAAGGTCTTAATGTTGATGACAAAGTTGTAAATGCTATTCTTGATGTCCTCGGCGATATCGCAAAAGAAATTTCCGCATTGAAAGAAACCACGGAATATCTTGAATCCTACATCGAAGAAGTTGACGAAGATCTCGGTGCTTTGGAAGAAGAATATTATGATTGCGACGGCGATTGTGATTGCTGCGGCGACGATTGCGACTGTGATTGCGATGATGATGATTTCGTTGAAGTTGAGTGCCCTGCATGTGGCGATACTGTTTGCATCGATGAAAATATGGATTTCGATCACGTTGAATGTCCGGCTTGCGGCGCAAAATTCTCTTGCGTTTGTGATTGCTGTGATGAAGACGATGATGATGAATGTGATTGCTGCAAACACGACTGATAACAAGTAAAAAACAAAAAGCCGTCGTCAAAGACGGCTTTTTGTAAGTCCATACGAAAAAAAGGGTATATATCGAAAGGAAAAACATGATGAGAAAATTTTTGAAAGCGGTTTGTCTGCTTTTAAGTGCTGTCATTTGTTTGGGAATGTTTACTTCCTGCGGAAAAGGAAAAAACATTGTTGCTATTTATGACGGCGGTAATAAATTTGTTTACAGATCCGATGTTGAAGATATTATTAATTATTATGTTACCGCATATTCGAGAGAAGGTATGAGTACTTCCGAGAAAAATGCGATTAGGGCGAATGCTGTTGATGCTTTTGTTCAATATCTTTTGATTGAAGAAGATCTAAAAGAAGATGGCTTTGAAATTGATAAGAAAACATTGAATGAACGCTATAAAATCGAAAAAGCAAACATTGAAGAAAAATTTGACGGCGGTTATAAGGCTTGGCGTAAGTTTTATAATGTCTCCCGAAGCTTTTTGAAAGAAGAAGTTCGCAGAACGCTCCTCAATGAAAAATGTTACGAAGATATCAAATCGGGAATTACAATCACGGATGAAGTTTTGAAAGAGTATATGAATGATCATGCTTTGGACTATTTCAATCCTTCCGGTTATCATTTTACCATGGTATTCAGAGAAGTGAAGAATATTTCCGATGAAAATGAATGTGCGGCCGCAAAAGCAGAAGCACAGGAATACATTCGTAAAATCCATGCGGGTGAAATGACATTGGATCAAGTAAAAACGGAGCTTCTCGGGAAATATACCAGAGAAGACGGCTATCTCAATATTGTTGTATTTGATGATTTTATTGCTGGACAGTCCATGCCGAAATTGGATACCAAAGAACAGCTGGATGATATGCTGAAAAAGTACGATGAAGATTATAAGGACAGAGATTCCAAGGCGGCTCCTTCTTCTAAGGAATATGAACGTTATTTGGAATATGTCGGAAAATGCACAGAAATTGAAACATATTATGCGCTTCAGCACCTGGAAGTGAATCAGATTTATGAAAATGCGATTTTTGGTTTTAACGGTTACGGTATTCTTGTGCTGGATTCTGTTGAAAAAGAGAGCAGTTTCGACTCTTTTGAAGATGTAAAGGCGGAACTTGAAGAACGATACATCAAAGACAAAACAGAAACAAGCTTCAATGATTATGTCAATGAATTGTATACAGAAAGTTCTGTGATGAATGTATATAAGGTAGTTCCTGTAAAATAAGAATAAAAAAATCGGCAAAACTTGCCGATTTTTTATTTTCCAAGAAATTGAGCAAAATCCACTTTGCCGTTTTATATTATTTAACTACGGATGAAATTTGGATAGGTGATCAGTCGGGGAAGGCAGCTTAATACTTTTTATGCTTTAAATTCAGATGTTATCAAAAAAAGATTCTCCACAGAGTATTTTCAGTAAATTTTCAAGATCTTCATTATCGGAATATCCGATAGTGATGGAACTTTTTTTGCCCTTTTCATTGATTTTGATGGTTCTTCCCAGTGCCTTTTGGACGAGAAGTTCCAGAGAACGTGTATGATCCACATCGTGAGATATTTTCTCTTCTGTTTTGTTATTTTTTGATTCTTCCATCATTTTGACCAGTTTTTCCGTATCGCGAACCGAAAGATCGCGAGAAACAACCTGGAGTGCGGCTTTTTCTATAGAATCTGTATCGGTCAAACCGAGAAGAACCTTTGCGTGACCGGAGGAAAGCTCTTCATTTTCAATCATTTTCCGAACGCTTTCGGGTAAGTTCAACAATCTGAGGGCGTTGGTTACAGCGGAACGGCTTTTTCCAATTCTTTTTGCTGCTTCTTCTTGGGTCAATCCGTATTCTTCGATCAAAGCGGAAAATCCCATTGCTTCTTCAATCGGATTGAGGTCACTTCTTTGAATATTTTCGACCAATGCAAGTTCTGCGGCTTTTTTGTCATCTGCTGTAATGATAATAACCGGAACTTCGGAAAGACCTGCCATTCGTGCCGCGCGCCAACGGCGTTCACCGGTGACGATTTGGTACATCCCGTCTATGGAGCGGACGGTGATGGGCTGAATCACACCATACAGATTGATGGATTCGGCGAGTGCTTCTAATTCTGCGGTGTCAAAGGCTTTTCGAGGTTGAGTGAGATTCGGTTCCACTTCATTGATGCGGACTTTGGTGATTCCGCTGTTATTTTCTGCGGTATCAACGGTATATGTGTCGACGAGGATGGCATCCAATCCTCTGCCGAGGGCTTTTTTCTTCTGCATGATGAACTCCTGTCTGATATTAAGTTTTTTGATTTCGAAGTGCTTTTATAAACGATCCATAATTTCTTTTGCGATTTTTCCATAATGTACGGCGCCTTTGTTGCGTTTATCGTAATAATGGATCGGTGCACCGTAACTGGGTGCTTCGCTGAGGCGTACGCTTCTCGGAATTGTTACGGAAAACAGCTTGTCTTCGTAATGTTTTTTCAATTCTTCCATAACCTGAATGGAAAGGTTCAATCTTCCGTTATACATGGTGATGAGAATGCCTGTCAAAGAAAGAGAAGAATTGTAGAGTTTTTTAATCTGCTTTATGGTCATTAACATTTGAGAAAGCCCTTCCAAAGCAAAATATTCACATTGCATAGGAATTACGACTCCGTCAGCAGCACTCAAAGCGTTGACGGTTAACATTCCGAGCGAAGGAGGACAGTCTATGATAATATAATGATATTTATCTTTGATTTCTGTGATGGCATCCCGCAAACAATATTGCCGGTTATCCAGTTCTGCGAGTTCCAACTCTGCTGCTGCCAGATCCACACCGGAAGGGATGACGTCCAAATTTTTGTATTCTGTTTTCAAAATCACATCACCGGCATGACATCTGCCGACCAAGACATCATAAATGGTTTGCTTGGCTTGCGCTTTTCTGATTCCGACACCACTAGAGGAACTGCCTTGAGGGTCAAAGTCGATCAAAAGAACACGTTTGTTTTTGACCCCGAGAGATGCGGCAATGTTAATGGCGGAAGTTGTCTTGCCGACACCGCCTTTTTGATTTGCAAAAGCAATTATTTTTGTCAAAATTTCACCTGCTTTCTTTATGTTGAATTCGATATTAAATCAATTTGCATTTTATAATCATTATATCATTTTGTTTTTTGCAAGTCAAGTTTTAAAATTATAAATTTGAAAGAATTTCTGATGTTCCATGTGGAACATCAGAGAAAGATGTTCAAAAAACAAAAGCAATGTTCCACGTGGAACATTGCTTTTGTTTTTCAAAGGGGCTTTTTCATAATTTGAGCATTTCTTCTTGGATAGATTTTGTCTGTGCTTTTTGTCTTTTTGAATAAGAAATTGTAGCGTTCACTTGAAATCATTTCATTACAGCCTTCTTCCAAAAGAACGACAGATTCGTTTGAAATCAAAGTGCAGGATAATTTCTTGACAGCATTTTGCGCATTCTGCAATTCCATTTCTGCGTTTTTTCCTTTCAAGGAAAGAAACACTCCATCTTTTTTCAGAAAAGGAATGCACCATTCCATCAGAATACGAAGTTCGGCTACTGCTCTTGCGCAAACTACATCAAATTGCTCACGATGTTTGGGGTTTATGCCGAGTTCTTCTGCACGCCCCGTTAAAATGCGGACGTTTTTGAGCTGCAAATGTTCTGCGGCAGAGGCGATATAGGCGGTTTTTTTGGCTGTTGCATCCAAAGCGGTGATTCCAATATCGGAACGAATAATCGCGAAAGGTAAGCAGGGCATTCCGCCTCCGCTTCCTACATCCAAAACTTTTAATTTGCCTTTCGGTAAATGCTTGGCTGCAAGAAGACAGTCTGTGATATGTTTTGTGATGACGGAGTTTTCATCCCTGAGCGCTGTCAGATTCATTTTTTTGTTGGCTTCCAACATAAATTCTGTCAATGCGTGGAATTTTTCCAAATATTCATCTGTTGCGTATTCGGCAAGGTTGTTCAAACAAAGAGATTTTTTGCACTGAATGAAGAAATCTTGTTTTGTCATGTTTCCTTTTCCCCGTCCTTTCTGCGATTTTTTAGATCAAGATATATCAAAAGAACGGAAATGTCGGCAGGACTGACACCGCTGATTCGGGAGGCTGCACCGATGGAATACGGCTTGTGTAAATTTAATTTTTGTACAGCTTCTGTGGAAAGACCGGTGATGGAAGAATAATTGATGTCTTGAGGCAAAAGCTTTTTTTCAAGTTTAGTGAAACGTTGTGCATCGGCAAGCTGTTTTTTGATATATCCTTCGTATTTGATTTCGGTCTGTACGGTGAAAGTAACGGCACTTGGCAGTTCGGGGCGCTCGGGATCAAGGACTGCCAACGATTCATAAGTGATTTCGGGACGTCTGAGCAATTCGGACATACGGATTCCTGTCTTAATCGGTACTTCGCCGCGTGAGATCAGAAATTGGTTGACTTTTTCGGAAGGCGGAAGGATGATCTTTTGTAATCTGAGTTTTTCAGATGCGATCATTTCTGCTTTTTTCAGATAACGTTCGTAAGACTCATCGGAAAGAAGTCCTGCATCATGACCAATTTTGGAAAGGCGGGCATCGGCATTGTCCTGACGGAGAAGTAAACGGTATTCCGAACGGGAAGTCATCATGCGGTAAGGTTCATTTGTCCCTTTTGTGACGAGATCGTCGATGAGTGTTCCGATATAGGAGCTGTCTCTTGTCAGCATAACGGGTTCTTTCCCTTGAATATAGAGCGTTGCGTTCATTCCGGCGATCAAACCTTGCGCTGCGGCTTCTTCATATCCGGAAGTGCCGTTGAATTGACCGGCTCCGTAAAGTCCGGGGATCTTTTTGAATCCCAGAGAAGCATCAAGCTGTGTGGAATCTATGCAGTCATATTCAATGGCATATGCGGAACGCATGGTGACGGAATTTTCGAAACCGACAATGGAATGAAGCATTTGCAATTGTACGTCTGCGGGCATGGAAGAACTGAATCCTTGCAAATACATTTCGTTTGTTCCGAGTCCTGTCGGTTCAACGAAAAGCTGATGGCGGTTTTTGTCGGGGAAACGAACTACCTTATCTTCAATGCTGGGACAATAACGAGGTCCGACACCGTGAATTTCGCCGGAATACAAGGGAGAACGACCGATGTTGTTTCGTATGATCTGATGCGTCGTTTCGTTTGTGTAGGCAATATAACAGGGAAGTTTGGGACGTGCTTCCAGATCTTCCTGCTTGGTATCGGCGGAATACGGAGTGATTTTTTCTTCTCCGTCCTGACGTTCCAACTTCGAATAATCAATCGTTCGGCTGTCGATGCGGGGTGGAGTTCCCGTTTTGAAACGCATGATACGAATGCCGAGCTTTTCCAGGTTGGCTGTCAATGATTTGGCAGCATGCAATCCGTCAGGACCGGAGGAAGCAGTATAATCGCCTATGATGACACGCGAATCCAAATACGTACCTGTACAGATAACCGCAGCTTTTACATGAAAAACAGCACCCAATTCCGTGATGACGGAACAGACGGCGCCGCTTTCATCCAAACGGATATCAGTGATTTCTGCTTGAATTAAAGAGAGATTTTCTGTATGTTCGATTGTTTTTTTCATTAAATCCCGATAAAGCATGCGATCTGCCTGGATGCGTTTGGAGTGTACGGCTGGACCTTTGCTTGCATTGAGCATGCGGTCTTGCAACATGACTTTGTCTGCTGCACGGCCCATTTCTCCTCCGAGCGCATCGATTTCAAAAACAAGCTGACCTTTGCCTGTTCCTCCGATGGAGGGGTTGCAGGGCATGTTGGCAACGGCATCATTGGAAATGGTGAAAAGAATGGTTTTGGCGCCCATTCGTGCGGCGGCGAGGGCTGCTTCACATCCTGCGTGTCCTGCACCGATAACGGCAATGTCTGCCGAGTCCACATAAAATTCCATAGAGTTATTCCTTTCATTGAAGATTAATGGCTGGTCAATCTTCAAGATTTTTTATAATATTATTTGTGATAATGACCGCCGGAAAGGATGTTTAACGCGCGGTAAATTTGCTCGGCCAGTATAACGCGCATCATGCGATGTGTAAATGTCATTTTTGAAATGGAAAGGCGGTAGTTTGAAGCTTTTTTTACACGTTCGTCCATGCCGAATGCGCCGCCGATGATAAAGGTGATTTCGGAATCTCCGGAAACAGCGACGGTTTCTATTTTTTTTGCCAATTCTTCGGAAGAAATTTGCGTTCCTTCTACGCAAAGCGCGATTTTATATCCCTTTTTGGGCAAATTTTCTATTAAACGATCGCCTTCTTTTTTTATGACCAATGCAATTTCGGCATCGGTTGGGTTTTCGGGCGGTTTTTCTTCTTTTAATTCGATGTTTTTGATTTTGCAAAGACCGGAGAGCCTTTTTTCGTATTCGGCAACCGCTTGTGCAAAAAATTTATCTTTGATATTTCCGACATAGAGAATATTGATCTGTAACATAGTGAATCTCCGAGGATTGGTCGCATCCGACGAGGATAGGCGTAGTCGGTAAAGCGACTGCCAGGTGAATATCTTCAAATTCCGAAAGCGCGCTACGTACGGTGCTTTCGGCAATCGGTGCGAAATTGTTTTCTTTTGAAAGGTGAGCGAGAACAAAATTTTTTGTTCCGTTTTTTGCAAGAAATTTTGCGAAGTCCGCGCAGTTTTCATTGGAAAGATGTCCGCGGTCGGAAAGAATGCGAAGTTTAAGATTGTAAGGGTAGGGACCGGAAAGCAACATATTTACATCGTGGTTGGCTTCGATGACCACGGAATCCGAACCGACCAGTGCTTGTGTGATTTCTTCTGTAATATGACCTATATCTGTTGCCAATCCGAATTTTTTTATTTCTCCGTTATGCTCATATTCAACGGTGTATCCTACGGAGGCTGCGCTGTCGTGCGGTGTTGCGAAAGAGCGTACGGTTGTGTTTCCGAATTTGACGGAAAATACTGACGGATGTAAATAAAGATCATTCAAAAGCGAGGCTTCGGGGCTACGGATGAAAGCACGCGCAGATATATTTGTCATATGGGTGGGAATATGATACTTTTTGGAAATGACTTCCAAGCCTTTGACGTGATCGGAATGCTCGTGCGTTACAAAAATGGCGTGAATATTGGAAAGAGAAGAACCGATTGCGTTCAATCCTTTTTCAACGGCGCGGGCGCTGACGCCCGCGTCGAAAAGAATTTCAGCATCTTCGGTTTTGACATATATGCAATTGCCGGATGATCCGGAATAAAGAGTGTATGCTGTCATATATTAACCGTGATAGATCATGCAAGCGCCGAGAGGACGGACGGAAAGTTCGGTAACGGCGCCTTTTCCGAATACCGTCTCCATGGTGTTGCGGAATGCTTCCATGCACGTATGCGGAACAAACGCCTGCATGGTACCTGCAAAGCCGCCGCCGTGCACACGGAATGCTCCGTTATCACCGAGAATTTTGCTTGCGATGGCACAGGCAAGAGAGATTCCTTGTTCTGCGGGTGCTTTAGGTGCGTAATAATTCTGAAGAAGTGTTGCGCTGGAATTTCCGGATTCTTTGATAATGGAAAGAAATGCATCGGTATTGCCTTCGGAGAGTGCTTTCAGCATGCGTTCCACACGTTCGTTTTCTCTGATAAAATGAAGTGCGCGGAGAACGGCGCGATCTCCGTATTTTTTGCGGAGATTCAAAGCATTGGCAATGATATCTTCTTCGGTCAATCCACGGAGAACAGGTTTGCTGAAATAGTTGGCGATTGCTTTCATTTCTGCAGGAACAGCGGCGTAATCATCCGTGAGATTTGCGTGAGAACCGCCGGTATTTACAATGCAGAGAGAATATCCTTTTGCGGAAAGATCAAAATCGATCTTCTGTGCGATGGGAGCTTTGGGATTTTCGAAATCGATGGTAACGAAACCGCCTGCCGCACAAGCGACCTGATCCATTAAACCGCAGGGCTTACCGAAATGTACGTTTTCTGCATACTGGGAAATTTTGGAAATTTCAATATAATCAATTTCGCCATCATTGTAAAGATAATTGAGAATGGTGCCGATCATATCTTCAAAAGCTGCAGAGGAAGAGAGTCCGGAACCTCCGAGGATATCAGATGTGGTGTAAGCGGTAAAACCGCCGATTTTATGACCGTTTTTGACAAATCCGTCGCAAACACCGCGGATCAGTGCGGAGGATCTTCCGGTGTCGTTGAACTCGGGTGCCAAGGATTCTGTAGAAATGATATCTTCGGGAAATCCTGCGCTTTTTACGCGGATTACGGCTTCATCTGTTTTTTTGACAACGGCAATGATATCCAAATCGATGGAAGCTGCAAGTACTTTTCCGTAATTGTGATCGGTATGATTTCCGCAGATTTCACTGCGGCCTGCAACGGAAAATACGGAAAGCGTATCGGCTTCTCCGTAAATATTTTCAAACTCATCAAAAGCGGCGTTAAAACGCGCTTTCACGAAGCTTTCGTTTCTGTTTGCATAAATTTTTGCGAAAATTTCAGCGGAGTTCTTGAAAAAATTGTTTCTGTTAAACATGATCAATCTCCTTATGTTTTATTTTTCCGAGGCGGCGTCTTTGCGGTTTTAGGAGAGACATGAGCACGCTTGGAAAGTGTTTGGGAAAGTTTTTGTGATTGGGAAAAAGAAGTGCTTTTCTTGGAATGGTTGTGCTGAGTTCTTGGTGCGGAATCGGGGTGAATCAAACAGTTTTCGCCGTATCCGATAAGGTCGCTTCTGTGTGCTTTTTTGAGAGCGGCGATGACGATCTGTCTGTTTTCCGGCCGGAAGTATTGAAGAAGGGCGCGTTGTTCGGTTTTTTCTTCTTTTGTTTTCGGAACGAAAATCGGTTTTTCTGTGTAGGGATCTAATCCCGTGTAGAACATGCATGTAGAAATGGTTCCTGGTGTTGGATAAAAATCCTGTACCTGTTCGGGATGCAAACCTTCTTTTTTTAGAAAAAGTGCAAGTTCAATGGCATCTTCGGGCCTGCTTCCCGGATGTGAGGACATCAGATAAGGTACGAGATATTGCTTTTTGTTCATACTTTTCGTCAGTTCGTAAAAACGATGACGGAATTTCTCATAAACCTCAATATTAGGCTTACCCATGGCATTTAAAACATTGTTTGAACAATGCTCAGGAGCAACCTTGAGTTGACCGCTGACATGATAGCGCACGAGATCCTTGAAAAATTCTTCGTTTTGATCGAGAATCAAATAATCGAAGCGGATGCCGGAACGGATAAATACTTTTTTGATGCCGGGAATTGCACGCATACGCCGTAAGATTTTCAGATATTCGCTGTGATCAACAACAAGATTTTTACATGGCTCAGGTGCAAGACATTTTCTTCCTTTGCACATGCCGCGTTTTTCCTGTCCTTTACAGGACGGTTGGCGGAAGTTTGCGGTAGGACCGCCGACATCATGAATATATCCTTTGAAGTCCGGCATTTTAGTCAAGAGTTCGGCTTCTTTGATGACGGATTCTTCACTTCTTGTTGTGATGGCACGTCCCTGGTGATATGCGATTGCGCAGAAATTACATGCGCCGTAGCATCCTCTTACATGATTAACGGAAAATTTCACTTCTTCAATAGCAGGAACACCGCCGAGTGCTTCATAAGAAGGATGGTAATTTCGTTCATAAGGCAATTCGTAAACATGATCCAATTCTTCGGTTTCCAAAGGAGGCGAAGGTGGATTCTGAACAATGATTTTTTTGCCGTGCCTTTGAATGATTGTTTTTCCGCGTACGGCATCATGCTCGTCCTGTTGAATACGGCAAGAGCGCGCATAGGCAAGATAACCTTCGGGTGTTTGCGATTTGACATCTTCAAAAGGAGGGCATTCCACGGATGAGGGAATATAAGAATATTCCGATGTGGGGATTGCATAAGCTGTACCGAGAATATCGTGCATCATGGAGATGTGTTCTCCGTCACGCAAACGCTCTGCGATCTCCGTAACCTGATGTTCACCCATGCCGAACATGAGAAGATCGGCATCGGTGTCAATCAGCACGGAAGGTCTGACTGCATTGTCCCAATAATCGTAATGGGCGAAACGGCGAAGAGAGGCTTCCAAACCGCCGATACAGAGCGGAATGTTTCCGAAAAGACGGCGGACGTTTTTGCAATAAACGGTCACTGCGCGGTCGGGGCGTTTTCCTGCAATGCCTCCGGCTGTATAGTAATCATCGCTGCGTTTCCGTTTGGCTGCAGTATAATGGGCAACCATGGAGTCGATATTGCCGCCGTTTACGAAAAAGGCAAGCTTGGGTTTTCCGAAACGGAGATAATCATCGTCATTTTGAGGCTGTGAAAGAATACAGACGTGAAATCCTTTGTCTTCCAGAACACGGGAGATGATCGCCGTTCCGAAGCTGGGATGGTCAACATAAGCATCGCCTGTGATCAGGACGATGTCGGGCGCGTCCCAGCCGCGCGCTTCCATTTCGTCTTTATTTATAGGAAGGAAAGCCATAGTGACTCCTTTTTATTTATGGTATTAGTCTTTGAAAAGGGCACGGAAAAGTTTTGTCATGTAGTAGCAATCGTCTGTTCCTCCGAGTTCGCGGACTGCGTGCATGGAAAGAGAAGGATTGCCGATATCAACGGTAAGAACACCGTATTCCGAGGAAATGATCGGACCAATGGTTCCTCCGCCTTTTACGTCGCTGCGGTTATTAAAAATCTGATAAGGAATGTCGTTCTTTTCGCAAAGGAGCTTGAATACTGCGGTTCCTCTGGAAGATGTTGCATAGGACTGCGTATAAGCCAGTTTCAGAACGGGGCCTTTATTAAGGAAGACGGGAAGGTTCATTTCATGATTTGCAGGGTAAGAGGGATGTGTCGCATGTGCCATATCGGCAGAAAATACGATGGTTTTGGAAAGTGCACGGTATTTATCTTCTGCGCCGTAACCGAGCTTTTCGCAAATGCGGTCGATGATCTGCATAATTGTGTTGCAACGGGCACCGCGATTGGAATTAGAGCCGACTTCTTCATGATCGAAAGCTACGGCAATATCGGAAACGGTGCATTCATCCTTTGCTTCGATGAAGCCTGCCATGATAGCGTGAGACATGGATGCATCGTCCAATCCTGCAACGGAAATGAATTCTTCGTTTGCGCCGACAAAACAACCGTCAAAGATTTCATAGGGGGCAAGTTCAAAACTGAGAATGTCGGTAGCGTTCACGCCCATGTAATCTGCAAGGTAGGAGAGAAATTTCGGCTTTCCTTCGCTGTTTTGTGCAAAGAAGGGAAGCATTTCTGTTTGAACATTGAATTTCGCACCGTCATTGACACCTCTGACGATGTGAATGGCTGCACTGGGGATGATGAGAAGAGGTTTCTTGATATTGACATTGATTGCTTTTGCTCCTCCATTTTCATCTTTTACAAAAACTCTGCCTGCGAGTCCGAGAGGACGGTCGAGCCAACCGTGAACAATTGCGCCACCGTAGCCTTCAAGTGTCATGCGTTCAATGCCAAGGTCGATTTTGGAGGAAACTGTTTTGATGCGGAATCCGGGCATATCTTGATGTGCAGCGGCAATACGGAATCCCGTTTCTCTGGGGTCTCCGCAAATACGGAACGCAGCACATTGCGTTCCTTCTTTTGTGAAATAGTAGGATTTCTCTCTTTCGATTTTCCAGATATCTCCTTCGTCCAAATGAATGGCGCCTGAGCGATCGAGCATTTTGGCAAGTTCATCCGTAGATTGGAATGCCGTGGGGGCATTGTTCAGAAAATCAAGAAGATTTTGAGCATATTGTTTTTTTGTTTCCATGTCTTTGTACCGATCCTTTCAGAAAAATAAAGTTTTTATATCATGATTATTTTTGTGAAAAAGTTATACTTCTCCCGATTATATCAATATTTTATCACAAAATCACGGCAGTATCAAGCAATTTGTGAAAAAAACCGTGGAAAATCGTAGTAAGTTGAGATGCTTACTTTTATTGCCTTATATTTCCCATATAATAAAAAGGGAAAACATATTATATTTAAAGAAGCATTTTCTTCACATAGCTTTGCTTCGATTGCCGTCGCGAGGATCCTATGGGGACGAAATGAAAGGAATTGCGATGGAATTAATATTTTTTATGGAAGAAAAACGGAAGATTTTTGCAGATCGGGAAATGCTGATTCCAATATTTATCAAAAAACAAGAAATAATTTTCAAAAAAAGAAAAAATAAAATTCGATAAAAATCGGGATTTTGCGAAAGGAAATTCGTAAAATCCCGATTTTTTGAAAGAAAAATAAAAAAAGATAAAAAGGAAAAAGTCTGTGTATTGTATGGATGGCATTCAAAAATACAAGATATAGTGTATTTTTGGGCAATTGAAAACAATGATAAAAAAGTTCAAAAAAATTTGAAAAAATTTCAAAAAAAGTATTGACAAATGAAAATATATATGATATACTACATGAGCGCTCGA
>JAFQEK010000046.1 GCA_017399025.1 Clostridia bacterium
CGCCTATCCAAGTTTCGCCTATATCGAAACAATGCAAACGGCGAGGTTGGTTTTGCGCAATTTCCTATAGAATGAAAAAGCGCCTGTGAATCACAGACGCTTTACACTTTGAGTTGTATCATGAAAAACAGCAATTTCGAGATTATTCGACAGCTATTATAACGGTATTATTTTCTGGAATAACCGAATTCGTTTTTGATTTCATCCTCTTTCGATTCAATTTTCGGCATTTCGACAACATCTTTCGGCTCTCTCAAATGCCAACCTCCGCGTGTAAAATCAGGAATCGCCTGCGGCATACCTCCGTGCGCAACAGATTGCTCAGAAAGAGGGGTAATCGCCATCCAAGTTGCCATATCATAAACATCAATAGGCATCTCTTCCCCGTTCAATATTGCTTTGAAAAATGCTTTGAATTCCAGATAGTCCATACCGCCATGACCGAGATTTTTTTCATCTTCTGTAATATTGCGCCAGATATCGGGCAGATATTCTGCATACTTTTCCGCACAGTCCAGATATTTACGGACGTTTTTTGATGGGTCGAACATTTCGTGCATATTTCTATCGGATTCCAACATAACCGCATTAGTATCTTGATTGCAAAATCCTTTGGTTCCGCGTACGGTCAATTCTCTGGAATATGTGCGCGGCAAGGTTGTATCCAGACGAAGTGTAATTACTTCGCCTCCCGCGCACGTGATTGTTGTTACCACAATATCCCCCTGTGCAAAAGAGGCATCTTTCAGTGAAGGATCGGGATTACGCTCGCTTTCCGCAAATTCCTGCAAACCAACACCGCCCTTTGTTGCTACCGATGTCAGAGAAAGCATTTTATTGCCGCGGTTGATATTCAGAATTTTAGAGATCGGTCCCAATTCGTGAGTTGGATAATTTTCGCAATTTCTGTGCATATAATTTTTCAAACGGTAATGGCGATTGACATAACCGCCGAGAATTTCTCCGCGCAACTCATGTGCGTAAGCACCATGACAATAGAGTACCTTTCCCAATCTTCCCGAACGAACCAAGGATGTACAAAGTAATTCAAAACGGTCAAAGCAACAATTTTCCAAGAGCATAATAGGCGTTTTTGTTTCTTCGTAAGCGCGTACCAACTGCCAGCAATCTTCAATATCATATGCGCCGCCGACCTCCACAGCCGTATATTTACCTGCCTGCATTGCTTTTACCGCCATACGCGTGTGCATTTCCCAAGAAGAGGCAATCACAACAGCCTCCACATTTTCATCTTTGATTAAATTTTCATAACAATCGTATAAAGCAGGACTGACTCCTTGTTTCTCTGATACAATCTTCTGAGCTTTTTCCATTCTGTCTTGGTAAACATCACATACAGCAGTAATTTTACATTCTTCACACACCAACATTGTACGGATCAAACCCAATCCTCTCGGTCCGAGTCCGATAACACCTACTTTAATTTTTCCCATTTTTATGACCATTCCTTTACTTTATTTTTCGCACAAAAACAGTTATGATATGATCTACGCAAAAAAACACTTCATTCATGAGATATTATAGCATATCCCTTATAAATTTATCAAAAACGTACAGTTTTTGAATTTAAGGCAACAGCACGCAGATATGTGCATTTTGGGACTTGCACCATAATGCACGTACCCACGATTTCCACAAATTTTATAGTAATAGTTCCTGAACAAGATCAGAATTTACCGCCTCCGCCTCCATGGCTTCTACCGGAGGACGAGCTATGCGTACTTGAACCGCCCGAATTTTCATTTTTGGGCTTTGCACGGCGGGTTACATGACGGTACAGATAAATATCCTTCGATTGTGTAAGTACAAAACTACCCTGTTTCACATAATCAGAAGCACCCGATTTGAAACGAACGCTTTTCAGCTTACTGCGCATGATACCCGTTACAATCAAAGCCACAACCAATCCGATTGCCAAGGAAATCAGCAGATATTGTAATATATTGTAATCTGCCTTTGGCATATTGCCCGTATCATAGGGAGAGCCGTTTTTGGCTTGAGAAATATAATCGTCACAGAGCTGCGCGTAAGTCGTAAAGGCTTCCGCGTAATTTCCATCACTAAGATCATTGACAATGGATTTTTCGATACGATCAATTCCCGCATCGGTAAATGCATGAATACCGTATCCCGACGTTGAAATATAATAGTCTCTTGTTTCCATGGCAAGCAGAAGCAAAATGCCGTCTTTTTTTGAGCCGAAGCCGTAATTGTGCTGATCGTAATAATCATCTGCATAATCACGGGAACTTTGTCCGTTCAGAGAATTTATGGTTACAACTACAATATCCAGCTTCTGTCTTTCGCTGATTTCGTTCAGAAGATCAAGCAACTCCGTTTCTTCTGACGGAGTCAGTATACCTGCTTCATCAACCAAGCGCAAAAGATTGCTGTTCGCGCTTGCCGTAGGAACAAACGTAAATGTGAGGAGAAAAACAAACAGAAAAATCAAAATTTTCTTTTTCATACCGCGTCCTCCTTATAACAGCCAAATCAGATAGGAGAGAGCCATGCTTACCGCGCCGACGATTCCCGTCAAACCGAAAAGCCACTTGAAATAGGCACTTTTATCCAGGGGGAGATCGCCGACAAATTTTCCCGTTTGTCCATTCATGGCAAAGGTATAATTTTTTCCCTCCCAGTTCGTTGTCAGAATCCAAACGGGATAAAGGGCGTATTTTGCCTTTCCGTTATGCAGACGGATATCCGTATGCTCGGGAACCACAGTCGTATAGCCACTGACGGTGGAAGCAAAAACGTCTTCCGTACTGCGTTTGATTCGCTCATTGGCGCGCTTTACGCTCTGATCGGCATCTACATCGTATTTATCAGCGAAAAAGCCGGACAAATATGCCGTTTTGAAATCAATCGCTTCGGAAAAATCAAACGGCTCGATGGATTCCATCAAATCGTCCGCCATTTTTTCGGAGCCATCAACGGGAACCTGTGAAAAACCGACATTGCCGGCGCGTTTGATTGCATAATGGCGTGTTTCCGTATAATCGTAATCGCTGTCACTCCAATGGCGCACGCGTGTAGCTTTATAGCGGATATTGGCATCCACATCCGTATCGAAAAGCCAGAATGGAACGTAAATCCCCTGAATTTTATCAATATGGTTTTCATCCTTGAAAATCTTGGGAAGCAACTTTTTGCCCTTACAATGCTTTTCAAGCGCTTCCAGGGCCGCCTTTTTATCCAATTTGAAAGGAATTACGTAATCGGGCTTCAACGCTCCCGAAAATTGTCCCGCCATGACAACGGGGTTTCCGCAGAACGGACAAAACGTAGCGCCCGTTGTTTCATCACCAACAATCTGTCCTCCGCAGGAGTTACAAACGTAAGTCCGCAAACCGTCCGTTTCCCCCTCCTGCCACGCACCGCCCGCTTCGGTTTCCCAGCTGTAATCACTCTCTGCTTCGTCATGGAGCGTTTCATTATAGGATTCCAGCGTTTCGGGATCAAATTCCGTATCGCAATACGGGCATTTCATTTTTTGGGACGAGGAATCAAACTGAATTCCGCCGCCGCAACACGGACATTTGTATTCTTGCAATACTGACAAAGTCATTCCTCCGTTTCTGTGATATCTGTCATAACCGAAACCGGTTTCTTATCTGTCATTTTCGTCAAAACGGTCTCCGCACTGGGGGCAGAATTTCGGAGGATTGGTAGGATCTTCCGGCTGCCAACCACATTGATTGCAACGGTAAACCGCAGCGGCTTCCGGCTTTTGGGAACCGCAATTCGGGCAGAATTTTCCTTTATTCACCATTCCGCAGGAACAGGTCCAGGAATCGTCCGCAGGCTTGGGAGAACCGCATTCGGGACAGAATTTGCCCGTTACCTTTGCACCGCAAGCGCAGGTCCACGCGTTATTCTCCGGCTTTTTGGCTCCGCATTCGGGGCAGAATTTGCCGGAAACGGTATTTCCGCAAGCGCATTTCCAGGTATTTTGGGGCTCCGGCTTTTTGGCTCCGCATTCGGGACAGAATTTGCCAGTTACCTTTGCGCCGCAAGCGCATTTCCAGGTATTTTCCTCGGTCTGCTGCTGTTGCATTTGCTGCTGCATTTGTTGTTGCTGCTGCATACCGATATTATAGAAGCCCTGCGCCGCATTAAAGCCTCCG
>JAFQEK010000047.1 GCA_017399025.1 Clostridia bacterium
ACAGACGGTTTCTTATGCCAAGCTTTTTCAGAGCGAAAGCAGCGAATAAAAAGTAACGAACAAAATAAAGATAGGAGCCACAGACGGTTTCTTATGCCAAGCTTTTTCAGAGTGAAAGCAGCGAATAAAAAGTAACGAACAAAATAAAGATAGGAGCCACAGACGGTTTCTTTTGCCAAGCTTTTTCAGAGCGAAAGCAGCGAATAAAAAGTAACGAACAAAATAAAGATAGGAGCCACAGACGGTTTCTTTTGCCAAGCTTTTCTTTTTCTAAAGAAAAGCGGGAGGAAGATATGAAAATATTGGAAGGAAGACGAATGGCAGCAGTGTTTGCCGCTTATATCGGTATATTTTCTGCATATGTTTTATTGCCGGATATACGGAGATATGTTTTTATCATTGGAATCTCGGTTTTCATTCTTTTTGCAGTGAATTTGTTTTTGCGAACGAGAGGACAAAAATTTTCTGTCAGAAAAGCGGCGGTGCTTGTGTTGATGGCGGTGGCTGTTATGGCATCTTATGTGCGAGGAATACAGTATGCCGAAAAAACAGATGTAACGGCACAGTATTATGCAGACGGAGAAATTCATCGGGCAGAAGGATGTATAACAAAAGTTTTATATGAAGAAATTTATGGTTCATCGTATACCGTGAGGTTGATTTTGTTGGATGAAACGGCAACGGATATCGGATTGATTCTCACATTACCGCAACACGGAATGCTTGCGGTCGGAGATATTGTCCGATTTGACGGAAAAATGAGCGGACTGACAGATACTTATGAGAATTATCAGAAAGCAGACGGTATTTTCCTTGCCGCCGAAGCGGAAACTGCGGAAGCGATCGGCAGTATAGATGAAAAAGAACCTTTGCTTTTTGAAAAAATCCGTTTGTTTCTCAGAAATCATTTTGAAAAGAATCTCAAAAAAGAAACAGCAGGCTTTGCCATTGCACTAATGACGGGAAACCGTGAACATCTGTCAAGTGATTTCAGATTGGCTTATACAAGATTGGGAGTTTCCCATGTCCTTGCGGTTTCCGGTCTGCATTTGACTATTATCGTCGGCGGTCTGAACCTGATTTTGCGGCTGTGTTGGATTCCGAAAAAATACAGAAGTTTTCTGCTGATCGGAAGCGCATTCTTTTTCGCGGGTATTTGCGGATTTTCTGCATCGGTTGTACGCGCTGCCGTCATGATGTCTTTGTATTATCTTTCAGATATGTTCGGAGAACGGCACGATTCTTCCACAGCGCTCTTTTTTGCGATTTTTCTGATCGTATTCTTTCAGCCGGATTCGGTTTACGATGTGAGTATGTGGCTATCCTTTCTGGCAACCTTGGGTATCCTTTCGATTTTGCCCGTTCTTTCCGTGTTCAATGTATCTCATAGGAGTAAATATTATATTCCGAGAAAAATTGCATACTATTTTATTTCATTGCTTGGAATGAGTCTTGCAGCAACATTCTTTACTTTGCCCGTAGTGTGGACTTCGTTCGGAGGCATTTCCCTGATTGCTCCTCTTGCCAATTTGATCTTCGTCCCTTTGACACAAATCATTTTATATTTGCTGATGTTTTTGACATTGTTTGCTTGGTTTCCATGGCTTTCCTTGCGAATTGGCGAACTGATCGATCTGATTGCAAAAGATTCGGAAACCCTTGCAAACAAGCTCTCGGATATCGACGGTATTTATATGTCGCTGCGCTATCCCTTTGTTCCTGCTCTTCTCGTTTCACTTGCAATCGGCATTCTGGCTGTGATGCTGATCAGAAAAATCCGTCCGGCATGGATATTTGCCGTATTTACGCTTTTTATGATTTCTTTCGGTATCTGTTATGGAAATTATACGGGAATGACACAGGATATCAGCTTTGCTTATCTGGAAACGGATGGGAAAAGCGATACGGTCGGATTTGTCAGCCGCGGAAAAACCATGATCGTGGATCTTTCAACGGGCGGTGATTTTCTGTACCGTAAAATTCCCGAACGTCTGGGCGATTTTTATGAATCTGAAATTGATGTTTTCGTTTTGACTCATTATCACCGTTACCACGCAGGTTCACTCCGAAAAATGATCAGCAATGTGAAAATTCATAAGATTCTTTTGCCTAAACCGCAAACAGATAAAGAACAGGAATATTTTGAACAGATTTATTCCATCATAAAGGAATACGCAGATATTGAAATTTATGAAACAGATGGGACTCATATCGAAACCATGGGAGAAATTACGCTGTATTTACCCGAAACGGCATATCTCAAACGCTCCACCCATCCGCTGATTGCTTTTTCGGCAGATATCGGAGACGATGAAAAAGGTTTTTCCTATCTTGGCTCCGGCGTGACGGAAACCGATTTCTCGAATGACGTCCGTTCCGTTACCGTGCTTGGTGTACACGGTCCCGTGATGAAAAATATTTTTGATTCGACACCGATGGAGCAGGCTGAACTTGTGATTGTTTCGGAAAAATCCATAGCGAATTGGATAACAACAGAACGAATTTCCGAAAAAACTGTTTATGCCGAAGATTACGGCGGATACATAAAAATAATGTTTGAATAAAATCGTAAAAAGAGAACCGATTGGGAAACCGAAAAGTTCTCTTCTTTGCATTTATAAGGGAAGCCGTTGCTTTGGCAATGCTTGTCTGCACCATGCGTGATATTTTTTTTGCTTTTGTTTTTCGGGAATAAACTTTCTGTTTGCGGTAAATAATAGAAAAAATCGCACGGAAAGGAAGTCAAGGGATGAAGACGGAACAGATCAAAGAGGAAAATATTTCGCTCTTTTTAAGACACATACGGAAAACAGAGAGTATATTTCGAAATCGGATCAAAAAGGAATCCGGAAAATCCGTTTTAATTGCGGAAAACGAATCACAATTATCGGGAACGGTATCGGAAAGTCTGCGTGCTTTTCGCAATATTCGTCGATTGCCCGCTTTTCGGGACGGAATGCCGTATCTGTATCGGTTTGCGGAAAATTTTCTGGAACGGAATAAGGAAACGCTTTCGGAAAAGACGGTCAGAGCCGCTTTGAACGAAACGGGAAACGAAAGAATGCCGCTTTTTTATGATGAAGAGCTTTTTTTGCTGCCGCATTTTTTTATTCTTGCGGGTGCGGCACTTTATAATAAAGAGAACGATGAAAAATATTTGCATGATATTCTGACGATTTGCGGAATGGATTTTTCGGGCATATTTTTTGCTTTTTCAAAAATTGAGAAAATATTTTTATCGGAGGCGGTCGGTATTTATGCCCAAAGCGATACCGCAACGAAATATCTGTATCATAAACGGCTTTCCCGTTATGCAGAGGAAAGAAAAAAAGATCCCGTTTCCGTAGCAAAACAAATTGTGGCGGCTGCCAATGAAAAAAATACGCACATAGGCGAAATTTTGCCGAAAATCCGGGAGGGCGGAGTCGGATATTTTTCATTTTTGTTTCTGATGACTGCGGCACTGTTAACCGTTTTTCTATTGACAAATGATGCGGGCGCTTGGAATTTTTTATTGGTTTTTCTTGCGGCTGTTCCTATTTTTTCGTTTTCAAAGATATGGTTGGCACTGTTTTTTGCCGATGCGGGTGAAAAAAATCTGCCTGCGCTTTCTCACGGCGAAGCAATGGAAAAAACAAGAGTCCTGGTATCTATTGCGACTTTTTTATACGGCGATGAGAAAGATCAGGTTATTTTCGATAAATTAGAGGATTTTTATTTGACAAACGGTGCTGAAAACATCGCTTTTGCCGTTTTGGGAGACCTTCCGCAGAGTAAAAAAAGAAACGGGGAAAACGATGAAACTGTTTTTTCTTATGCCAAAGCGAGGATTTCCGCTTTGCGGGAAAAATACGGCGATTGCTTTTATCTGTTTATCCGTCGGCGCAGGCGTTCCGAAAGCGAGGGCGCATATATCGGCTGGGAACGGAAAAGAGGAGGCGTTCTGGAACTTTGCCGTTTTCTCCGCGGAGGAAAAACGACATTGATCCCCTTTTTCGATACAGATGAAAAACTGTTGCAAACGAAATATCTGCTGACCTTGGATGCCGATACCAATCTGTATATCGGTGCAGTGAGGGAACTTCTCGGTATGATGGTTCATCCCGAAAACACTCCCGTTTTTGATGCAAAAAAGGGAAGAGTGGTCCATGGACACGCGGTCATTCAGCCGAGAATGATTCCGTCTTTGCTTTTATCCTCGGACAGTGCGTTCGCAGCTTTGACGGGAGGTGCAGCGGGATTGGATTCTTATGCTAAAGCAGCCTCCGACCTGTATCAGGAGCTTTTTGACGAAGGTATTTATTGCGGTAAAGGGATTTTGGATATTGACGTATTTTTGCATGCCTGCGATGGATTCTTTCCATTGGAAAGAATCCTCAGCCATGATCTTGCGGAAGGGAATCTGCTTCGGGCGGCTTTGGCAACCCAAACGGTGCTTTCGGATGGGACACCGAAAAACGCGCTGTCTTATTATATGCGCCAGCATCGTTGGTTGAGGGGCGATTTGCAGATTTTGCCGTATTTGCGCCGTTTGGTAAGGAATGAACAGGGGGCTTGGATACAAAATCCGATGACTCTTCTTTCCCGATTCAAGATTGCGGATAATTTTTTACGTGCATCCGAGCCGTTGTTGTCCCTTTTTCTGCTTGCGTTCGGGTTTGCTGTCGGAGGAAAAACGGCTTTCGTTTGCACTTTCTTTGTGTTGCTTCCCATCGTATGGCGGGCATGGGAAACGGCATTCTTCGGCATTTGCCACAGAGGATTTACCGCGCTTTCCGATGCGCTGAAAACCTTGTGCTTTTCTATCGCTTCCATGGCATATGAGGGTTATCTGTTTGCGGATGCCTGTGTTCGGGTACTGTACCGATTTTCGGTCAGCCGAAAAAATTTTTTGAATTGGACGACTGCATTTGAGGGCGACAGGATATCTTTCCATTCTTTGGACGGATATTACCGCAGATTTTTACCTTCGGTGCTGATCGGGGTATTTTTCCTCCTTTTTCCGTTTGTGTTTTCAGGTGTTCTCGGGATTCTTTGGATTTTATTTCCGCTCGGAATGTGGTATCTTTCAAGAGAAAAACAGGGGATACATCGACCGGATGGACGGGAACGGGCAAGGTTGCTTGTATACACGAGAGATGCTTGGCAATATTTTCGCGATTATGTGAATGAAAAAACACATTTTCTCCCTCCTGATAACGTGCAGTTCTTTCCAACTTATGCTGTTGCCATGCGAACTTCGCCGACCAATATCGGCATGTATCTGTTGTCTTTGCTTGCGGCAAGGGATCTTGACTTCATTGGAAAAGAAGAATTTTTGTTTCGCGCGCAAGCAACGGAACAAACGCTGGAAGCCTTGAACAAATGGAACGGGCATCTCTATAACTGGTATGATCTCCATACACTTGCCATTCTCGGAGAGGGTTTTGTTTCCACGGTAGACAGCGGAAATTTTGTTGCATCTCTGATTGCCTTTTGCGAAGGTGCTAAAGAATACGTTGGAGAATCGCCTGCTTTGGTTCATGTGATTTCCACATTTTCTCGTATGGTGCATGAAACGGATTTTTCTGCGCTTTATATGGAAAACAGAAAGCTTTTTTCGATCGGCTATTCTGTGCGGGAAGGAAAATTCAGCAATTCCTGTTACGATACTTTTATGAGCGAAGCGAGAACGTCAAGCTTTCTTGCGGTTGCCCTAAGACAGATACCCACTGACCATTATTTCGCGCTCGGCAGAAGAGTGATCGGCAAATTCGGCAGATACGGTGTGGCTTCCTGGAGCGGTACGGCATTTGAATATTTCATGCCCGGGATTTTTTTGCCCCGCGTCAAAGGTTCTCTCGGAGATTTTGCTCTTTCTTATGCTTACCGTATGCAAAAGCAAAATGCAGTGAAAGGAAAATTTTTCGGAAAAAAACGGTCGATTTTCGGCATTTCGGAAAGCGGATATTTTGCTTTTGATGCACAACTGAATTATCAGTACCGCGCTTTCGGTATTGCTGAGCTTGCCCGGGATCCCGTGATGAAAACAGGCAGAATCGTTGCGCCGTACGCAAGTTTTTTGATGTTGGAAAATAATCCTTCTGAGGTGATTGCCAATCTGGAAACGATGGAAGATTTTGATATGTACGGCAAATACGGATTTTATGAAGCGTTGGATTTTGATCATTCACGTGTGGGCGGCGGATTTGCCGTTTTGCGAAGTTTTATGGCACATCACGTTGGGATGAGTATTCTCAGTACAGCAAATTTTCTTTTGGATGATATTTTTGTCAAACGGTTTTTGCGTGAACCGCATATGCGTGCCGCAAGAGAATTGATGGCAGAAAAAATTCCGACCTCGGTCCATCCTTTGCCGAAAAAAAGAGAACGTCCCGTTACGTCCGTTCCTCTTTCAGTAACGGAAGATATTTTTGTTCCCGAACCTCGCGCCAACCGATTGCTTTCGCCTGAAACTGTTTTGCTTTCCAACAATAAAACAAAGCTGTTTCTTTCCTCTTCCGGTCATATCGAATGCATAAACGGAAGAGATGCCGTTTTCATTTCCGACTTTTATTTATTTTCTCTCACCTCCGGTATGCGCGTTTACGTCAATATCGACGGCGTGGTGTTTCCGACGGTTTCTTTGGGTATGGAACCCGAAAATTATGTCGGTGAATTTGTTTTTTTGCCCGGAAGCGAGCTTGCGGAGTACCGTTCGTACCATCGCGGTCGGGATGGAAAAAAATATGAGATCCGTTTGCGGCTTTCTGTTTTTCCCGATGCAGAATGCGCAGAGATTTCCTGTCGGGTGTCGGGAGACTATAAAAATGCGTTTGCTTTCTTGTATTTCGAGCCGATTCTGACCGAAAAGCGCGCTTATCTTGCGCATAAAAGCTTTTCGGATCTGTTTTTGGAAAGCGAATATATGCCGGATGAGGAAACGCTTTTATTCAAACGCCGTCCCCGAAACGGCGCAAAGGATACGAAATATCTCGGCGTTATGGCAACGCCTTCGCAATCGCCTGCTTTTGAGAGTATGAAAGACCGTTGTTTTGCGCTGCTGCCTTCGGAAAAGGATTATGCCTTGCTTGCCGATGGGGAAAGGGAATTTACGGGTTCTGCGGGCGCATTGATTCTGCCCGTTTGCGCATTCCGAAGCGGAACGGTTTCTTTCGGGGAACAAATTTCTTTTTATCTCGGCATGTCCCGCGATGCGGATGATCTTTTGTACCAAATGCAAAAATGCAGGGAAAAGAAAGAGCGCAAGCAAAGATCGAGAAAAATGGGTGCACTTTTGCAGCTTCAATATGCTTCGGCAGGATTGAGTGCGCCTGCGGAGGCATTTGAACGCTTTTTGCTTGGTAAATTAATTTTCAGTGCAGACAAACAAAGAGAACCGCACGGTTTTGCGCTTGATAAAAACGTTTTTTGGAAGCATTCCGTTTCGGGAGATAATCCGATTGTTCTGGCAAGAATGGCAGAGGGGACGGAAGATGAATTTTCAAGGCTTTTTACTTTACTTTGTCTTTTCAAATACCTTTGTATCCGCGGTATTCGATATGATTTTGTGATTTGGTATCGGGAAGATGACGCGTATGCACAGCCGATACGGCATAAGATGCTGGATATGGTTGAACGTGCAGGATGTGAAAAATTCATGTCATGGAGCTGCGGTATTTATATTCTGAATGAAAATGTTCTTTCAGAATATGAAAAATTTGCGTTTTTACTGACAGTGGGCGCGGATTTCTTGCTTTCGGAAACACTTGCGGATTCCATGAACGGCATGGGCGGATTACAGCTTTCCCATCGCGCCGAAATACTTTTGAAAAAGGAATCGTTCCGAAATATTTCTTCTGCATCCATGCCTTGCGTGGAAAGGGTCAAAGAAACGAAAAGCGGATTCTTTCATAAAGAAGGATTTTTAGTCAGAAAACCGCATGGAAAAACACCGTTTGCACACATTCTGGCTTCGCCGAATTTCGGAACGGTTTTGACGGAAAATTCACTGGGCTTTACCTTTGCGCGCAATGCGGGGATGCAAAAGCTCACTCCGCATACGGCAGACGGTTTTTATGAGGATATGGGTGAGCGCTTGATTCTGAGGATCTATGATTCTGCGGATAAGGCTGTATTTGAAGATTACGATCTTTGCGCTTCGGCAGCATGGGTGGATTTTCGTTTTGACGGGGTATATTATCACGGTAGGATTGGCAATGTGGAATATACGGTTTCCGTTGCGTTGCTCGGTTTGCACGACGTGAAAAAAATCAAGGTTTCTTTGCAAAATGCATTCGGTGAAATTTCGGCGAGGATTGCCTATGCGGTTTTCCCCTGCCTTGGCTCTTCGCCGTCTGAACCGAGATATTACCGATATCGGAAAGGAGAAAAGGGAGTCCGTGTGATTTCTCTTGCAAATGCTTCCAAGAAGAATTTTTCCATGGCGCTTTTTTCACCCGATACAGAAAGCATATATACGGACGAAGCGGCTTTCCGTTCGGACGGTGCTGTTTTTGAAGGAAAGGATCGCATGGCAGTTTTGTCCGCAAAGAAAGTCCTTACGGGAAAAACGGAAATGACATTTTTTCTAACAGCGTGTTTTTCCGAAAAGCAATATCTTTTTTTACAAAAGATTTGCTCTTTCGGGAAAGCTTTTATCGAGAAAGAACCGAAAAACAAACGCGCGATATTGGAATTGGAAAGCGGACATCCTCTTTTCGATGCGGTTGTAAACGGGTGGTCCTTTTATCAAACGGCGGTTTCCCGTATTTATGCAAGAAGCGGATTTTATCAGGTCAGTGGTGCGTACGGCTTCCGTGATCAATTGCAGGACGCGCTTGCCTTGATTCCCGTTTCGCCGAAGGAGGCTAAGATTTTGATCTTGCGGGCGGCAGCGCATCAATATGAAGAAGGCGATGTGCAGCATTGGTGGCATGAAAGCGAGAAAACGGGAATCCGTACGCGCTGTTCGGATGATTTTCTCTGGCTTCCTTACGTGACGGAAGAATATGTCAGACAAACGGGAGATCAAGATATCTTATCTCTTTCCGTTCCATATCTCCGTTCGGCTCCTCTTTCGGAAGGGGAATACGAACGCTATGAAAGAACGGAAAAAAGCGAACTTCGGGAACCTCTGTTTTTGCATTTGCTCCGCGCTGTTAAAAACGGCAGACGCTTCGGTGCGCACGGATTGCCTTTGATCGGCACTTGCGATTGGAATGACGGTATGAATCTCGTGGGTGCTCAGGGCAAGGGAGAGAGTGTTTGGCTTGCATTTTTCCAAATTCTCGTTTTGCGGAAAATGAAACGGCTTTGCCGGATTTACGGCGATTTTTCTGAGATTTCCGAAATGGAAAACGAAGAACAGATGCTTTATGTGGCATTGCAAAAGCACGGTTTTGACGGTGAGTGGTACCGACGGGGATATTATGATGACGGTTCTGTTCTCGGAGGCAAGGAACGGCAGGATTGTCGGATTGATGTATTACCACAGGCGTTTTCCTCAATTCTTGCTCATGAAAGCGGCTTTGAAAAGGAAAAGGCGAAAATGAGTATGCGGTCGGTCGGGAAATTGCTCTTTGACCGAAAGCATTCTTTGGTCAGACTGCTGTATCCTCCCTTTGACAAGGACACGCAATCTCCCGGATATATCAAGGGATACGTTCCCGGAATCCGTGAAAACGGAGGACAGTATACTCATGCTGCCGTTTGGGCAGCGCTCGGATTTTTCCTTTGCGGAGATTATGAAAGGGGAACGGAGGTTTTGTTTGCCATCAATCCTGCCGAACGTTATCAGAATCCGAAGATTGCGGAAGCTTACCGCATTGAGCCTTATGTGTTTGCGGGCGACGTTTACACCAACCCGCAGCATATGGGAAGAGGTGGATGGAGCTTTTATACGGGATCGGCTTCCTGGTATAGAAAAACGGTATTGGAAATCCTTTGCGGATACACGGAAGAAAAAGAGGGCTTTTATATGAATCCCCGTTTGTCAAGCAAATTCTCGTCTTTTCGGTTACGGATTGAAAAGAACAATACGGTTTATCGGATTTCCGTTTCGCTTGCTGACCGTTCTGCGCTCTCCTTGGACGGAAAACCGATGGGGGAGGGGAAAAAATATTTTTTCCGTTTCGACGGCGCGGAGCATGAAGCGGTTTTGAAAATCAGGAAAGAATAAAATAAAAAAATCAAGCGGTCCTCTCTTGTGAAAGACCGCTTGGTTTTTTATTAATGATTTTTGAGAAGTTTATTGGATGGGTTTGCAAAAATCCCGTAAATCTTCAAGATCTAAATACCAAAAACAACCGACTTTTATTACAATTATATTTGTATAATGATAATATTCGGTATTTCCATCTTTGATTGTGAATTGCACTTCAATATTTTTAGCTTTGGAAATATTAACATTAAAATATTCATAGTCTTTTTTTAATATTTTGAAATATTCATCATTAAATTCCTTAATTTGTATAATTTTATGGGATATTTTGCTGTTTTTACCATATTTATTTATTATGTAATCAATGGTTTCGATGAGACTTTCATTATAATTTTCGATAAGCAGTTCATATTCTTCATGACTTTCAATTTCTAAAATATACTCAAGCATTTTGGGAGGTATTAATTCAAAAATTGATTTTGCATCTGCTTTATAAAAAGTAGCTTTCATATATTGGTTGGCAACTGCTCTGTAACTTTTTCCATAAAAAACAGAAGCAACTAAAAGAATTACAGTGAGGGCAGCAATGGCAATGATTCCGATTTTTCGATTTTTATGTTTTGTTTTTGGTTCAGTTGATAAATTATCGGTTTGATTATGATCGAGAAGTAATCCGCATTTTGAACAGAATTTGGAATCATCAGAATTTTCGGTGCCACATTGTTTGCATAACATTTTATCAGACTCCTTTCAACGATATATTACAAATCAAAAAATATTTTCCATGGTCAGAAAATCCAAGTACCAAGAATGACCAATTTTAATGACAGGTACGGATATAGTCTTTCCGGTAGCTGGGATTTCTCTGTCATATTGGACTGCAATGTAGAGTTCAATGGTTTTGGCAGCGGATATTTTTATATCCATATCTTTGTAATCATCTTTTAATTTATCAAATTTACGTCCAGTGATATTTTTGATGCTTGAAATAGAGTATGATATTTCATAATCTTTACCGACATATTTTTTTAGATCATTCAGCATATCCTGTAAAATTTCATTTCCGTCATCAATCAATTTATCAAATTCATCGTCATCATATCCTGCTTCCTCTAAAATATAATCATATGTTTTTTCTGGGAATAACTCTATGATCGCTTCTGCATCCGCATTAAATTGGGCATTGAAATATTGATCGATTGTTGCTTTATAGCTTCTTCCTGTCAAAAGGTATAAGAGCAAAGCAGAAGCAATTATAATACCGATGGTAAATGCAATGATTCCAATTTTTCTATTTTTAGTAGCCGAATTTGTTTTAAAAATCGCAAGTTCCTCATTTGTGAGGACTGCTCCGCATTCATGGCAGAATTTTGAATTATCGGGGTTCTTATTACCGCATCGTCCGCAAAACATTTTTAGCCTCCTTGTGTTTTTTAAGAATTTTCTATTTTAGTTCCGCAATAATTGCAGAATATATTGTCTTTATTTATTGCATTATGGCAGACAGAACATATCCGCGTATTACTTGATCCCTGTTTATTCATCGTTGGATATTCAACTTTTGTTCCGCAAGCATTGCAAAAAGCAGCATCCTTTGGAATATTGGTGCCGCAGTTTACGCATTTATGAAAACCGTTAATTTCTTTGATTCTTTCGTGATTTTGATGAATTTTAGAATATAAATCGTTGATTTTTGCGATTTTATCCAACTCTTCGGCAAAATTGTCATTTTTGTGCCGTTCATAATATGATTGTCCGAGCATAAAAATTAATTGTGATATTTTCTTTTCCTGTTCAGAAATTTCATTATTTAAATGTGCGATGTCTGAAAGATTTTTGGTTTTGCTTGCTACGTTGTGTCCGGTTTCAGACAAACGTTTCCCTATTTGTTCAAAAAAAGCCATAGATATTCCTCCGTTTTATAAAAATATTTCAAAAATTAATGTTTGAGAGCTAATTTGAATTAATCATATTATAACATGAGTATTTCGTTTTGTCAACGATAAACTCGTTTTTAATTCCGTGAAAATAGTTTTTTTGATAAAATATAATATTATTATGAGGAGGACGAGTATGAAATTTTGTAAAATTTTGAAAAATCTTATTGAAGAACGAAATTTGACACAGAAGCGCCTTGCGGAAGAATTGCATATAGCTGTTTCTACGTTAGGAGGATATGTACAGGGAACGAGCGAACCGGATTTTGAAATGCTGATTATGTTTGCAAAATATTTTTCGGTTTCAACGGATTTTCTTCTTGACCTTCCTTCATCGACACAAACAGATTCCGAACAAGAAGAAAATCTTTTGCGCGTATTTCGTATGCTGACTTTGGAGCAGCAAAATATTTATATAGAACAAGGAAAAGCGTTTTTGAAATATCAGAACCGCAACTGAAAAAGACTTGTATAAACGGAGAAAAATCCGAATATACAAGTCTTTTGCGTTTTATGATAAATCATTTTTTACTTTAAGCACGCGCATGGCATTCAGAATGGCAATGACGGAAACACCGACGTCGGCAAATACCGCCGCCCACATACCGACAAGTCCGAGTGCGCCGAGAAGCAAAACAATTCCCTTGACACCGAGCGCAAAGATAATGTTCTGATACGCAATGGAAAGGGTACGCTTGGCAATGCGGATGGCAAGCGCGATTTTTTTCGGATCATCATCCATCAGAACGATATCGGAAGCTTCAATGGCGGCATCCGAACCGATGGCGCCCATGGAAATCCCGATATCCGCACGTGAAAGAACGGGCGCATCGTTGATGCCGTCACCCACGAATGCGAGTGTTTTTCTGGGATTTTTTTGTTGCAGAAGCGTTTCTGCGTGGGAAACTTTATCGGTGGGCAAAAGCTCTGTGTAGACTTCATCGATGCCCAGCGCGTGGGCAACAGCCGTTCCCGTTTTTTCGGAGTCTCCTGTCAGCATAACGGTTTTACGGATGCCTGCTTTGCGGAGATTTTCAATGGCTTCTGCGGAGGTGCTTTTGATCTCGTCGGAAATAACGAGAGAACCGAAAAATTTTTCGTTTACGGCAACATAAACAACCGTACCGATCTCAGAAACAGCTTGATAAGAAATTTTTCTTTCCAGCATGAGTTTTTCATTGCCGACGAGAATTTCTTCACCTGCTTCAGTTCGGACGGAAACGCCTTTTCCCGATAGCTCTGTTACTTCTGAAAGAGATCCGCGGGGTATTTGGTTTCCGAAACGGGCACAGATGGATTTTGCAATCGGATGATTGGAATTGCTTTCCGCAATTGCCGCATAATAAAGAAGCGTATTTTCATCGGTATGTTTTTCTGCATGGATAGAAGTAATGGCAAATGTGCCTTTAGTAAGCGTTCCTGTTTTATCGAACACCACGGTTTCACAGCGTGAAAGCGCTTCGATATAGTTGCCGCCTTTGATCAGGATTCCGCATTTGGATGCGCCGCCGATACCGCCGAAAAAGGTAAGCGGTACGGAGATTACAAGCGCACAGGGACAAGAAATAACAAGAAACGTCAGTGCGCGGTAAATCCAGGATGACCATGCCCCGTCAAAGAGAGGGGGAATGACGGCAAGCAGGACTGCTGCCGAAACCACGGCAGGGGTATAGAATCTTGAAAATTTGGAAATAAAGTTTTCTGCTTTGGCTTTTTTGGAGCTTGCGTTTTCCACAAGCTCTAAAATTTTGGAAACGGTGGATTCCTCGAAAATTTTGGTGACGCGGACACGGATAAGTCCCGTCAGATTGACGGTTCCGCTGATGACCTCATCGCCTTTGGAAAGCGTTTTCGGAACAGCTTCTCCTGTCAGTGCGGCGGTATCCACTGTTGTTGCGCCTTCCTCGATGATACCGTCCAAAGGGATTTTTTCACCCGCTTTGATCACGATATAATCTCCAACGGCAACCTCTTCGGGAAATACTTCCGTGATTTCACCGTCTTTTTCCAGATTGGCGCGGTCGGGACAAATATCCATCAAGGCGGCGATGGATTTTCGGGATTTACCGACGGCATAGCTTTCAAATAAAACACCGATCTGATTGAAAAGCATGACGGCAACGGCTTCGGGATATTCTCCGATGATCAAAGCGCCTATGCTGGCAACAGCCATCAGAAAATCCTCGTCAAAGATCTGCCCGCGCAGACATCCGCGGAGTGCTTTCCACAGTGTATCGTAACCGACGGTAAGATAGGGAAGCAGAAACAGCGCGCATTTGAGGAGCCCTTGTGCCGGAATCAGGATTACGGCAATCAGAAGAGCGGCGCCGATGAAAATACGGGCAAGCTTGATTTTTTGAGAATGAGTCATACGATTACCCTTCCGTATTTTTTAATCAGAAAAGAATTTTGCAATCGGGTTCTACCTTGCGGATGGCTTTGCTCGCTTTTTTCATAATTTCATCCATTTTTTCTTCGGGAGCGCAGATCGTGAGTTTTTGAAGCATGAAGCTGATGTCAACAGATTCTACGCCTTCAATTTTGGCAATCGCGTTTTTCATTTTTTCTGCGCAAACGGCGCAATCGAGATTTTCGAGCTTATAAACTTTTTTCATGATGATTTTCCTTTCGTGACGTAAAAATTTTCAAATGAGAATTTGAAGATCATTCTTCAAGATGGCAGATTCCCATATCCAGAATTCTGTGGATATGATCGTCATCCAAAGAGTAAAAAACGGTTTTACCGTTTCGTCGCGCTTTGACCAGCTTAGAGGTTTTCAGAACGCGGAGCTGATGGGAAACAGCGGTTTGTGTCAGTCCTAAAAGGCTTGCGATATCGCACACGCAAAGCTCGGTTTCGCGGAGCGCATAAAGAATACGGATTCGTGTGGAATCTCCGAATACCTTGAAAAAGTCCGCAAGTTGAAAAAGCGTTTCTTCTTCGGGCATTTTGCGCAAAACCTCTTGTACGACATCTTCGTGAACACAAAGAAATTCACATTTTTCGATCGGCTTTTTTGTATCCATGCCATCATCCTTTCTATATGAATATATGAATAACTATTCATATGATATCACAAAATAAAAAAATTGTCAAGAAAAAGAAAAAATTATTCTATGTTTCTGCAAAAAATCAACAAAAACGGATATTCTGCTTCTTTTGATGAAGAATATCCGTTTTTTCTTAAAAATATTTAAAGTTCTGTGCCGTCCGCACGGAAAAGGGGGAGGACTTCAAGATATTTGATGTCATCTCTGTCTTTGGCAGCGCCTTCCGCAAGGATTGCCAGTTTTCCTACGATGTTGCCTCCCGCATGCTCGACAAGCTCTTCGATTGCGCGCAGAGATTCACCTGTGCTGATCACGTCATCCACGATAAGGACTCGTTTGCCACGCATGAATGCAGCATCCTTTCCGTCAAGGTAAAGCGTTTGTGTTTTTGCTGTTGTGATAGAATTGACCTCGCAGGAAAATACGTCGCTCATATAAGCTTTTTGCATCTTTCTCGCTAAAATATAGTGATTAACGCCCGATTGACGCGCCATTTCAAAAATAAGCGGAATGCCCTTACTTTCCGAAGTGATCATAACATCATGTTCGGGCGCGATTTTGAGCAGTTCGCGTGCGCAGGCGCAAGTCAACTCCACATCACCGAAAATGACAAACGCGCCTATGCTGAGTTCGTCGTTGAGCGGACAAAGAGGAAGCTCTCTTTCGAGTCCCGCAACTTTGAGAGTGTAATGTTTTTTCATGATCATTGCCTCCATAATCTGAAGTTTATATTATATATTGTAAGATGAAATACGGAAAATGTCAATAAATATGTAAAAAATAAAAAATTATATCGGAATTCCTTGATTTCTGCTGTTAAAACATATATAATAAGAATTATCTTAATAAATATTTTGGAGGATGAAAAATTTATGGATAAGTTTTTCAAAATTACCGAACGAGGCTCCAGCGTGAAGACGGAGATCATTGCAGGTCTTACAACATTCTTTGCGATGGCTTACATCATTGTTGTAAATCCCAATCAGATTGCTTTCGTTTCGGGAAGCAAGATTTGGAATGCCGTTTATATTGCTTCCATTCTTGCCGCTATTATCGGAACGCTTCTTTACGCGTTCTACGCAAAGCTCCCCTTTGCGCAAGCTTGCGGTATGGGTCTTAACTCATTTTTCGGTGTAACATTTATTCTGCCTAATCTTCTCAATCCGCAGGCAGCAATTGACGGTTATCGTGCGGGTCTGGTTATTATCCTTATATCCGGTCTGATTTTCTTAATTCTTTCCCTGACCGGAGCAAGAGAAGCTCTTGCAAAGGCTATGCCTGAATGTATTAAAAAATCCATTCCTGCAGGTATCGGTCTCTTCATTGCTTTCATTGGATTCCAGAACGTCGGTATCATCACCAACAACGATTATACTCTCGTTCAGTTTGTGGGTTTGAATATCAATTCCGTAAAGTGGATTGATGTTGCTCCTGCTGTGATCGCACTTCTGGGATTTATGATTATCGTTGTTTTGACCAAGCTTAACGTAAAGGGCGCAATGCTGATCAGCATTTTTGCAACTTCCGTAATCTACTATCTCACAACATGGCAACTGCCCTCTCTTGATATGCAAAACCTCAGTCAGTCTTTCAAGGATTTTGGTGAAATCGGTATTACCGCCGTATTTGATCCCGAATCTTGGAAAAATGCATTTTCTCCAGAATTCACGGGCGGCATTTTCAGCGCAATTATGCTCGTAGTTACTTTCTGCATCGTTGATATGTTTGATACCGTCGGAACGCTTTACGGCGCAGCTTCCGAAGCAAATATGCTCGATGAAAACGGAGATCCCATCAACATTGACAAGGCTATGACTTGTGATTCTGTGGCAACTGTTGCCGGTGCTGTTTGCGGTACTTCCACTTGTACAACCTTTGTTGAGTGTGCTTCCGGTGTTGCCGCAGGCGGCAGAACCGGTTTGACCAGCCTTGTAACCTCTGTTTGTTTTGCAATCTGCCTCTTCCTTGCTCCCTTTGCAAGCATTATTCCTGCGGCGGCTACTGCTCCTGCGCTTATCTACGTAGGTGTTCTCATGCTCAAAAATTTTTCCAAGGTTGATATGACTGACCTTCGCAGTGCAGTTCCCGCATTTCTGACACTCATTATGATGCCTCTTACCTACTCTATCGCAAATGGTATCGGTATCGGTGCAATTTCCTACGTTCTTATCACGCTTTTCACCGGAAATTACAAGAAGAAAGATATTGCTGTAACCATCATCGCGCTTCTCTTCCTCTGCAAATTCATTTTCGGTACAATCTGATAAGCCCTTTACCATAGTCTGCTGACATATCATATCAAAAGTCCACCCGCGGGTGGACTTTTGATATGATATGATTTTATTCGGAAAGCATCTGTGTCAGACGAATGGCGCCCTCTGTCAGAAAACGGATATTTTCCTCTCTGTAAACCGTATCCTTCGGCGTATGAATACGGTTCATATAAAGCAGTCCGTTTTTCGTTTTTTTGAATGCCGCAACACCGATGCCGCCATTGAAATTGGTTTGATCGGAGGGATAAAAAACGCCCTTTGTGCAAACCTCTGCCGCGGATACGCGGCCATCCTTCGGAAATGCTTCTTTCAGCAGAGGTGCGTAACGGGAAGCGCTCTTTCTGACGGCGAATAAAATGTGATCTCCGTCGGAAACGCAGTCGAAATTGAGAAGCGGTTTACTCTTGACGGCGCGTTTATATTTGCTTGCAAAGCTCATGGAGCCGAACAGCCCCATTTCCTCCAGATCGAAAAAAACAAACGCCGCTTCTCCCCGGAGCTCTTCCGGCATGGAGGTCATAAGATCCAGAAGTGTCGTTACGCCGGAGGTGTTATCGTTTGCGGTATGCCGATTGGCAGGACCGGCAATGATAAAGAAGCAGAATCCGATCAGCAGAAATTCAAAGCACAGAAGTCCGTCGATATAGGAAAGCGAGGAATCTGAGAATAAAAGCATCAGCGCAAGCGAGACAAAGAATGAGGCCATGGCCGAGAGAAGAAAGACAGGGATCAGAATCCCGAACTGGTAGAGCAGGTAGAGAAAAATGTTTTTTGGCGTAATGAAATTCGGGAAGGGAAGCACGGCACAGGTATCGTAATGCGCGGTATAGATGACCTTGGCTTTTTCGGGAGAACCGACAACGATATTACGCGCGCCGAACAGTCCTTTTTGAATTTCATGGGAATATCCGTTTTCATCGGCAACCGTTTTTACGTAATCGATGAATGCTGATTTTTGTTTTTTCGTTTTTCGGATTTGATATTTCCGGAAAACGGTTTCCGTGGTTTGTGTCATAAGAAGCCCTCTTTCAAAGAGATTTATGCCATTTTTTCCGCAAGAGGCGCGCCGCCGAGAATATGAAAATGGAGATGGGGGACAGTCTGGCAGGCATCAGGACCGCAATTGGAGATGACACGGTAACCGTTTGTAATGCCTGCAATCTTTGCGACATTGGGAATATTTTCAAAAATATAGGCAATCAAGGAGCTGTTTTCTGCGGTGATTTTATCAACGGAAGCAATGTGTTTTTTTGGAATGACGAGGACGTGAACGGGTGCTTGGGGATTGATATCTCTGAAAGCGAGAATTTTTTCATCCTCGTAAACCTTGGAAGAGGGAATAATGCCTGCGGCAATTTTACAAAAAATGCAATTTTCCATAATCAGTGATCCTTTCTTTGTTGGAATCATCAAAGACCGCCGACGAACAGGGTTCACGCAACGGTCTTTGGCTTTGTTTCAGTATATTTATTTTGTCAGCTTTTCAATGACGCAGGGAAGAGCCTTCAATGCCTCGTCCAGCTTTTCGGGCTTCTTTGCGCCGGCGGTTGCGCTGTCGGGACGGCCGCCGCCGCCACCGCCTACAATGGAGGAAAGTTCTTTCAGAACGAGAGGCGCTTTGATTCCTTTGGCAAGCGCTTCCTTACCGCATACGCAAACGAGCGTGAGTTTGCCGTCAACCAGAGAAGAAACAACGGCAACCATATCTGCATATTTGCTCTTGATGTCATCGCCAAGCGTGCGGACTGCGGCAACGGGAAGCTCGGTCTTCATAGAAGCAACGCGGATTTCTCCGACGGAAACGGCAGAGGAGATCATGGCTTCTGCTTTTGCGGAAGCAAGCTTTGCGGAAGCGGATTCCAATTCCTTCTTGGTTGCTTTGAGATCATCGGAAAGCGTATTGATCTTGCCGATAATATCGTTTGCGGTACCTGCCTTGAGCGCTTTCATAGCGGAAGCGATCAGTGCTTCGTTGCGGTTCATATAAGCATATGCGCCAAGACCCGTAACGGCTGTAATTCTTCTTGTGCCTGCGGCAACGGAAGCTTCAGATGTGATTTTGAACATACCGATCTTTGCGGTGTTGTCTACATGGGTACCTCCGCAAAGCTCTGCGGAAAATTCGCCCATTTTTACGACACGGACGGTCTTTCCGTATTTTTCGCCGAAGAGCGCGATTGCGCCGGAAGCTTTGGCGGATTCGATATCGGTTTCAAACGTGGAAACGTCAATGCCTTCCAGAATTTTTTCATTAACGAGAAGCTCGACCTTTGCCAGTTCTTCGGGGGTTACGGCAGAAAAGTGCGTAAAGTCAAAGCGTGCTTCGTTATTATCCACGTAAGAGCCTGCCTGACGGATGTGCGTACCGAGCACCTCACGCAATGCGGCATCCAAAAGGTGTACGGAGGAGTGATTTCTAGCAATTGCTGCGCGTCTTGCACCGTCAACGCGGAGAGTTACGGTGTCGCCAACGGAGAAGGAACCGGATTCCATCTTACAGATGTGCATATAAACGCCGTCGTTTTTCTTGGTATCGGTAACGATGGCTTTTCCGTTTTCGGATTCGATGATACCGATATCGCCGACCTGACCGCCGCCTTCGCCGTAGAAGGGAGTTCTGTTTGTAACGATAACTGCAGTTTCACCGGTGATTTCAGTGAGACTGTCGGTTTCTCCATCGATGATGGCGATGATCTTACTTTCCGAAACGGTTTCGTAGTATCCTGTAAATTCAGTGATGGAGGATGTATCAACGAGGGATTTCATGCTGTCATCCCAACCGCTGATATTGCCTCTTGCGGCGCGCGCGCGCTGTTTTTGAGCAAGCAGGTTTTCCTCAAAGCCCTTTTCATCAACGCCGAGTCCGTTTTCTTCGGCAATTTCACGGGTGAGATCAAGCGGGAAACCGTAAGTGTCGGAAAGCTTGAAAACATCTGCGCCTGCAAGTTCGGTTTTGCCTTCGGCTTTGGCTTCTGCCATCAATCTGTCAAGAAGATTCATGCCGGATTCAACGGTTGCGTTGAAGCGTTCTTCTTCCATACGGACGATCTTCTGGACGTAATCGAGTTTTTCGGTCAGTTCGGGGTACGCTGTTTTATTTTCACGGGCAACCACTGCCATAATATCGCAGAGGAAAACACCCTTAATGCCGAGAATCCTTCCGTGACGGCAAGCGCGTCTCATCAGACGGCGCAGAACGTAGCCGCGTCCTTCGTTAGAGGGCATGACACCGTCCGCAATCAGGAAAGCGGACGCACGGGAATGGTCTGCGATGATACGCAGAGAGATGTCGGCTTTTTCATTTGTCTTGTAAGCAACGCCTGCTTTTTCGCTGATGGCTTTGATGATGTTCTGGATGGTATCGACCTCAAACATATTGTCAACACCCTGCATAACGCAAGCCAGACGTTCCAAACCCATACCGGTATCGATATTTTTGTTTGCGAGCTCGGTGTAATTGCCGGCACCGTCGTTATTGAACTGGGAGAATACGTTGTTCCAGATTTCCATGTAACGGTCGCAGTCACAGCCGGGACGGCAGTCGGGACTTCCGCAGCCGTATTTTTCGCCACGGTCAAAATAAATTTCGGAGCAGGGGCCGCAAGGACCGGAGCCGTGTTCCCAGAAGTTGTCCGCTTTGCCGAGACGGACGATGTGATCTTCTCTTACGCCAATCTTATCGCGCCAGATTGCGTATGCTTCTTCGTCCTGTTCGTAAACGGAGGGCCAGAGCAGATCTGCAGGGATTGCGAGTGTTTCGGTCAGAAATTCCCATGCCCAGACGAGAGCTTCTTCCTTAAAATAATCTCCGAAGGAGAAGTTACCGAGCATTTCAAAGAATGTACCGTGACGGGCGGTATAGCCAACGTGCTCGATATCGTTGGTGCGGATACATTTCTGACAGGTTGCCATACGGTGACGGGGCGGTTCCGCTTCGCCTGTGAAATATTTTTTCAGCGGTGCCATGCCCGCAACGATCAGAAGAAGCGATTTGTCGCTTTCGGGTACGAGAGGGTAGCTTCCTCTGCTGAGATGTCCCTTGGATTCGAAAAATTTCAGAAACTTTTCACGCAGGTCATTGAGTGATGTCCATTCCATAATGCTTTTCTTCCTTTTTATTTTTATTATATTTTATGCGATGCGGGAGATCCCGCCTGATCATGTGAAGCGTTTCTTCTCCGCTTTCAGGCAGTCAGAAAACGAAAATACGCTTAAAAATACATATACTCAAATTCATTATATTAGCATTTTGATGAAATGTCAAGATTATTTGAAAAAAATCGTGAAAAGTTCTTGACATATTGCGCACTCAGTGATATAATTATAAATTGCATTACAATTGCTTGCATTATCGTGGGCTTTTTTGAAAAGAATGAGGAAAATCGGAGCCGTTAAGGCAGATATCATTCCTTTTACCGCGGCATTGCAGGCTGTGGAAAAATACAAATTTCACCAAAGTAAAGGCAAGCTTAAAATTAGAATTGGAGTGATTTTATGAGGATCAAACCCCAGCAGCTTGGTAAAAACGTACGAATGAGCTTTTCCAAGATCGACGAAATTCTTCAAATGCCTGATCTTCTTGAGGTTCAGAAAAAATCGTACCAATGGCTTCTTGATAAGGGAATCACTGAAGTGTTGCAGGATGTTTCCCCAATCGTTGACTATTCCGGAAACTTTGTTATCGAATTCGTTGATTATTCCATCGATTCGACTCCGAAATACCCTGTTGAAGAATGCAAGGCACGCGACGTAAACTATGCGGCTCCCTTGCGCGTAACCGTTCGTTTGACAAACAAAACAACGCAGAGCGTAAAACAGCAGGAAATTTTCATGGGCGATTTCCCGCTGATGACCGAAACGGGCACTTTCGTTATTAACGGCGCAGAACGTGTCGCCGTTTCTCAGCTTGTTCGTTCTCCCGGTATGTACTATACCTCCACCATGGATAAATCTGGTAAGAGCACGCAAACTGCACAGATTATTCCTTACCGCGGCGCATGGCTCGAATATGAAACCGATATGAACGACGTTTTCTACGTTCGTATCGATAAAAACAGAAAAATTCCCGTAACCGTTCTGATCCGCGCGCTGGAACAGTCCGTTTCCACATCCACCGATGTGCGTGCGCTCTTCGGCGACGATGTCAAAATTCTGACAACGCTCGATAAAGACGGTATGCAGGCGGAAGCCGAGAAAAACGGCACCACAGCTTACGAAGAATCTCTCAAAGAAATTTACAAGAAATTGCGTCCCGGCGAACCTCCGCTCGTCGAATCTGCGCAGATTCTTTTGAATAACCTTTTCTTCGATCCCAAGCGTTACGACCTTGGCACCGTCGGCAGATATAAATTCGACAAGAAGGTTGCGCTCGGCAGAAGACTTTCCGGTAAAAAGCTTTCCCGTCCCGTTGTCAGTCCCCTGACAGGCGAAATTCTCTTCGATGCAGATAAAGTTCTGAACTTTGACGAAGCGATGCAGATTGAAAACGCGGGTGTAAACGAAGCTTACGTTTATATTGCTGATGACAAGGAAATCAAAGTGTTCGGCAACGGCATGGTCGATCCCGCTCAGCTTCTCGGCTGCGATCTGCGCGAGGTCGGCATCAATGAAAAAGTAAAACTCAGCCTCTTCCTTGAAATTTTGGAAGAAGTCGGCGGTGATTTTGACGAAGTCAAGAGAATCGCAAAGGAAAGAGTGGCAGAACTCTCTCCCAAACATATTACCAAAGATGATATTTATGCATCCATCAACTATCTGATCTGTCTTTCTCACGGAATCGGTACGCCCGATGACATCGACCATCTCGGCAACCGCCGTGTACGTGCTGTCGGCGAACTGCTTCAGAACCAGCTCCGTATCGGTTTTTCCAGAATGGATAAGATCATTAAGGAAAGAATGACCATTCAGGATGTCAATAACCTGACTCCTCAGGGTTTGATCAACATCCGTCCGATCGTTGCGGCGATCCGTGAATTCTTCGGTTCTTCTCCGCTTTCCCAGTTCATGGACCAGAATAACCCTCTGGCAGAATTGACCCATAAGCGCCGTCTTTCTGCGCTCGGTCCCGGCGGTCTTTCCAGAGACAGAGCTTCTTTCGAAGTCCGAGACGTTCACTATACACACTACGGACGTATCTGCCCGATCGAAACGCCTGAAGGTCCGAACATCGGTCTGATTTCTTACCTTGCAACTTATGCAAAGATCAACGATTACGGCTTTATCGAAGCGCCTTACCGCAAGGTGGATAAAGCAACCGGCAGAGTTACCGATATCGTTGAATACATGACTGCCGACATGGAAGACAATTTCATCGTTGCGCAGGCAAACGAACCTTTGGATGAAAACGGACGTTTCCTGAACAAGCGCGTGCTTGCCCGCGACCGTGCCGAAATCATCGAGGTTGAAGTTTCTAAAATCGATTACATTGACGTATCTCCCAAAATGGTTATCTCCGTTGCGACAGGCTTCATTCCGTTCCTTGAAAACGACGATAACTCCCGTGCACTCATGGGCTCCAACATGCAGAAGCAGGCTGTGCCGCTTCTCGTAACAGATTCCCCGATTGTCGGTACGGGTATGGAATACAAAGCAGCTATTGACTCAGGTGTTTGCGTTCTCGCAAAAGAATCCGGTTTTGTCAAATCCGTTTCCGCGGACAGAATCATCGTAACGGAAGATAGCGGTATGAACCGTCCTTACGATCTTCTGAAATTCCGCAGATCCAACCAGGGTAACTGTATCAACCAGCGTCCGATTGTCAATGTCGGCGACCGTGTGGAAAAAGGAGACGTTCTTGCTGACGGTCCCGCAACCAGCAACGGCGAAATCGCTCTCGGTAAAAACGCTCTGATCGGCTTTATGACCTGGGAAGGTTACAACTACGAGGACGCCGTTCTTCTGAATGAGAACCTCGTTCGCAATGACGTTTATACATCTATCCATATTGAAGAATATACATTGGAATCCAGAGACACCAAGCTCGGACCGGAAGAAATCACAAGAGAAATTCCGAACTGCGGCGAAGATGCGCTCAAGGATCTCGATGAAAGAGGTATCATCCGCAACGGTACGGAAGTTCATGCGGGCGATATCCTTGTCGGTAAGGTAACGCCCAAGGGTGAAACCGAACTGACAGCAGAAGAAAGATTGCTCCGTGCGATCTTCGGCGAAAAAGCAAGAGAGGTCAGAGATACCTCCATGCGTTTGCCTCACGGTGAATCCGGTATCGTCGTTGACGTCCGCGTATTCTCCCGTGAAAATTCCGATGAGCTTCCTACCGGTGTCAACCAGTCCGTCAGAGTTTATATCGCACAAAAGCGTAAGATCTCCGTCGGCGACAAGATGGCGGGACGCCACGGTAATAAGGGTGTCGTTTCCAGAATTCTTCCTCCCGAAGATATGCCTTTCCTGGAAGACGGTACGCCTCTCGATATCGTCCTGAACCCTCTGGGTGTACCTTCCCGTATGAATATTGGTCAGGTGCTTGAGGTTCACCTCGGTATTGCCGCAAGAGAACTCGGTTACAAGGTTATGACCCCCGCGTTCGACGGCGCAAAAGAAAGTGATATTACGGAAATGCTCACCGAAGCGGGACTTTACAGACCTGTGCTCCGCGGAGAAGCATTGACCGGTAAAAAATTCTATGAAGAAATCGTTGATGAAGAAACCGGCGCAAAACGCTACGAGCTTCTCGGTGACGATAAGCTCAGCAACAAGGCATGGGTTGCGCAGATGATCGAAGAGAAGAAACTCAAAACCGTTGACGGTAAGCGTATTCTCTACGACGGCCGTACGGGCGAACCTTTCGATAACCCTGTAACCGTTGGTATCATGTATTATCTGAAGCTCCATCACCTCGTTGACGATAAGATTCACGCTCGAAGCGTTGGTCCTTACTCTCTCGTTACACAGCAGCCTCTCGGCGGTAAAGCGCAGTTCGGTGGTCAGCGTTTCGGTGAAATGGAAGTTTGGGCACTTGAAGCTTACGGTGCGGCTTATACACTTCAGGAAATCCTGACGGTTAAGTCCGACGACGTAACCGGCCGTGTCAAGACCTACGAAGCAATCGTAAAAGGTCAGAATATCCCGACTCCGGGTGTTCCCGAATCCTTCCGCGTGCTTGTCAAGGAATTGCAGTCCCTCGGTCTTGATATCCGCGTTCTTGATGATGCGGGTGAAGAAATCGAACTTTCTCAGATCGGTGACGATTTGTTTGAAGATAACCGCGGTTATGTAACCGATGATGATCGTGCTGTCAGTGAAGAAGATGTTGGTCCTACCGTTCTTGAAGAAGGCGATGAGGATAACTTCTCTATGGTCGATGAGGATGAGATCAACGAATCCTTTGCGAATGAAGATGACGAATTCGATTACGACGAATACGAAGAAGACGATAATTACGACGAAGAATAATTTGGAGGAGAGATAAGATGGGTAAAAATGTTTTTGATTCAATCAAGATTGGCCTCGCATCTCCCGAAATGATAAGAAGCTGGTCTTACGGTGAGGTTACCAAGCCCGAGACCATCAACTACCGTACACTCCGCCCCGAACGCGACGGTTTGTTCTGCGAAAAAATCTTTGGACCGACCAAGGACTGGGAATGTGCGTGCGGTAAATATAAAAGAGTGCGTTATAAAGATAAGGTCTGCGATCGATGCGGCGTTCAGGTAACCACAAAAAAGGTTCGCCGCGAACGTATGGGGCACATTGAACTTGCTGCTCCCGTATCGCATATCTGGTATTTCAAGGCAACACCTTCCAGAATGGGTCTTTTGCTTGACATCTCTCCCAGACTTCTGGAAAAGGTTATTTACTTTGGTCAGTACATCGTATTGGATCAAGGTAATACGCCTCTTGAGAAAAAACAAATGCTGACCGAAACGGAATATCATCAGATGTATGAAAAATACGAAAATGATTTCCGTGTCGGCATGGGCGCGGAAGCAATCAAGGAACTTTTGCAGGAAATTGACCTTGAACAGCTTTCTACACAGCTGAAAACGGAGCTGAGCACCGCAAGCGGTCAGAAAAAACTCCGTATTATCAAAAGACTCGAAGTTGTGGAAGCTTTCCGCAAATCGAACAATAAACCCGAATGGATGGTTCTGGATGTTCTTCCCGTCATCCCTCCGGACCTTCGCGCGATGGTACAGCTTGACGGCGGCAGATTCGCAACCTCCGACCTCAATGACCTTTACCGCCGTGTTATCAACAGAAATAACAGACTGAAAAAACTTCTTGAGCTTTATGCTCCCGACATCATCATCAAAAACGAAAACAGAATGCTTCAGGAAGCGGTTGACGCTCTGATCGACAACGGCAGACACGGAAAACCCGTTACAGGTTCCTCCAACCGTCCTTTGAAATCTCTTTCCGAAGGACTTCGCGGTAAGCAGGGACGTTTCCGTCAGAACCTTCTCGGTAAACGTGTTGACTATTCCGGACGTTCCGTTATCGTTGTCGGTCCTACTTTGAAAATTTACCAGTGCGGTCTGCCCAAGGAAATGGCACTTGAACTTTTCAAGCCTTTCGTCATGAAACGCCTTGTGGAAACACAGAACGCTTCCAATATCAGGGATGCAAAGAAAAAGGTAGACAAAGCGAGCGCAGAAGTATGGGATGCACTTGAAAACGTAATCAAGGACCACCCCGTTCTTCTGAACCGTGCGCCTACACTTCACCGTCTTTCCATTCAGGCATTTGAACCTGTGCTCGTAGAGGGCAGAGCAATCAAACTCCATCCTCTCGTATGTACTGCGTTCAACGCCGACTTCGACGGCGACCAGATGCCTGTTCACGTTCCGCTTTCAAACGAAGCACAGGCGGAAGCAAGATTCCTTATGCTTTCCGCAAACAACTTCCTGAAGCCTGTGGACGGTAAAGCCGTAACCGTTCCTTCTCAGGACATGGTTCTCGGTTCCTATTATTTGACCATTGACCGCGCGGGCGAGCTCGGCGAAGGCGCATATTTCCGCAACTTCGATGAAGCTATGATGGCACATGCCAACGGTTTGCTTGGCTTGCACGCGCCCATCAAGGTTCGCGTAACCAAGGAAATTGACGGTGTCGTTCATTCCGGTATCATCGATGCCACACTTGGTCGTCTGATCTTCAATGCGCCGATCCCTCAGGATCTCGGTTTTGTGGACAGATCCAAACCCGAAAATCTTCTGAAGCTCGAAATTGACTTCACAACCAAAAAGAAACAGCTCGGTCAGATCATTGACCGTACCATCAAAAAACACGGTCCGACCGTTACCGCGCAGGTGCTTGACGCCATCAAGGAAAACGGTTACAAATACTCTACTCTCGCTGCGATTTCCATTTCCGTTCTCGATATGACGGTTCCGGATCTGAAAAAAGTAATCATTGCTCAGGCGGAAAAAGATGTTGAAAGAATCACACGCAGCTTCCGCAGAGGTTTGCTCTCCGAGGATGAACGCTATAACTGCGTTATCCGTGTATGGGAAAATGCAACGAACGATGTTATCGAGGCTTTGAAAAACTGTATGGACCGTTATAACTCCATCAATATGATGAGTGACTCCGGTGCCCGTGGTTCCATGGCGCAGATGAGACAGCTCGCAGGTATGCGTGGTCTTATGTTCGCGACCAACGGCCGTACGATGGAAATCCCGATCAAATCCTGCTTCCGCGAAGGTCTTTCCGTATTGGAATACTTCGTCGGTGCCCGCGGTTCCCGTAAATCTCTGTCCGATACCGCTCTGAAAACAGCCGACTCCGGTTATTTGACCAGACGTCTGGTTGACGTTTCTCAGGATGTTATCGTTAGAGAAGAAGACTGCGGATCGAGAGAGGGTATCTGGGTCAGCGATGTCAAGGACGGAAACGAGGTCATCGAACCGTTGGCAGACAGACTCCCGGGCAGATTCGTTATCGGCGATGTTGTGGACAAAGACGGCAATATTCTTGCTCACGATGGCGATATGCTCGATCTTGCTCAGACGGAAGCCATTGTTGCCGCAGGTATTGAACGTGTTCATGTACGTTCTATTCTCAAATGTAAATGCAAACACGGCGTTTGCGCGCACTGCTACGGTGCTGACCTTGCAACAAGTAAGAAAGTCAGCGTAGGTGAAGCGGTCGGTATCATCGCGGCGCAGTCGATCGGTGAACCCGGTACACAGCTTACGATGAGAACGTTCCACACCGGTGGTATCGCAGGTGCCGATATCACACAGGGTCTTCCCCGTGTTGAAGAAATTTTCGAAGCACGCCGTCCTAAGAAAACAGCGATCATTTCCGAATATTCCGGTGTTGTTGATATTCAGGATGCAAAACGTGCAAGAAACTTTATTATCCGCAATACAGCGGAAACTGGCGTTGACTTTATTTATCCCATTCCTTACGGCGTGAAGATTCTCGTTGAATCCGGAAGCTATGTCACCCGCGGCGATGTCATCACCGAAGGCGGTCTGGCTCCGATGGATATCACAAAGATCAAGGGCTTGACGGAAACCTACGAATATATCATCCGCGAAGTTCAGCGTGTATACCGTATTCAGGATATTGAAATCAACGATAAGCATATTGAAGTTATCGCAAGACAGATGACACGTAAGGTTCGTATCGACGAAGGCGGCGACACCGAACTTCTCTTCGGTACCGTTGTTGACGTCTCCGAATTTGAAGCAGCCAATGCGGAAATCAATTCCCGTATTGAAAACGGCGAAATCGGACTTCGTCCCGCAAAGGCAACCCCGATCCTTCTCGGTATTACCAAAGCGGCATTGCAGACAGAATCCTTCCTGTCCGCAGCTTCCTTCCAGGAAACCACCCGTGTTCTTACGGAAGCTGCTATCAAGGGTAAGGTTGACCATCTGATCGGCTTGAAAGAAAACGTTATCATCGGTAAACTTATCCCCGCAGGTACGGGACTTCAGATCTACCGTGATATCGAAGTTGAAAAGAATTCTTCCGATATCCTTGATGATGAAGATATCGTCGGTGCGGTTGCAAACCAATAAATTTGAGTTTTACGGAGCAGTTTCGGCTGCTCCGTTTTTCCTTTTAAGAAGGAAAAGGCTTTTTTGAAGATCAAAATAAAGGATTGTCTCTATAAATGCAATGTTTCTGTCGTTTTTTGAAAAAAATCTGAAAAAATTCCTATTTTTTTATAAAATACAGTTGACAAGAAGCAAAAAGGGTGGTATTATAATTGTAGCTGTGTATGCGAAAATGCTGTGCTTATACAGAAAGAAAAACAAAGCATAATTTGAATGAATTTTAGATTCAAAATGCTTTTCTTAATTCATGCGTACAACCGAGAAAGGACCTGTGTCCCGCGCTTGGTGGTATATATAAACAATAATATTTATTCTGAAATAAGGAGGTTCAACAAGACATGCCAACATTCAACCAGCTTGTTCGTAACGGTCGTGATCAGAAAGTTTTCAAGTCTAAGGCGCCTGCTCTTCAAAAAGGCTTCAACTCTCTTGAAAAAACTCCTACTGATCTCAGCGCACCTCAGAAAAGAGGCGTTTGCACAAAGGTTTATACAACCACACCGAAGAAGCCGAACTCTGCTCTTCGTAAAGTTGCAAAAGTTAAACTTACCAACGGTTTTGAAGCAATTTGCTACATTCCCGGTATCGGCCACAACCTTCAGGAGCACTCTGTAGTGCTTATCCGAGGAGGTAGAGTACGTGACCTCCCTGGTGTACGTTATCACATCATCCGTGGTACACTTGATACACAGGGCGTTGCTAACCGTAAGCAGAGCCGTTCCAAATACGGCGCAAAACGCGGTAAAAAGAAGGCTAAATAATTTAATTATCCAAGCCTTGCACTCTGATCGCATGTGATTTCTGTTTTATGATTAAATATTTTGTTTATATCCTCCGAGATATGGCATATACATCATTGAAATGGGACAATCGCACGGTCGGAAGGAAACTTTCGAGTACCAATGATATCATTAAAATATTATGAAGGAGGGAATAACAGTGCCAAGAAGAGGTCAAATTTCCAAGAGAGATGTATTGCCGGATCCGCTTTACAATTCCAAGCTCGTAACAAAGCTTATCAATAACGTAATGCTCGACGGCAAAAAAGGTGTTGCACAGAAGATCGTTTACGATGCATTCGCAACCGTAGAAGAAAAGTCGGGCAAGCCCGCACTTGAAGCATTCCAGAATGCTCTTGAAAACATTATGCCGGTCCTTGAAGTAAAAGCTCGCCGTATCGGCGGATCTACTTACCAGGTTCCGATGGAGGTTCGCCCTGAGAGAAGACAGACTCTCGGTCTCCGTTGGCTCGTTCTTTATTCGAGAAAACGCGGCGAAAAGACCATGTCTGACAGACTTGCTGCCGAAGTTCTCGATGCAATCGCTAACACCGGTGCGGCTGTAAAGAAAAAAGAAGAAACACACAAGATGGCAGAAGCAAACAGAGCTTTTGCACACTTCAGATATTGATAATCCGCCTGTCGGCATTATCAACACATTCATTGATAAAAATAAAGGAGCAGAAATATGGCTAGAGAATATTCACTTGAAAATACAAGAAATATTGGTATCATGGCACATATCGATGCAGGTAAGACAACAACAACGGAAAGAATTCTTTTCTATACCGGTAAAACCCACAAAATCGGTGAAACCCACGACGGTTCCGCTACGATGGACTGGATGGAACAGGAACAGGAAAGAGGTATTACCATTACTTCCGCTGCTACAACTTGCTTCTGGAAGGGCAATCGTATCAATATCATCGATACTCCCGGACACGTTGACTTTACAGTTGAAGTAGAACGTTCGCTCCGTGTACTTGACGGTGCTGTTACCGTTCTTTGCGCAAAGGGCGGTGTAGAACCCCAGTCTGAAACCGTATGGCGTCAGGCTGATAAGTATCGCGTTCCGAGAATGGCTTACGTCAATAAGATGGACATTACCGGCGCGGATTTCTATCGTGTTGTAAACATGATGAAAGAACGTTTGAAAGCGAATGCGATTCCGATTCAGCTTCCTATTGGTAAGGAAGATACTTTCCGCGGCATTGTTGACCTCATCAATATGGAGGCCGATGTTTACTATGACGACCTCGGTAAAGACGTTCGCATTGAACCCATCCCCGCAGATATGATGGATGATGCTGAAAAATATCGTGAAGAATTGATGGAAGCTGTCGCAGGCAGCGATGAAGAATTGATGGAAAAATACCTTGAAGAAGGCGAACTTACCACCGAAGAACTCAAAGCAGGTCTCAGAAAAGCAACCATCGCAAACGATATCATCCCCGTAGTTTGCGGTACTTCCTATAAAAATAAAGGCGTTCAGAAGCTCCTTGATGCTGTCATCGACTTCATGCCTGCTCCTACAGATGTCCCTGACATCACGGGTATCAATCCCGAAACAGAAGAAGAAGAAGTAAGACCTTCTTCCGATGATGAACCTTTCGCAGCTCTCGCATTCAAGATCATGACCGACCCCTACGTTGGTAAGCTCTGCTTCTTCCGTGTTTACTCCGGTTCTATTGCAGCAGGCGAAACCGCTTTCAACCCTAAGAAGAAAGGCGTTAAGGAACGTTTCGGCCGTATCCTTCAGATACACGCAAACGAAAGAAAAGATATTGACCGCGTATATGCCGGTGATATCGCTGCTGTCGTAGGTACAAAGGGAACCACCACCGGTGATACTCTCTGCGACGAAAAACATCCTATCATCCTCGAATCCATGGAATTCCCGGAACCTGTTATCAAGGTTGCTATTGAACC
>JAFQEK010000048.1 GCA_017399025.1 Clostridia bacterium
AACAAAAGCCGTTCTCGGAAACTGTCTTGCGGAAATTTTGGCAACGCTGATCTCCTTTGCCGTTGTTTTTATCATCACTTTGATTCTGATCAAACTGATTTTCTTTGCTCTTGATTTCTTGATTAAGAAAATTCCCGTAGTGAAGCAGGCAAACGGCGTTCTCGGTGCGGTTGCCGGATTGCTGAACGGTTTTATCTGGACATGGGCGGTTTCCAATATTTTTGTGAAATTTGTGCTTCCGCTCCTCAATTATTTTGAACCGAATATTTTTATTATGGAGATTGCGGATTCCTATATCATCAATCTTTGCACCAAAATCAATCCCATCACATATCTATTCTGGCTGATCAATTTGATTTCATAAGATACGGATATATAAAGGAGGCGGAAGCCTCCTTTTGACGGGGAATATGGCACAGAAATATTCCTTGACAGAACAGAATGTTAAGATGTCCGCACAGCGGACGATATAATGATATATTTTTATTCATGAAAGGATTTAACTTGTGAAAATGCAAATGTGTTCAAGATGCCATAAGCGTATGGCGGTTTTGTTTATTACAAAAATTGAAAATAATGAAACGAAAAACGAAGGTTTGTGCCTGAAATGCGCAAAGGAATTGGGAATTCCGCAGGTGGATACCGTTCTTTCCGGTATGGGCATTACCGATGAAGATTTTGAAGCGATGGAAAACGATCTGCAATCGCTCATGGTAATGGGAGACGAGGACGGTGAAGACGATTCGGAGGAAGACGAGGCGAGCGAAAACGAACCCGGAGAAAGCAGAACGCCTTCCTTGGATTTCGCTAAACTTTTCAACAATTTCCCTTTCGCAAACGGATTTGCAAAATCCGATAAAAACGAAAATAAAGACGAAGAAATTTCCGGTAGAACCAACCGCGGGCTCGATAAAAAAGAAGAAAAATCCAAGAAAAAGGATGACAAAAGAAAAAAATTCCTCGGTATGTATTGCCGTGATTTGACAAAAGCCGCAAAGGAAGGCAAATTGGATGCCGTGATCGGAAGAGAAAGAGAAACGGCAAGACTTATGCAGATTCTGGCGCGCAGACAGAAAAATAATCCTTGTTTGATCGGTGAACCCGGTGTCGGTAAGACTGCGATTGCCGAAGCGCTTGCGCAAAAGATTGTCAATGACGAAGTTCCGTATAAACTTAAAGGAAAAGAAGTACATCTGGTTGACCTGACGGCTCTCGTTGCCGGAACACAGTTCAGAGGACAGTTTGAAAGCCGTATGAAGGGCTTGGTGGATGAGGTCAAAGCGCTTGGCAATATCATTCTGGTCATCGATGAGGTGCACAGCATTGTCGGTGTCGGAGATTCCGAAGGCAGCATGAATGCGGCAAATATTCTGAAGCCTGCGCTTTCCAGAGGCGAAATTCAGGTGATCGGTGCGACTACTCTCAACGAATATCGCAAATATATTGAAAAGGATTCCGCATTGGAACGCCGTTTCCAGCCGATTATAGTGGATGAACCTTCCATTGAAGAGACCAAGAAAATTTTGGGCGGTATCAAAAAATACTATGAAAAATATCATATGATCCACATTTCCGATGAGATTATCAGCCGCGCAGTGGAACTTTCTGAGCGTTATATTACGGATCGTTTCCTGCCTGATAAAGCCATTGATCTTTTGGATGAAGCTGCCGCATACGTTGCCATCCATTCTCCCGTTCTGGATCGTGTTTTCTATGTAGAGGATGAATTGAAACGCCTTGCAAGCGAAGCGGAACGCTTGGAAACACAGGATCCGAGCGCCGAATCGGATGAAGATCGAAACAGACATTATGAATTGGTCGCTTCCGTTAAGGCAAATCAGATGAAAAATGAACAGGAATACCAACGCTTGAAAGCGCAATTGGAAACCATCGATCTTACCGTTGAAGACCTTGCGCGCGTGATTGAAATCTGGACGGGAATTCCCTCCGGTTCCGTTACGGCGAATGAATTTGAACGTCTGGCAGGCTTGGAATCCCGCTTGAAGAGCAGAATTGTGGGACAGGATAAAGCCGTTTCTGCCGTTTGCCGCGCAATCAAAAGAAACCGTGCGGGAATCTCTTATAAAAGAAAGCCTGCTTCTTTTATTTTCGCAGGACCGACGGGTGTCGGTAAAACCGAGCTTGTCAAGGTGCTTGCGGAAGACCTTTTCAATACGCCCGATGCGCTGATCCGTCTGGATATGTCGGAGTTTATGGAAAAACATTCCGTTTCGAGAATGATTGGTTCTCCTCCCGGATACGTTGGTTATGACGATGCGGGACAGCTTACCGAAAAAATCCGCCGCCATCCGTATTCCGTTGTTCTTTTCGATGAAATTGAAAAAGCACACCCCGATGTGCTTAACGTGCTTTTGCAGATTTTAGATGACGGCAGAATTACCGATACGCACGGCAAGGAAGTGAAATTCGATAACTGCGTGATCGTTATGACCACCAATGCCGGTTCTACGGGAATGACCAACACTGCAGGCTTCGGAAACAGTTCTGCCGTGATTGCGGAAAACCGTACGGAAAAAGCGTTGCTCGAATTTTTGCGTCCCGAATTTATCAACCGCGTGGATGAGATTATTACGTTCCGCAGTCTGGAAATTGCCGATTTCGAAAATATTGCGAAGATTATGCTCGGCGATCTTTCCCGCGCACTTTGGGATAAAGGTATTATTTTGCGCTATACCGATTCCGTTCCCTATTTTATTGCGGAAAAATCGTTTTCTCCGAAATACGGAGCAAGAAATATGCGCCGTTATATCAGCCGTGAAATTGAAGATATTGCTGCAGAAAAGATTATTTCGGGTTATCAGAAAACGGTTTCCGAAATTTTCATTGACGTTGCGGACGATGCATTTGTGATTGATGTCAAATGAAAAATACGATTCGGATTCTATACAAGGATGAAACCCTTGCCGTTGCTGTCAAACCATCGGGTCTTTTATCTCAACCCGACCGTACGGGAGAAGATTCCATGATTTCTCTTCTGGCGGAACAGCTCGGCAGGGAGGTTTTTCCCATTCACCGTCTGGACCGCGCCGTGGGAGGCGTTATGGTCTTTGCTTTGACCAAACCTGCGGCAGGAAAACTTTCGGGTATGGTGGGTACGGACACTTTTGAAAAAGAATATATGGCTGTGATTCACGGTGTACCGACAGAGGAAAAGGGCGAGTTTTCGGATTATCTTTATCACGATCCCCGTCGAAATTTTACATCTGTTGTTACCAAAAGTACAAAGGACGCCAAGGAAGCGAGACTTGCCTATACTTTGATCGGAAAGGATATGGAAAAAGAGTTTTCTTTGGTCCGTGTGCGTTTGTACACAGGCAGAACCCATCAGATCCGCGTGCAGTTTTCCTCGCGCAAAATGCCCCTTGCGGGAGACGGAAAATACGGCGCGCGCGACCGAATGGGATTGGCTCTCTGGTCATACAGACTTTCTTTCCGCCATCCGATACGGAAAAAAATAATGGCGTTTGCCGCTTTGCCTGACAGCGAAGTTACGCCTTGGGACAGATTTTCTTTTTAACGAAAGAAATGAGAAGAAAGGATATCAGAATAAAAATGAAAAAAATCATTGCTATGGTACTGCTTTCCGCCATGCTTTGCTGTACGTTCTCCTGCGGAAACGGTACATCGGTTGCCATTCAGGCTATCCGCTTGGACAATCAGGTGGAAAATTTATTTGTCTGGGATAATGAAATCAAATCCCTGACGGAAAAGAATGTTTATTTGGATAAAAACGGCAACAGCGTTTTTTCCTCGGAATATTATTATGAGGATGCAACGGATATTTATTCGATGTATAATATCCGTGAGGTGATCGGAGATTATACGCTTTACGCATATGAAGGTTCCGTTTATACGGAAACGGAGCAGGGTATTACTGCCGTGATTTTGTTCAGCTCTACCTATACGGACTTCATTTCTTCTTATTTGAAAGGAGAATTTCCGCTTGACGGAGAAGTTCTCAATCAGAAAAGCTCCGAAAAGCAAGACGGAAAGCTGATTGCATATTATCATTCCAAGCTGACGCCTCAGCAAACGGCAAAGGTTCAGAGTTTCGGCATTGACGGAACGGAAACCGTTGAAACCCGTTACGTGATCACAGAAAATAATTTTATTTCTTCCGTTGATTATACCGTGATCGGAAAAGATTCTTCTTGCTTGCTGGCGAAGCGCTCTTTTGAAAAAAAGAGTGAAAAACAAGCAGGTGTATTTGATGCCGTTTCTTCTTTGACAAAATCCGTTTCCGTTGATTTTGTCTTTGCCGGAAAAGAACAAGAGGGAAGACATTTTGAAATTCCCGCAGGTGTTTATCTCGGTATTGATACCGCAGATTACGAATATGAGTTCTTTCGTGATGAAGATTGCACGATTCCGTATGAATATGATAAAGAAATTGTTTCGGGAAACATCATTTTGTATGTGCGTGCAAAAACTTGAAAAAAATTTTAATTTTTTTCAAAAAAGTATTGACAAATAAATAACTTTGTGATATACTAATATCCGTCGCAAGGGCAAAGCAATTGTGGCGGATGAAAAGTTGCTGGTGTGGCTCAATGGCAGAGCAGCTGATTTGTAATCAGCAGGTTGTTGGTTCGACTCCGATCACCAGCTCCAATATGGGAGCGTTCCCGAGTGGCCAAAGGGGGCAGACTGTAAATCTGTTGTCTGTGACTTCGGTGGTCCGAATCCACCCGCTCCCACCAAAAAAGCACTTGCGTATGCAGGTGCTTTTCTTAATCTATAGGAAATTACGCAAAAAGTTGTTTGTTCACGTTAAGTATATGAGTAAAAACTAAGCCGGCTTTATCTTATCGGGATGATAAAATAAGGTCGGCTTTGCTTATATCATGAATCATCGGATTTATTTCTTCAAATTTCCTTTTTCTATATTTTCTTGAATAATTTTGTCTGCTACTTCAAACAATGCAATGGATCCCAATTTTGTTTTCATTTGTCTTCCGTAAACTTGTCGGGCAGTAACATTGTGCTCTTTCCAATCTCCGCCGTTATTACTGTTATTCAGTAACAATGGTTGAAGATTATCCATCGCATGTGCGAATTTAGCTTCGGGCGTTTCATACGCTTCAAATTCATCAAATAATTGAATAAATTCCAGAGCTTGTTCTTCGGGTAATATGGAGAAAATTCTTGCTTTGGCAGCATCCTCCCTGGCTTTTTGTGTTTTTAAGTTTTCGGTATCATAAGCGTAGGTGTCTCCTGCATCGATTTCCACGATATCATGAATTAAGCACATAAGCATGACCTTGGCAATATCGACTTTTTCATTTGCATATTCTCTCAAAAGATACGCCATGATTGCCATATGCCAGGAATGTTCGGCATCGTTTTCATTTCTGCCATTCCCCGATAAATGGGTTTGGCGGAATATGTTTTTGACTTTATCTATTTCCAATGAAAAAGCGAACTGTTTTTCTATGCGATTATCCATCATATATTATCCTCCAATTCAAATTTATGTATTGATCATATTTTTAAACCGACTTTATCACACAAAATGGTGAAATAAGGTCGGTTTTTTCTTAGGGCTTGTTTGAAAAATGACAACACGCCCAATAAGCGGTTATTTTTTCGCATACCTGCGTTTATTTTCTTTGAAATACATCCGGTATTTCTGCAAAAAATCAGCTTGTTCTACGAAAAAATTCCTCACTTTTGGTCATATCGCTATTTTTCAAACCATCCCTAATTACAGCGATGAAAGATTTTCATAATTATTTTTTCTGAAATATTCATCAAGATCAACAACGGTGTCGGAATGGCGCGCTTCTTCTGCGGCAAAACCGATCAGATGATTGGCAACGGAAACACGGATATCCGCAACAGATGCACCTGTGTAAGTACCGCACAAATAATCATAGAGATCACGAACAATGCCGTCATCACCGCCTCCGTGCCCACCTGTGATGGATTCTTCCGTTTGCATCAGAGGAATTTCATGGGATTTTTTATCGCGGAATGTATAAACGTGGATGGACGGAGAAGAGGCAAAAGCATAGAGCTCGCCTTGCGTACCGTAAATACGGATATAACGTCCTCCTTCATTGAAAGCGTTGACGGAAAGCGTTGCGGTTACACCGCCTTCAAATTCCATGTTGACAATCTGATTATCCAATACGTCGTTTCCGGCATGGAAAACACAAAGGCCGTAGTTGGATGTTTTCAATGCTTCGCAAAGCTCGTCATCCGTCATATCCGGATGTGTGGCGACGGCATGTTTGAATATGTATTTACCCCAGAAGCCATCGGGATTTTCGATATAAATGCGATGTGCGTTATAGGGACAGGTATCGGCAATCGGACAAGTGCCGTCCGTACAGCGGACAGGTGAGCCTTCGGGCGCATTTTCGGGACAGAAGTATGTAAGTTTGCCGAAAGAGGTTACTTTTTTACAGGGTTTATCCATAAGCCATTGAATGATATCCAGATCATGACAGCTTTTTGCGAGAAGCATGGGGGTAGATTCTTTTTCGGAATGCCAGTTTCCGCGAACGTAGCTGTGCGAGAAATGAATATCTCCGATGCCTTCCGTACAATCAATATCAACGATTTTTCCGATCATACCGCTTTGTACGATAGATTTTACGGTTTTATAAAAAGGAGTGTAACGCAAAACATGGCAAACCAAAACACAAACCCCCTTTTCTTGTGCGGCATTTGCAATATCGGTGCATTCTCCTACAGTTTGTGCAACGGGTTTTTCAAGAAGAAGATGATAGCCGAGTTCAATGGCTTTCATTGCGGGACCGTAATGATCGTTATCTACCGTAGCAATTACGGCAAGATCAGCCATTTTGGGGCGGGCAAGAATATCACGCCAATCTGTAAAGCACATTTCATCGGGAAGTCCGTATTCTTTCTGACAGCGGCGGCGGATGGTATCCATCGGCTCCGCAATGGCAACGATCTTATATTTTTCAGGCATATCGTTCATTTTGCCGCAATACGTTCTGCCGCGGTTGCCTGCACCGATTAAAATAACGGAGATTTGTTTCATGTCGTTAGTTTCCTTTCTTGAAATTACAAATCGTCTTTAAGTGTTAATGCATTCAATGATTCTTGAACCATCGAATATATTCAGTATACTGCTTTTGCAAGCTCATGTCAACGATTTACATGGGAATAAAGAATAAATTTTGTCTATGAGAAAAATAGGAGGAGATTCTTCGATGCGCTTACGCTTGCTCAGAATGAAAAAACCGAAAGTGCGCTAAATTCTATTTGTCTTTATGAAAACAACGGCTCGGCATCACTTTCCGCTGTAAATCCATGGTATCGCCACAGAATAACGGTTAAAAGAATCAAAGAAGCAATTTCAATTGTGCATGAGATGCATACAGATGCAAATAGTATGCTTTGGCTTTGAAAAAAGATATTCATACACACGATAAAGACTTTCGATGCAGGGATCATCCAAAGAATACGGGAAATGCCGAGCTCCTTTGTTAAAGCGCGAATGAACAGAATCCATAATGTTAGCGTGATGACAAAGGAAAGAAGACGCAGCCAACCGGAAAGATTGTTGGATAAATAACGGAGCGTTTCTTCCGAAAGCGCACGATACCAAATGGGTGTGAGCGTTGATTCCAACACAGAAAGCGCAAGGAGAAGCATTTTTACACGGCAAACTTTACAAAGCAAAGAGTTTTTTGGGATTTGGGATATGATGTGAGATATGGTGAGTCCAACGAGAACGGTCAGAAGCAAATCTGTTCTTAGCTGCTGATGGGAAACAAAAGTGATCAAACTGTCCAAATTTCCGATATTTGGAATATTTTGCAGATCACCCGTTACAAAGTAAACGTATACACATTGCAAAACTGTTGATGCAAATTCAACCGTAAGACACACGAGCATGGAAATTCGAGTGCCGCGGGCAAAACGTTTTCCTTCTATGGTATCGTAAGAAGCTTTTTCTGTCAGGGATATGAAAAAATATTCAACGGAAAGACCGATTGACGAACTGAGATAAGCAAATAATATGGTCAGCATTCCCATCCATGATTCATGCAGAGCAAGCTCCCATGCGGCAGCCAGAATGAACGGCACAAACAAGCCGATCCATAAAATGCCGATATTGGAAAATACGCGGCTGTAATAATTCCATCCGTTTTCAGCAATAAAGCTGTAATTGATATTGATTTCTTTCGTTTTGAAAGCGTAAAACAAGTACAGATATCCAATGACTTCAAGAAGCAGAAGAAGATGATTATGCGGTTGTTTTCCAAGCATTTCCGACGTCGTGAACGGAATTGTGAGAATATACGCACCGAATACGGCGATCACGAATATTTTTGCGGATTTTTTATAAAATGCATGCTTTTCAAATAAAATTCTTTCGTCGCTGTTATTATGAAAACGAAAGGCTCCGATCAAAAGAATCCCGATACCGAGAATGAAAATAACGGCTTCGGTATAGGTCAGGACGGTTTGAAGTGTTCCTTGTATGGCAAGAGTTACGGTTCGGCTCAGCACATAAATAAAAGTAATCAAAACAGCTGTCAATATGCCCTTGCTGTATATTTTACCACATTCGGCATTGATTCGTTCATCGTTAAACATCGTTTTCCTCCCAAAATAAATCGTTCAGGGTGCATCCAAGTACCTTGCAAATTTTGCGGCACAGCCCGATTGTGGGGTTGTAATCGTTTTTTTCGATCATGTTGATGGTTTGTCTGGAAACACCGATGATTTTTGCAAGTTCGGTTTGAGATAAATTTTTTTCCAACCTGGCTTGTTTCATTTTTTCGTTCATAACTCCCTCCTGTCAATTATATTTGACACCTGTATTATACCATTTCAAAATGGAATTGTCAACTATATTTGACAAAAATCCGAGCAAAAAAGGACATCTCAAATTTTTTAGTTTTGAGATGTCCTTTTTTTGGTATTGTGTGTGAGTTTGTTAACAAAAAGATTATTCTTGTTTATCTTTGCATTTTATTCTTCGGTTTCCGCTTCCGCAACTCTGACCACAAGGTCGGTTCCGTAAGGATATCCCGTGCAATTGATTTTCAGAATTTCTCCGTCCTGAACAAAGGAGAGTGTTTCGCCGCAATCTGTCCAATGAATGGATTTGATTTTTGCTTTCACGCCCGTGAAAGTTTTTTCTCCTGCTCCGCCTTCTTCGATGGTTACATTGCTGTCGCCGGAAATGGAGAGATTATGAACATAGAAATAAAGCTTATTACCTCGTTTCAAAGCAAAATTCTTGCCTGTGCCGAAGATATTGCAGGGTTTGCCTTCGTAGATGGCATCGCCCGTTTTGGAAATCCATTCTCCGATGCCACGGAGAAGTGCTTCCTGCATCAGAGGAATTTCTCCCTCTCCCGTCGGTCCGACGTTGAGAAGATAATTTGCGCCTACCTTTCTGCAAGCGCAGAAGGTTTCGATGAGCTCTGCCAAGGATTTATAATGGAAATCGGCATGTCCGAATCCCCAATGCGCGTTCATGGTATGACACATTTCTGCCGCGTAATATTTGCTCATCCCTTCGCGGTCCATCGGAGTCGGTCTTCCTTGTTCAAAGGTTACGCTGTCAAGCTCGGGATTTCCGGCTTCTCCGCGCGCAGAAGTTCCCGTATTATTGATAATGATCGCATCGGGTTGATGCTTGCGAATGACAGCATAGAGCGCATCCTCTTCCCAATCTTTATTTTTCTTCGCCCAGTTTCCGTCAAACCAGAAACCTCCGATTTTTCCGTACTGTGTGCAAAGAATTTCAACGGAATCGCGCAGATATTGCAGATAAGCCTTGAAATCGTGCTTATAATTATAATCACGCCAGTCGAGTGTGGTATGATAGAAAAAGGGAACGATATCGTATTCGTGGCAGGCATCCACAAATTCACGAATCAGGTCTCTGCCGCAGGGGGTATGCGGTGCATCGTAGGTGTTCAGACCGCGAGTGTCGTAAAGAGAAAATCCTTCGTGATGTCTTGTGGTCAGCGTGATATATTTTATGCCTGCCGCTTTTGCCATGGATACGATCTTGCGCGCATCGAATTTCGATGCGGTAAAGGTTTGGGTGAGATTTTCATACTCGGAAAGGGGAATTTTATCAATATATAAAACCCATTCTCCTCTGCCGAGCTGAGAATAAAGCCCGTAGTGAATAAAGAGGCCGAATCCGAAGTTTTCAAATTCGGCAATGCGTTTTTCCGGAATTGGAATAGACATAATGATCTCCTTTATATAAATAATTTTATTTTTGATTTTATTGTGCAAAAGGTTGTAAAAGATGTTGATTCAAGCATGCTTGTATTGACACATTGACTGTTTTATGCTATGATAAATTTGAAAAATACAGAGCAAGTTATCACGCTTGGTGAATTGGAAAGGATAAATATTTATGGCTAACGAATATATTATCAGCGATTTTTCTTCGGCTGTTATTGAAAAAGAAAATCTTTCATCGAAAAGCTTGTCCGACCGTTGGGAAACTGTCCCGTATGAAACGGCAGAAATTAGCGGAACGCTTTTGATTGCTTCCGATACGAGTGAACCTCTGCCTGTGACGGTGGCTCCCTCGCTTTTGGGATGGTATCGAATTTACGTTTGTATGACGGATATTTTCGGCGGAAATCATATCGAGCTACATTTGACGGATGATGAATTTCCCACGACCGCAGCGCCCGGAAAGATCAGCCGTTATACGATGTGGACTTCCTCGGAAAAGGCGGAGGAAGTGCTTTGGAAATGCGCGGATATGACAGGTCAGCGTATAACGATATCCAAGACAAAATGCGGATTTCCTCATACGGCGAATATTCTTTGGCTCCGCTTTGTCCCCATGAGCGAAAAGGAAACGGCGGATTATCTTGCCCTGCGCGATAATACTGCGAGAAAAACTATGTTTGCCCATATGGACGGCGATTTTCACGCAAACGATGGGGAAAATTACTGCAAGAGTCTTTACGCGATGAAGGACAGCGATGTGGGAACGGTTTGCATGGAAGTGGTGAACGATCTTGTGGAGTATTCTTCTTTTGATGCACCTTATGCTCCGAGAAAAGCGGATACATGGAAAAGAATGGAGTATTGCCGCAGATTTTCCGAACGGAGAAAAGAAATTTATCCCGGGATGATTGCTTATGCGCACAAAAACAAGATGAAGCTTTTTGCGGGACACCGTATGCAACTGTCTTCTTTTGCTTTTCCTTTGGAACAGCCGTTGTTTACTGTTCCTTTCGTGGATGAACATCCGGAATACCGCTGTCTTTCAAGAGACGGAAAAATGGTGGATTTTCTTTCCTACGGTTATCATGAAGTGCAGAATTTTATGATTGAAAATATTTTGGAATCCGCTCGCTATGGATTTGATGGTGTGCATTTGATTTTTGACCGTGGGCAGCATTTATTATTTGAAGAACCTGTCAAAGCGCGTTATGCGGCAAAGTACGGAGAGGAAGATTTTTATCGTTTGCCTTTGGACGACGCGCGTCTGATTGACATAAAGAGCGAAATATTGACGGAATTTCTGATGAAGCTGCGTCTTACGCTGAATGAATATGCGGAAAAACAGGGAAGTACACCTTTGAAAATCTATATGACCGCTTATTTTACGTATGAAGACGGATTGCTTGACGGCTTTGATATCGAACGCTTTGCGGCGGCAGGCGTGATTGACGGTATCGTGCAGGCAAAGATGCACGTTTGGGAAGATACAGATGGAGCAATGGCTGAGGATGGCTTGATTGATCTTGAAAAATACGCGGAGAAGGCAAAAACGGAATACGTGATTCGCCGCGATCACAGCAGTAATATGGCAAGAATCGTAGAAGGATTGCCAAAATACCGCGCAGTGGCAGATCGTTACGGAATCGAGCTGTTTTCAGAAAATCAATGGGAGTGCGCACAGCCTGCCGAAGCTTATGTGAAATCAGCAAAGGCAATCTATGCCGCAGGCGGTAAGGGACTTGCTCTTTGGGATTGTTATCCTTGCCGTGTGAATAACCTTGGGGAATGGGCTGCAACGGCGCGTTTGGGACATTCCGAAAGTGTTTTTTCTATGACCGATGAGGCTGAATCTTATCATAAGATGATCAAAATTCTTTCCTGGAACGGCAAAGATATGCGATATTATAATCCGAGCTGGCGCGGTTAAGCGGAAAAATTAAGTCAAATTTATACAGTCATTATACAATAAACCCGTTTTTTTGTAAAGTGCTTTTTATATTTATTTTCGGATTTTATAAAAACTAAAACGATAAAAGAAATTTTACAGCCATAAAATCAAACGAAAGGAATTTTTGCCATGAAATATACGGCATATCAAAAAAGAGCCGAAACGGATGTCTTTTTCACGCCCTCTGCGGGTTCTTCGCATTATGAAGGAAAACCCGAGGAAATGATACGTTTTACGGAAAATGCGACCTGTATGGATCCTTCTTTGTGGGCTTTGTTCGTCTCACAGTTCCGTATTGGAAATACCGATGACGCAGACGGCGGCTGGCGCATTGAATATTGGGGAAAAATGATGCGCGGCGCATGCTTTACCTATGCGTATACGCAAAACGAAGTGCTTTATCAAATTCTGGAAACCACGGTACGCGATCTTTTAACCACACAGGACGAAGAGGGAAGAATCACGACCTATTCACGTGAAAAGGAATTTACATCATGGGATATGTGGGGCAGAAAATACGTTCTTCTCGGACTTCAATATTTTCTGGAAATCTGTAAAGACGATGCGCTTTCGGATGAAATTCTCCGCGCAGTTTGCAGACAGGCGGATTATATCATGGAGAAAATCGGCGAAGAGGAAAGAAAAAAGAATATTCTGTATACATCAAACCATTGGGAAGGCTTGAACTCTTCTTCCGTTCTGGAACCGTTCGTCCGTTTGTATCATATCACGAATGAAAAGAAATACCTGGATTTTTCAAGCTATATCATCCGTATGGGCGGACTGAGGAGCATGAATATTTTTGAGGAAGCGTATATCGGAAAGACGTATCCTTACGAATATCCCGTAACGAAAGCTTATGAAATGATCTCCAATTTTGAAGGTATTCTGGAATATTACCGTGCGACGGGTGAGGAAAAATATCTTGTGATGGCAAAAAATTTTGCGCGCCTTGTGATGGATTCCGATATTACCGTGATCGGTTGCGCGGGTACGACACACGAGCTTTTTGACCATTCTCGCGTTACGCAGTTTGATCCCGCGTTTGACGGTATTATGCAGGAAACCTGCGTAACGGTTACGTGGATGAAATTCTGTTATCAGCTTTTGTGTCTGACCGGTGATGCCGTTTATGCCGATCAGATCGAGATTTCCATGTATAACGCCTTTTTCGGCGCAATCAACGTGAATCATAACATTTGCAAAGGACAGGATTTTCCCTTTGACAGCTACAGTCCTTTGCTCAACGGTGTGCGCGGACGTTTGGTGGGAGGTTATAAAGATTTGATCCGAAACCGCTTTTGGTGGGGCTGCTGTGTTGCAATCGGCGTTGCAGGAACGGGAATTTTGCCTATGACAGCGGCGATGAAAACCGAAAACGGGATCGCGGTCAACCTGTATTTCGAGGGAACTTATACGCAAACGCTTGCGAACGGAAAAACGGTTCGTCTGATCACCCAAACGGATTATCCCAAGAGCGGAAGCGTGAAAATGACACTGGAAACCGATTCTGAGGAACCGTTTACAATTCGTTTGCGCATTCCTGCGTGGAGCAAGCAAACCTCTCTTGCTGTGAACGGAGAGCCGATCAAAGCCGAAGCGGGCGATTACGGCATGATTGAAAGAATCTGGAAGAACGGCGACGTGATCGAGCTTGCGTTGGATATGCGAGTCCGTATTCTTTATGCAAAAGAGATTGATCCTGCTGCCAAAGAGGATGCAATCTGTCATTTTGCGCTTTTGCGCGGTCCCGTTACTCTTGCTCGGGACAGTGCGCTCGGAGAGAATCTTGAAATGCCTGTAACCGTTATGAGTACAGATGGATATGTATGTGCAACACCGACAAACAAGGCCTCTTTCCCAACGGAGCAAGAATATGAAATCGAAGCAGAGGAAGGTATATTCACCGTTGTGGATTATGCTTCCGCAGGGCAGAGTTGGAACAAAAACCTTCCCATTACCGTCTGGATCAAAACAATGCCATAATACTTTTGGGAGGCTAACGATGTTTTCATATTCCGAATTTATTCATAACTATCCAAAATCCTATTTTTGCCATAAAGAACCGATTTCCGAAGATTTCCGTGTATTTGTCAACGGGAAAGAGGTTCCCGTATACACTTGCCGTATTTCCAAATATCCGTTCAACCGCGTTTGGACGGGATATCAACGTCAGATCGATCAGACCGAGCTTGTTTCTTTTGTCAATCTCGTCAGCGATGAGGATTTGTATTTGGAGGTTATTCCGAATCGGAGTTATCGGAAAATTCTGATCAAGCCGTATTCCAAAGGCGTTATTTTTGAGGAAAACGACGGAAAGATTTCTTTTGCGCTCCGCGATCAAGGACAATACGTTTTTGAAACGGACAGTTATCACGGATGCCTTTATATTTTTAACAGCAAACCTATGGAAGCACCTCCTGCGGATTCTGTAACATATTATTTCGGTGCGGGTGTTCATTTCCCGGGGAAAATCACATTACATTCCGATGAAAGCGTTTATATTGATAAGGATGCGTTGGTTTTCGGCTGTATATTTGCGGAAAACGCTGAAAATATCCGTATTTTCGGAAACGGACTGCTGGATGATTCGGGGGAAGAACGTGTCAATATTCATTGCTATGAGCCGTATACAAACGGAAATATCAAATTTTATGATTGCAGAAACATAAAAATCGAAGGCGTTTTGATGCGCAATTCCTCCATTTGGTGTCTGAACTTTTTTGGATGCTTCGATGCGGTTGCGGATGATATTAAAATTTTCGGACAGTGGCGTTATAATACCGACGGTATCGATATTGTCAATTCACAGCGGATCACGGTAAGAAATTCCTTTATCCATTCCTTTGACGATACGGTTACGATCAAGGGCATTGACCGTTATGCAACAACGGATAATTGCGATATCCTGATCGAAAAATGCGTTCTCTGGTGCGATTGGGGGAAAACCTGCGAGCTTGGACTGGAAACCGCTTGCTTGTATTATCACGATATCATTTTCCGTGATTGCGATATTCTGCGCGCAGGAAATACAGCGTTGGATATTCAGAATGGCGACTGTGCGGAAATCTATGATATTCTTTTTGAAAATATCCGTGTGGAGTACAATTCCTTTGATACCAAAGAGGTCTATCAAAGAACGGATGATCAGGTATACGATGCGGAAAACACGATTGCCGTTCCGTATTTGATTCATATTGCAAACCCTCGTTTTCGAACAAAAGCCATGAGCAGTTTGTGGAAGATCCCGATGGAACTTTTGGCAGATGTGAATTTGAGCGGTATTCAATATGCAACGGCGCATGATATCGTTTTTCGCAATATTACGGTTTATTATGATGAAGATATCCCAAGACAGGACGGAAAATACAATGTTTCCATCCGCGTTGCAAGCTCGCTTTCGAATGTAAAACACAAAAATATTACCGTTTCCGACATCAGAGTTAACGATGAATTGCTGACACCCGAAACCGCGATTCTTGATTTAAGGGGCGCAGAAAATTTCAAATGGGAAAATATGTCCGAATTTGCGGAAATCAGGAAAAATACCGTAAAATCGGAAAATCAATTGAAAGAAAATGAATTTGTTACCTTTGAAGGATTTGAAAACGGAGGACCTCGCGTGATGTTTCTTGGCAATTCCATTACGAATCACGGAATCAAACCCGAAATCGGCTGGTATGCTCATCACGGCATGGCGGCTTCCGCAAAGGGAAAGGACTATGTCCATATTCTGATGAGAAAAATAAAAGAGCGTGTTCCGAATGCTTCTTTCTGTATCTGTCAGGCGGCAGACTGGGAAAGAAATTACAGCAATGGCGCGCCTGTATATGAACTTTTCCGGAACGCAAGAGAGTTTTCTGCGGATATCATCGTCATGCGGCTGATTGAAAACTGTCCGACGGCGGATTTTGACGGAGAGACCTTCAAAAGAGAGCTTTTGAATTTTATATCCTGGCTGAATCCTTCCGGTAAGGCGAAAATCGTTCTGACCACAGGCTTCTGGAAGCATCCGGGAGATTCATATATCCGCGCTCTGGCAAAAGAAAAAAATCTGCCTTTGGCAGAGCTTGGAGATCTCGGCGCAGATCCTGCTATGAAAGCGCTCGGACTGTTTGAACATAAAGGTGTTGCCAATCATCCGGGCGATCTTGGTATGAAAACCATTGCCGAACGCATTTTTGAAATTTTGCCGATATGACATCGGATATCATAAGGAGAACCATATGAATCCCTATCTGAAAAATTTGAAAAAATAGAATTTGTCATTACTTATATCTGCACAGGGAAGAGTAAGCATTGCTAGGAGGGAGACCACAGCGCTTGCGGCGAATATATTGATCCCGAAATGGAGGCAAACGCCGTTCGGAAAATTGCGAAAAATATCTTTTGGAATATTTTTCCGATGAAAAAACAGAAAATCCTTATTGGGAAGACCCACGCGACGTAAAATGCGTGTATTTTGATTAGGACGGCAGTGTTTTCGGGAAGAATCTCTACCGTACGGATATTATGGATATTTTGTGGGAATATCAACCGAAATAAAATCAAAAATAAAAACGAGAACATTACGTGAAAAACGTTTTGTTCTCGTTTTTTGATATTACATGATTTTGAAAGGAAGATCGGCTATTTTTGCAAATTTTTATTGCATAAGCAAAAATTTATATGACTGCATTTTGCAAAACACCTGTTTTATTCAAAAAAGAAAATATCCTCCATTCACCGAATAGCTTTATCTATTCATACTGTGGCTGAAACTATTCTTCGAATTTTATAAGATTAAAAATTTCTTTTCCTTTTCTTTTTGCGTATCTATATGTTGTGTACGCACCTCCCCAATCGTGTGAAATGTAAGCTATCACATAATCTGCTTTTTCGATCATATATTTGTTACGATAAATAATTGCATACCGTTTGGGTTTATCTTCAAATCCAGGATAAAGAATTGAATCATACTTTTTTTCTTGATCGCATTGATTATCAACCATCAAATACGGTGTGACGAAGACAAGAGATATATTTGGATGTGTTTCTTTATATTTTTTGCAACAGTCATATACAAAACAATCAAAATTACCGTAACCGCCGAAATACATATCAGTAAGCTGATTTCCAACCTTTTCTTCCAAAAATGCAAGTATTTTTTTCTCGTATTCCTTTGATTTCTGGAATTGAGAGTGTCCACAAAAAGTTACAACCATATTTTATTTCTCCTTTATGTAGGTATACCTACATATTTTATCACAAAGGATCAAAATAGTCAAGAGTATGTAGGTACAACTTCTTATATTTTTTCAAGTTTCTTGGTAAAATATAAAAAGATATACGGAGTTAAATCTTCTTATCGGAGGTATCAACTTGACTGTCAATGATGCTGTTGCAAAGCGTATTTCCAAATTGTTGCGTGAAAAAAACATGTCCCAATACCGCTTGGAACAAGAATCGGGAATTCAACACGGAAGTATGCAGTGTATCATGAACGGAAGAAACAAAACGGTAACTTTAAGTACCGTAATTATGCTTGCAAGAGGTTTAAATATGCCTCTTACCGAGTTTTTGGATGACGAAATTTTTCGTTCGGAAGATTTGGAGATAGAACACTAAAAGCCGTCTTGTATAGAGGACGGCTTTTTCTTTATGCCATAGGAAATTGCGCAAAACCGACCTCGCCGTTTGCGTTGCTGAGCTGCAAGAAAACCTGCGATAGGCGAGCAGCTTCCAGCGGGCGTTGCCCGCTTTTTTATCCATTTGCATCACTATAACACAAATCGCAGAGAAAACAACATCTCTGCCGAAGTTTTTGTTCTACTCATTCTCCACTAAGAATGCAGAGAGAAAAGGTTTTGTTCTCGTTTTTTGATCTTTTTTGTGAAATAAGTGTTCAGATGCAGTTATTCTTCCGGCTTTTGGTCTTTTTTGCCAAATATTGCAACCGAAATAAAAAAGACGACGATCAAACCGGTTACGATCCAAGAAATAATCAAGAAAGAATCGTAGGAAAATCCGATTTTTTCTAACGAATCAAACAGAAGCGCAGGACCGAAGATTTCGCAAATGATGCCGATGCCCCAGAGGATTATCATAAATATAATTACCGTTATCCAGAGGATCATGGCTATTTTATTGAAGAATTTTTTCAATTTTTTCCTCCTTCCCGTACATGGTTGTTTTAATATAAATTTGTTAAAGAAAATTTATCTCATTTCCGATACGGTTGGAAAAGAACGTATTTCTCGGGAATCAGACGGAAATTGTACTTTCCGCTTCCGATTATTTTGGTTCTGAATTTTTCGATACGGCGTTCGCCGTCAAAGAGAACGCAGTCTTCAAAAGAATCAAAATCAGGGAAACAAATTTCCGCCCCGGTATTCGGAGGGATTACGCAGGAAAGCACAAGTGAGTCGCTGAATTTTTCCAAAGACATTTCGATTTCACCGCAATATGTTTTCAGCTTGCATTGTACGCTGTGTAAATCGCGTGGAATTCTCGGCGCGATACGGAAGGTGCGGAACATCGGGGATGTGGGTGTGATGCCGCAAAGCGTCTGAAACAGCGCCGCTTCTATACCGGAATGCATGGCGTGGTTATGGGAATGCATGTTTCCTTTACTTGCCCATTGTTCCCAGAGCGTGGTTGCGCCCATCGCAACCCAATAACCGAAGCCGGGATAATGATTGAAACGGACGGTTTCCAAAAATAAATCCAGCGCGTTGGCATCCGCAAGAACGGGAATAATGGTACGCAAGCCAAAACCGCCCGTGTCAAAGAAACGGTCTTGTCTGATTTTTTTCAAAAGCGCAGCCTTGGCTTTTTCCGCATGTTCTCCCGTCAGAATGCCGTAGAAAAGAGGAAGCAGCATTTCGGGTTGGCGACCTTCTCCGAGAGAGCCGTCTTCATGCAGGAAATTTTCGATGTAATTTGTTCGGATGGTTTGTCCGATGGAAAGAAAACGCTTTTTATCCTCGGGATGACCGAAAAGCTCCGCAAATTCTGCCATGATTTGCGTGTATGCGTGCAAGAGAGATGTATTGACTGCCGCTTTACAGCCGAAGAAGCTTTCCCAAGTATTATCGTTCGGCAAGCACCAATCGCCGTAACCCTCCTGCCAGATTCCGTTTTCGGAATCTTCAAACCATTTTTCCACCGTGTTTTTAAAAAGCGGATAGAGATTTTTCGCCATTTCCGTTTCGCCGTAGAAAAGATACATGCGGTACGTCAGCATTAAGGCATCGCCGTTCCAGTCCATATTGCCTTCTATCACGTTTTTTCGTCCCGCTGTGATATCCGTCAGCCATTTTTTGTAATAGGCGTACATATTGAAATTATACATGGCGGAATCTTCATACATCTGGGAATCCATCTGACAGGGCGTGCGTTCATCGCGCATGGGACAGTCTGTCGGAATGGAAACAAAATTGGAACGAATGCTGTTGGTGGAAAGAGCATGGATGCGGTTGATGATGGGTTCAGAGCATTGGAAATAAGCTTTTTCTCCAACGTCAGCGGAAAGAAAGAGAGCTTTGATTTCAAAATGCGCAAGAGGCATGCTATGTTCGACGAAAACATAGCGGAAGCCGTGGTAAGTAAAGGTCGGCTGATACGTTTCGGGACCGTTTCCTGCGCAAGTATAAATATCCTTTGCACGCGCTCTGCGATTGGTAAAAAGATCGGGTTTTCCTTCGGGAGTGATCAATTCGCAATGTTGGAGAGAAATTACGCAGCCTTCGGGTGCAGAAACACCAATACGGCAAAAACCTTGGATATTTTTCCCGAAATCATATACCGTTCCGCCGTCGCTTTCCCATTCACAAACGGGAGTCAGTTCTTCAATGATCTTCAAAGGAGGCATTTCGCTCGGCAGGATTTTACCTTTGGGTGCGTTTTCCGGTTCGGGGACGGAGGGATATTTTGTTTGGAAAGAAAGACGGGCATCGCATTCTTCTCCGAGATACAGTCCGTTTGCGGTAATGGAAGAATTCTGCCAGAACCAACTCTCGTCCGTGTCCATGCGTTCGGTCGTGCCGTCGAATTTTTTCAGAACGAGCGCGGCACGGAAACCCTTGGGTGTGAAATAGCGATCTCCCCAGCGGGAATAATCTTCGTTATAACCGTTGCCGAGCTGAATGTCGAGGACATTTTCACCGTCTTTCAAAGCGCGTGTGAGATCCAGCGTTTCAAAATAAACCTGTCTGTCATACGTGGTATACGGAGGCATGAGATGTCCGTTATCACAGCATATTCCGTTTAATTTGCAGGAAAATAAGCCGAGTCCCGTGATGTAAAGCTTTGCGCGCATGACATCATTTCCTGTAAACGTTTTGGTGAAAATCGGTGCGGACGGACATTCTTCTTTTTTAAGACCGCAGCCGATCCATGGAGAGTTTTCAAGATCGTTGATGACGGTTTCCAGAATCTGCATGCTTGAAACGATTTCTCCTTCATCCGTAAATGCCTTGACCTGCCATACGTAGAAGCCTCCCGGCTTCAGACCATTTTTTTCGGAAAGGATATATTCGGTATCCGAGCTTTCAATTTTGCCGCTTTCAAAGACAGTATTTCCACTTTTGTCCCGTACGGTAATGCTGAAAGCGTTTTGTTTTTCATTCCGTTTTTCTTCGCCGATATAATTCCATTGCAAACGAATATTCATACCGGAAACGGCAGGGCATTCTTTTCCGTTACAGAGTAATTGATAAAATTTCATAAGAATTGAACCTTTCTTCTGTGTTATTCTTGCACCGCATTGCGGATATTCCATTCATGCGCTTCCAGCAAAGCTTCGGCGGTTTTTGCATTGCAGGTTTTAATCTCACATACAATACGGATCATGCGTTCTTTCAATTTTTTGTTGCTCGGTTTCAGATTGATCATCATATTTTCGTACACCTTTCCCGTTTTAATCATAACGGAGGTGGAAATCATATTCAAAATCAGTTTTTGTGCCGTACCGCTTTTCATTCGGGTGGAGCCGGTGATTACTTCCGCGCCTGTATCCGCAACGATGGAGAATTGCGCGGCTTTTTCAATAGGTGTTTCGCGGTTGCTCGATAGGCTGACACTGACAGCGCCCACGCGATTTGCGTATTCGAGAGCTCCCGCAACGTAAGCGGCACTGCCCGAAGCAGAGATACCTATAACGATATCCTTATCGCAAAGTTTGTGCTTTTTAAGATCGTTTTCTCCTTCAGCGGCATTGTCTTCTTCGGCTTCGGCGGCTTGCACCATACATTTTTCGCCGCCGGCAATGATACCGATCACTTGATCACGGGAAACACCGAACGTGGGCGGACATTCGGCGGCATCCATCACGCCGAGTCTTCCTGAGGTTCCTGCGCCGATATAAAATAGTCTTCCTCCTTTTGCCATACGTTCTGCCGTAATATCGCAAACATGGGCGATCTCTTCCGTTGCGGCTTCCACGGCATTGCAGGCATTCCTGTTTTCTTCGTTCATCAATCGAAGCATGGAAAGCGTATCCATTTGGTCAATATGCCGGGAAGCTTCGTTTCTCATTTCGGTTTTTAACATAATGTTCTCCGTTTTCGTTATTTCATGATATAGTAAAGCAAATATTCGTTATCACTTGCTGCCGCATAGCGGGATTTTCTGAGATTGTCAAAGCAAATATCAAGATGTCTGCGTTCTCTGATTTCCGAGATACGGAATTCTTTGGCACCCTCATACAGTTGATCAATCAAAGCATTTCTTTCGGGATTTTCAAGTGCCATACGGGAGGCTTTCATGAAAAGAACCGATAAATATTCTTTTTGCAGATACCTCCTGCTTTTTTCCGTTTGGACTGCAGACAATGCTTTTTGGAAGAGCACTTCTGCTTTTTCGACAAGCGCATCCGTGATATACGGAGCATCGGAATTTTGATAAAGTGTGAGAGGATGTCCTTTTGCGGCATTGCAAAGCAGATCGACATATTCTCTGATATAGGGATAACATTCTTTTCCATATACCTCCCGGATAAATTCATCTATGATCCTGTTTTCGTCCTGCTTGGGATTCCACAAAAGCCTTGCGCCGAGATAAATTTCAAGGTCTGTCAGTGCAGAAGCTTCGCCGTATGAAAAATTGCCTTGCTGCATAACGCCAACGATGTGATTTTTTTGATAAGTACGCAGATTTTCGGGCATGGTGCGATAATTCGGGAAGGGGAGCAGATAATTTCGGAAATTACAAGCGTAATCCCATATATAAAGATGTTTGCAAATTTTTCCCCAACGGGAAATGTTTTCGATGAATCCTGCGGCTTGCGAATCGGGACGTTCCAATGCCTGTTTTTCCATGGGAATATCCCAACTGCATTCAATATTGCAGAGACGGACGATAACGTTATCTGCAACGGTAAGACCTATGGGTGCTTTTTTTGTATATTGATAAGCGAATGTATGAAGAAGGACATCAGGATAATCTTCGCGGATATCTTCGGCAAGACGGTTAACGAAAGAAATGACCGAAGCGGCGTGGCTTCCGTGGCGTTCATCCAACGCTTGGCAAGCGGGACAGGTGCAGTAATTCTGCCAATCGTTTTGCGCAATGGAAAAAACCTTGCAATCAGGGTTGTTTTGAATCCAGCTTCGCAGAGTTTTGCGTGCTTCCCAAAATACGCCTTCATTGGTAAGACAAAGCTGTGTTCTTTCGCGTAAACGTTCGCCGTTTACAAGAGAATAGTATTCGGGATGGGTTTTGTAATGAATTTCGGGTGGAACAAGCTCATGAAAGGAGTGGTGGAAATTATAAAATTTCAATTTTCCGCCTTTTTCCTTCGGAATATGCGCCATATTGGAATTGAGTCGGTTTTTGACACAAAAATCGGTGTCAAAAGCGCTACGAAAATAAATTTCACGGTATTCAAAGGCGGGATTTTCTGTAATATCGAGGTCTTCCACGATCAAAGTTTTGACGGAATCAAAAGTTTCCGTATCTTTGGTGAAGCATTTGAAGCCGATATATTTTTCCAGAAAATAATATACTCCGTATACGGTTCCTCTCGGCGTTTTACCTGCAATGACGATATCTTCTCCTTTCGTTCGGATGATAAAGCCGTCATCGGAAAGACGGCTGACATCCGTTTTTTCTCCGCGGACATTGCTGCCGATATGAAATTCGGGAGTACGTCTCGGACAGCGTTCGATATCGGAGAAAAAGGGAATGATCGCATGGGTTGCTTTGTAAAGATACTGATATAAAACGGATGCGGCATACAACTCCGCTTCATGCGGCAGGGTTTCGGTTACGATATGATAAAAACCTTTTCCGCAGTCGGCAATGATGCGTTTCATTTATCTGTTTCCTTTCTGTTTTTCATTGAAAATTGAAATTGCGCGTTTGACAGAGCCTTCAATCGGTTCTCCGTTCAGGACGTTCAGCCGACAGGAAATGTCCGAAAGATGTTTTTGAATCATTGGAAAAAGAACGTCGTGCCGTTTGCTGAGCCCACCGGAAAAGAATACGGGAATTTCTGTTTGATCGGTATCGGTGAAATGATTTTTTGCAGTTTCGATTTTTTGCGCAACAAAAGCCATATTGGTTTCCAATATACGTATGGCAACCGGATCACCTTGCCGGGCTGCCGTAAATGCCAAGGAAGCAAATTTGGCAATGTATCGTTTTCCTCTCCGATAAAATTCGGCAAGATGCGCTTCCGCGGATTCGCCCAGTTGCTTTTCAAGAAGGGGAGATAGTATGGTTTTTTCTCCGCTTCCGTCCGTTTCGCTGAGAACGGCTGTGATCACGTCTCTTCCGAGGGTATAACCGCTGCCGCCTTCGTCAAAAAACTGTCCCCATCCGGCAATTCTTTTTCGTTGTATACCGTTCAGGACATAAACGATAAACCCCGTCCCCATAATTACAAGGATACAGGGATTCCGATTCGCAAGCAAAATCAGATTTTCAATATCACTTCCGTTATCAAAAGCAAAAAATCCGAATGTATGAAAAAAACGGTGAAGAACATCTGAATTTCCGCCTGTCAGACCGCCTCCCGAAATCCCTGCAAATAAGGTGATTTTTTCATACGGAATATCTCCGCAGATTTCCTGTATACCTTTTTTCAACAGATAAAGCGTATGTTCCATACCGATGTCGTTCGGATTGGAGCTTCCTTTGTAAATTTCTCTGCGTACGATTTCATTTTTATCGACGAGTCTAAAAACGGTTTTTGTTCCTCCACCGTCAATACCGAGAAAATAATGGGATGGA
>JAFQEK010000049.1 GCA_017399025.1 Clostridia bacterium
AACAAAAGAATGGGCGTTTTCGCAACGCGCTCGCCGTTCCGTCCGAACCCCATCGGTCTTTCCTCTGTTAAAATTCTGAAAATCGAGCTTTCTACTCCGCAGGGTCCCGTCATTCATGTTGCAGGCGCGGATATTCTGGACGGAACGCCGATTTATGATATCAAGCCCTATCTTCCTTATACGGATTCCCACTCCGATGCCATCGGCGGTTTCGGCTTTACACCGGGTGAAGGCTCCGTCAAGGTCAATATTTCCGAAAAATTACTGCAAAAGATTCCCCAACATTTACAGGAAAGCACGCTCGCGCTGTTGGCCGAAGATCCCCGTCCCGGTTATCAGCACGATCCCGAAAGAATTTACCGTATGGCTTACGCCGATTTTGAAATTCATTTTACAGTCAAGGATGATACCCTGACCGTAACCAACATTATAAAATGAGGTATTTTATATGAGAAAGATCACAGCAAATATACAAAACGAAAAAGGACCTCTCAATCGCTTTTTCTCCGAATGCATCGGCGCGGGACGTGCGGCAGAGGTCATGCGTTACGTTCCCATGAAACAATTGGAAAAGATTCAAAAAGAATGTCCTTTCCGATACATCCGTTTTCACGGAATTTTTCATGAGGAAATGAACGTTGTCTATCGGGATGAGCATGGAAATCTTCAATTTTGTTTTCAATATACGGATATGCTCTTCGATTCCCTTTTGGCGCTTGGCATCCGTCCCCTTGTGGAGCTCGGTCTTATGCCCGATATCATCTCAGAGAAAAAAGAATATGTTTTCTGGTGGAAAATGAACATTTCCATGCCCAAAATCATGAAAGAATGGGAAATGCTGATCGAAGCCTTTTTACGCCATATCACTTACCGATACGGCGAAGAAGAGATCAAAAAGTGGTATTTTGAGGTCTGGAATGAACCGAATCACAAAAGTTTCTTTTCGGAATATCAAAATATCAACGCCTATTTCTCGCTTTATGAAAGCACTGCCCGAACCGTCAAAAGGGTATGCCCCGATTATAAAGTCGGCGGTCCTGCCACGGCAGGCATGATATGGATTTCCGAAATGATCGGGCATTGCCGCGAAAATAATATTCCTTTGGATTTTATCACAAGCCATTCCTACGGAATCAAAGGCGATTTTGATCCCGACGGCAACGCCATCGTTTATCTGCCAAATATAGATAAGGTTTCCAATGAAATCCGTCATTACGGAAAAATCTGTCGTGAAGCGGGACTTCCTCTTTTCATTACAGAATGGTCAAGCTCGTTTTCCCATACGGATCCCATTCATGACAGCTATTTCAACGCACCATATATCCTGCGCGCAATCAAACGAAGCGAGGGCTTTGCCGATATTTTTTCTTATTGGACCTATACGGACATTTTTGAAGAAAACGGTCCTCCCGTAAAACCGTTCCACGGCGGATTCGGCTTGATCAATACGCAATCTCTTCCCAAGCCTTCCTATTATATATATACATTCCTGCATAGGCTCGGAAACACGGAGCTTGTAACGGAGGATGAAGACTGTTATATCTGCAAATCTGACGATGCCGTACAGATTTTGCTCTGGAATATCAAAAAACCCGAAACCAAAGAAGGAAACCGCAAATATTTTGCCCGTTCCCTGCCCGCTCGCGAAATGGAGCCTGCGGAAATCTCCTTATCGGGACTCACACCGCACACGCAATATACCGTAACGCTTCAAACGGTCGGTTACCGTTCGGGTGATGTTTACAACGCTTATCTTGATGGAAATTTCACGGAATTGCCGACGAGAGAAGAAACCGAAATGCTCAAGGAAGCCTCAAAGCCAAAGGAAACCGTATTTTCCGTATGCAGTGATGGAAAAGGCGCTATCACGTTCTCCATTGCGCAAACGGAAAACAGCGTTGATTTCTTGACGGTTGAGAAAAATGCTCTCCCTACACGTGCAGACATTTATCCCGACAAATTCAAAGAAAATTATCCTCGTTCCAAAGGATAAATAAGCAAATAACGTGAGTTCGATGAAGAATAGAACGGTAACACCCAAGCCCTCTTCCGTAAACAATCGTTGATCTTTTACTCACGTTAAAATAAAAATCCATAGATTCCAAAACATTGTTTTGAAGTCTATGGATTTTTTCGTTTGATTCAAATATGATTACGGATTGCCGAGTCCCTCGGATTTATCCACGCCTTCATGAACCTGCGGATAATAGCTTCCGTAGCAATAATCGTACGGTTCGTCAAATTCCATTTTGATCACAGGAATACCCATCGTCGGGTCCGGATTGGTTTTCGGCAGATTTTTCAGGATCAGTCTGTGTCCGTCCTTTTCAAAATCTATATTCTCTCCCGTTGCAAGAAGCGTGATCTTCTTCGGTGCGTTGCGGTAACCGCCAAACACCATCGTGCCGGAAGCGGGCCAGATATAATTCCATACGTATACCGTTTTTCCATCTGCAGAGGCGGTACAATGGCTGACGTTATTGGAACCGCATTGGGACCCGGAAATTTTTTGTTTTTTACCGTAAGCCGCTTCTCCGTTGAGAGCAAGCCATGCGCCGACCTTTTTCAAGGGTTCTATTGCTTCCGCAGGAACGGAGCCATCTGCTTTCGGTCCGATATTGAGAAGCAAATTGCCTCCCATAGCCGAGCATTTACGGAGCATACGGACAATTTCATTTGCCGTATAGGAATAGGGTTTCACCTGTTCTTCGTCAATATATCCCCAGGAAATACCGTTGAAGGTCATGCATGCCTCCCAATCGGCGTTCTCCTCGGCATTGAGCGCATCTTCCGGCGTAAAGAAATCTTCCGCCATGCGGCTGCGGTTATTGATCAGAAGATCGGGCTGGAGCTGACGGAGCTTATAGTTGCGGTTTACGGAATCCCAATTTTTTGTGCTCATCTTAGGCCATGGCATGTCGTACCACAAAATATCAATCTTTCCGTAATTCGTAAGAAGCTCGGTGTTCAGATCTTCAATATATTTCGTGAAGCGCAGACGCGCATCTTCATCCGTCATACATTTCCATGCATCGGGATGATGCCAATCCATCAGAGAAGAATACAGACCGATCTTCAAGCCATATTTCCGACAGGAATCGGTAAATTCACGAACGATATCCCTGTGCGGTCCGTAATTGACCGAGTTGAAAGGATTGACCTTGGAATCCCAAAGAGAAAATCCTTCATGATGGCGCGTAGTCAGAACCGCGTATTTTGCGCCCATCTCTTTCGCAAGACGGCACCATTCGTCCGTACATCCCTCACGGGGACAAAAATCGGACGCAAATTTCTCATAATCCGAAATTTTAATATCTTCCCAAACCTGTGCCCATTCTCCCAGACCGTGTGAAGAAAAAAGTCCGTAATGAATGAACAATCCAAAGCGCGCGTTGCGGAACCATTCCATACGGCGGTCCTTCGTTGCTGCGGTAAATGCTTTATATTCTTCCGGTGTTATTTTCATTTCCATTTTCAGTATCTCTTCTTTCTGAATCATAAAAATCGAAATCCAAACGCAAAAGCCGCCGTTCGGATTTCGATTTTTCACATAGAGCAGTTTTTGACGGTATTATTCACCGATAATAAATTCATGCGCGTAAGGAAGCGACGCAATCCAATCGCAAACCACGTGCCATTCGTCCAGCTTGTGGAATCTTCTCGCGTAATAGATGTTGATGAGATTTTCATAATTCATCGTAACCGTACGGAGCTGATTATAGCTGGAGGGCAAAAGCTGAATCATATCGTACCAATAAGATTTTTCCTTGGTTTCCAGAAAAAGCTGTCTGCGTTCTTCCAGGCAGGCAATCGTGGAATCCAGACAGGCAAGCGCGGTTTCACTCATGCGGTCGTGTGAAAAATCCTCACGGGAAAAGGCTTTTGCCTGAATTTTATGCATGGTGCTTGTGGAATTGGCAACGGTGCCAACCTTATAGGTATCAAATTCCTTCCACCAATACAGGGGTGCAAGAATATCTACGCTGACAAAGATCTGACGGATAAATTTTCTGTGATCGGAGCCCGCGCGGCAAAGCTTTGCGCCGAATTGAATATCCGCTTCGCCAAGATGAAACTCACCGTTTTCATCATAGTAGCTATCGCTCCTTGCCCAACTGTTCATCGGGTTTCTTGCGCCGCGGATCGCGTTATCTATATTCATAACGCTCGTTTTTGAAATTTCCAACATAAATTTATATTCCTTTAATCAAAAAACGATTTCCGCTTCCTTTTCGCCGCCGATTTCAAAGGTTACGAACTGTCCGTCGTAATCAAAATCAACAGCCGCACCGCCAACGGTTACAGACTGCGGTTTTGCTTCGGCAAATACGCGGGCTGTATATACGCGTTCGCCCATACCCTTGAATTCACCCTCTCGGTCACCGATACCAATATTGCAAATGCCGTCTGCTTCCACCATGGAAATTCTGGTAACGGCGCGTTTGCCTGCCTTGAATTCGAGCGTTTCTCCATCGTCTTCATAGAAATCGTAATAGGAAGCGCCGTTCGGATACATTTCGAGAATGATATGCTTGGTATCACCGGAAACGGTATGCTGTCTGGGCTCATCAGTCGGAATAATCGCACCGCCGCGAACAAAGAGATAACCGCCGCGGTTTTCGGGAATCAGACCTTTGATCGTCTGACCGCCTTCATAAACCTTGCCCGTCCAATAATCAATCCATTTGCAGCCTGCGGGAAGCACGATCTCATCGGAAAATGCGCCGACAAGGAAGTTTTCACCGAACATATACTGTGTAATCGAATTCTGAAGTGCTTCTTCATCATAAACGAGAGGCATGGAACGGCAAACGGGCATACCCGTCATATTCGCCGTGATTGCCGTGGAATAAATATAAGGAAGCAAACGGTAACGCAATTTATCATAAAATTCAAAAATGGGTTCCATTTCTTCGCCTGCCCACCAAGGATGGGAGAAGCCGTACCAGCTGTTGAGCTGACACCAAGCGGTAAAGAAGCAGTAATGCAAGCCGTCCTTCTTGAAAATATCCATATCGCAAGTCAGGTTGGAGATACCGGACATACCGCAGCTGAGCGTCCATGCCAGAGTGGACAGACCGCCGCCATTATCACCCGTATTGGAAGCACAGTAAGCGCCCGTTCCCGTATAACCGCCGCAATAGTGGTGCATGGGGCGTTTGCCCGTATATTCGGCAGAACCGCGGTACATATCACGCATAAAGATCGTCTGGATCAAGTTATGCATTTCGGGATCGCCCTTGCCGTTTGCGTAAATTCTTCCTTCATCCGCATTGTCAACGGTATGGCAGGGGTCAAGCTTGAAGGAGGACGCGCCGTCATTCATAAATTGCTTGAGATGGTCAAACCAATCGGGAATTTCGGGAGCAACCTCGTTCCCGATACGGCGTTCTTCTTCTGCCGTAAAGTCATGCTGACAGCAAAGCCAGAGATGAAGCTTAAAGCCGTAGCGCGCAAGAGCCGCTGTAAAGAAATTCGGATTGATATTGCCGTATTCCTTGCTTCTTGCCCATTCCTCAATCAGGAATTTTCCGCGGGGACCGTTGCTCCATTTTTTATTGACGGAAAAATCGTAGCGTTTTTCCATCCAGCCGGGTTCCAAGCTGATGGAATCGCAAGGAAGTCCCGAAGAACGGAACTGCGCCGCATTTCTCATAACCTCATACTGGTCGGCAGTATACTGATCCAGGAAAGCCAGACCGTGCGCCCATTTGGGAAGAAGCGCGGGACGTCCCGTGAAATAGGTAAAGCGTTCGAGAAGCTCCGCGAGCGTATCTCCCGCAAAAACCGTAAAGTCGATATCGCCGTCGGGCAGATACCAAAGAATTTCATTTGCATTCTTTGCGCAAACGTCAACGCCGTGCCACCATGTCGCATTGCAGAGAATACCGTAGCCTGCTTTTGTCATAACAAAAGGAACGGGCATTTCGTTGCTCTGGTATACGACACGCTGTAAATATGTCTTGCCGTTCAGAATAAGTCTGTCCGTATTGGCAGCACCAAGACCGTAGAACGATTCGTCTTCAATACCCTTGACGGTAAAATATTTCGGATTCTGCTGAAAATCAACCGTTCCGTAGCTACGCTTTGCATCTTCGCCGATGATCTGTTTCGGTTCGGGACGCATACCGCCGAGTTCACGGTTGAAATACGCTTTTACTTCATCCGTATCGGGGTTTGTCAAATCAACAACACGTTCTGCGCGGTTTGTTTTGAACGTAATTTTACCGTTTTCATATGTAACGCTGAGTTCTCCTGCGCTGACACCGTTTTCAATATCTGCTCCGCAATTTTCTTCCGGCTTTGCCAACAGATTATAACGGTCAAAAAGCGATTCTCCGTCCTTTGCACCGCAGAAAATACGGATGATGCGGTCGGAATACGCTGTAATTTTTACAATTTTTTCTCCAAAAGCAAATTCCTTTTTCATCATTTTGAAAAACCTTCCTTTCTTCCGGTTATTTTTCCTTGCTTTGATCTCCGTATCTTACCACAAACACTTTCGGTAAAATACGGCATAAATTTTTTACTGATCCCCAGCGCAATACGAGCAACGCGAGTAGCCTCGCTTTGCAAGATAGCCGAGATCGGGGACCGTAATTTCCAAACGATTTTCCGATGCGATATTCGTTGCATATACGCAATCGGGATCCAAATGGTATTTGAAGGTATTTTTATTGATCACAACAAAAATACCTTTGATTTCTTCCCTTTCCGATTCAGAATATTCCGTCTTTTTCTCCGGAATGATAAAATCGGTTTCGGGAACACAGGAGACGAGAAACAGACAAGCCGTAAAGCAAGCCAACGCTTTGCAAAAACGATTCATTTTCTCACATCTCCGGAAATTTTTACGAAAGCATTATAGTCCGAGGAATCGGGCAAATGAATCCAGACAAAAGACTGTGGTTTCAGCGCAAAGGTTGTTTGTGTCTCCTGCGTGAAAACATTTTTTCCCTCGCAAGCGGTTTTAACTTCGTATTCATCGTTACTGCGATTGACAACAATGACAATCTTTTCATTTTTCAGACGGCGCTCATAGCACAGAATATCCGCATCCGCATAAACAAACAGAAAAGAACCTTCTTTGAAAATTTCTTCGCTTTTTCTTGCTTTGATCACCTTGCGGTAAAATTCCGTCAGGGAACGATCCTCCGAACCCCAAGGGAACGGCAACCGGCAGAAAGGATCCTTATGTCCTTCCATACCGGCTTCGTCGCCGTAATAAACCATCGGCACACCCGGAACCGTCATCTGAATACAAACTGCCAACCGCAAACGGGCAAGCGCACGCTTGCGGGAAGCCGATGACATTCTGTACCCCGCCCGTTTTTCATACGGAAGCTTTTCCGCTTCCCTGTCGCCAAGCATGGTCAGAATCCGTTCGGTATCGTGAGAACCGAGAAGATTCATCAGTGTATTTGCCGCTTCGGGCGGATAATGGCTGTAGATGGATTCCAGCGTACGGCGCATTAAAGCAAAATCGCCTTCCGAAAGATATGCGATGATCGCTTTCTGCACGGGATAATTCATGACGGAGTCCAATTCCCTGCCGTGAAAATAACGCTTTCTCGTTCCGTAAGAGATTTTATTGGTGGCATCCTCCCAAACCTCTCCGATCACGATAGCATCGTTCTTTTCCTCACGCACCGCCTCTGAAAGCTCGGAAAGAAAATTATCCGAAAGCTCGTCCGCAACGTCCAAACGCCAACCCGCAATGCCCAGACGGGTATAATGACGTACAACGCCGTTTTTGCCAAACAGAAAATGTCTGTACGAGGGGTCATCCGATCTCACGCGAGGCAGGGTTTCGATTCCCCACCACGACTCGTATTTATCGGGATATTTACGAAACGTGTACCAGGAAGCGTACTGGGATTCTTCGGACTGCACCGCACCGATACAGGGATAATTGGCATTTTTGTTGAAATAAACGCTGTCGCTCCCCGTATGGTTGAAAACACCGTCCAGAATGACACCGATTCCTCGCGCACGCGCCTGTGCAATCAGCGTTTTCAGATCCTCTTCCGTGCCGAGCATGGGATCGATTTTTTTGTAATCCGCCGTATCGTAACGGTGATTTGAGGAGGATTCGAAAATGGGATTCATATACAGGCAGGTTACACCGAGCGATTCTAAATAATCGAGCTTTGCAGTAATACCTTGCAGATCACCACCGAAAAAGAGATTGTTTTTATCGTTATTCTTTTTCACGCGCAGATGTTCGGGGAATTTTTTGATATCCCTGCATATCACAGCGTTTTCTTTTTCCGGATTCTCTCCCGCCGAAAAAAATCGATCGGGAAAAATCTGATAAAATACACCGCCATGAAGCCAGGTCGGAGGATTTTTCCTTTTTTCATAAACAAGAAGCTGAAAATCACCCAACTCTTCGTCTGCCGCGTTATATGTTTCCGAAAGATCGTGTTCCCTACGCTTCATGTCAAACGATCCCATTTCCGTTACCACACGGTATTTATAATAGAAAAGTCCCGTTTTCTTGGTTCCGCACAATTTTGCCATATTCAGGGAAACCGAATATTTCCCCGCTTTCTTTTCCATGGGAAAGCGTTTGCGCTTTCCCGTTTCATCCGAGAAAATCTCCATGGTCGCGCTGACCGTAGATTCAGGAACTCTGATTTGAAATTCAACGGTATCGGCGCGTTCAAAAGCGCCAAGCTCCGTAATCGAATTCCCATCTATAAATTTTGCTTCAAGCCGTTTGGAAACGGCACCGAATCTTGAAAAACCCGCCATAATAATGCCCATTCCTTCTTGTTTTTAAGAGCTTTGCCAAGCTGCCGAGGCAATAAGCGGTGTTTCACATCGGTTCGTTCTGCCGCTTATTCCGTTACGTTTTTCATTTTCCAAATGTTTTCCGCATATTCGCGAATGCTGCGATCGGAAGCAAAATAACCTGCACCCGCAATATTGATAATCGCTTTGGAGGTCCATGCCGCACGATCCTTGTAATCCTCAATTGCGGTCTGATACGTTCTGTAATAGGATTCGAAATCCGCAAGACACATATAGGGATCTGCCACGTTATAATGTCCCGTGATAAAGTAGTTGGCGATATTCGTAAAGCTTTCGCCTCCGAAACCTCTTGCAATACGGTCGATGACCGCACGGAGTTTCTGATCTGTGGAATAATAAGAGATTGCGGAATAACCGTTTCTCCAAAGCTCTTCCACTTCTTTTGCCGTCAAACCAAAGATATAAATGTTATCCTTGCCGACAGCGGCAGCCATTTCAACGTTTGCACCGTCAAGTGTACCCACGGTCATTGCACCGTTGATCATAAACTTCATGCAGCCCGTGCCGCTTGCTTCCTTTCCCGCAAGGGAAATCTGTTCGGAAATATCGGTTGCGGGCATCAGAATTTCAGCCGTGCTTACATTGTAATCTTCCAGGAAGATGACGCGGATTTTTTCTCTTGCAATAGGATCTGCTTCGATCTCCTTGCCAAGCTTCCAGATCAGACGGATGATATCTTTCGCCATATAATATCCTGCCGCCGCTTTACCGCCGAAGATAAAGGTCTGCGGAGCGATATCAGCATTCGGATTTGCCTTGATGTCTTCATAAAGAGCAACGATCTTCAAAACGTTGAGGAGCTGACGTTTGTATTCGTGGATTCTCTTTACCTGAACGTCAAACACGGAATGAGTATCGATCTTACTGCCCGTACGAGCGCAGAACCAATCCGCAAATGCTTCTTTGTTCTGATGTTTGATTGCGCGTACCGCATCGTTGACAGCCGCATCGTTCACAAACTTGCTGAATTCGGCAAGTGTTTCGGGATTCTTGCGGTAATCGGTTCCGATGGTTTCATCCAGAAGATTTGCAAGACCTTTGTTGGAATAGCAGAGCCAGCGTCTGTGTGCAATGCCATTGGTTACGTTTGTGAATTTTTCGGGAGTTGCCTTATAGAAATCGTGGAAAACAGTTGCTTTCAGAATATCGGAATGCAAGCGGGAAACACCGTTGACGGTATGAGAACCGACAACGCTGAGATTCGCCATGCGAACCTGACCGTTTCCGATGATGGACATACGGGAGATTCTTTCCCAGTCGCCCGGATACAGATTCCAGAGATCCGCGCAGAAGCGGCGGTTGATCTCACAGACGATATTGTGGATACGGGGCAAACGGAGACGGAAAATATCTTCGTTCCAGCATTCAAGCGCTTCGGGCATAACGGTGTGGTTCGTATAGGAAACAACCTTTGTAATCATTTCCCAAGCGGTTTCCCAAGAGAAAGAATAGGTGTCCATAAAAATTCTCATCAGCTCGGGGATGCAGAGCGCGGGGTGTGTATCGTTGATATGGATGCAGTTCTTTTCGCTGAAATTCGCAAGCGTTCCGTACTGTGCAAGATGGTCTGCAATGATGTTTTGTAAGGAAGCGGATACGAGGAAATATTGCTGACTGAGTCGAAGAATCTTTCCTTCCATATGGTCATCGGAGGGATACAGGAT
>JAFQEK010000050.1 GCA_017399025.1 Clostridia bacterium
GATTTCGTGCCGCTGACGTAAAAACGAAGACCCGGATGATTTTTCATCAGATAATCCGCCGTCGCCTGAGAGGATGTAATAAAATCCTCATATTTTGCGGGGATTCCGAGTTTTTCCAATTTTTTTACATAATCGTTTACACTCTTGGAAGAATTGTTCGTCATAAAAAGATATGTTTTTCCCTGCGCTTTGATGGTATCCAACAAAGCTTTTGTAAACGGGAACAGATTATTACCGAGATAAAGCGTTCCATCCATATCGAACAGAAACAGTCTGATTTTTGAAAAATCCATATAAATAATATCCTTTCCTTTTGATAGGCAACATCAGATCAACGTTGCTGTTTTTTCCCTGTACGCACTCGGTGAAAGTCCGAATTTTTCATGGAAAAGCGTACTGAAATACGAAGAATTATCATATCCGCAAAGCTTTGAAATCTCAGCAACGGAAAGATCGGTTGTAAAAAGACAAAGTTTTGCTTTTCGCAAACGTTCTGAAATCAGATATTCTTTCGGTGCTGCGCCAACTGTTTTTTTGAAAAAGCGATAGAATGAATCTTCGGAAAGATTCATGAGATCCGAAAGCTCCTTCATGGGGCAAACCTGATCAAGGCGTTCTCCGATTCTTACAAGAACGGGCGAAAGCTTCGCAAAGCGTGCCATAACCATGCCTCCGTCCGATTTCGGAAAGCTTCTTCTCAGCACCGCGCTTGCCAACTGATACAGCGACATATTGACAAAAAGCGCGTTTTCCAAACGGGTATTGGTAAATTCGCTGTTTACGAAGGTCTGATGAATCGATGCGCAAAGCGCTGCCAGACTTCCGTCGGGGTCTTCCAATTTCGTGGGAATCGCAAACAAAGAGAAAATCCGCAGATTGGCAAATACACGATAATCCGCAGCAAGCCAGATAACTTCACAACCCTTTTCCGCCGAAATACGGTAAGCCGTATCATAAGGAATCATCAAAACCGTTCCCGTATCACAAACGGTCTGTTCTCCGTCCGCAAAAAACGAAATTTTTCCTTTACGAACCAAAAAGAAAAGTTCAAACGGCATTCTTTCTCCTTCAAAAACCGTTTGTTCGGAAAATACTTTTTCATCTGCGCCCATAAAGCGGATTTCCAATTGATTTTCCATCAGCGAATAACTGTCGTACATCATAAACCATAAACCCCTTTTATCTGCCAAAATACGCTATCTGAAAATTTTCACAGCCTTGCAAGCCGTGCATATTTCTTGTTTTGAAAAGCCGTAAATTCAAAAACAAGATTGCAAAACATCTTTTTTTATTAATATTTTTATTATAGCAATTTCTTGGGTTTTTGTCAACCAAAAACAAAAATCCCGATAAAAAATCGGGATTTTGAACAGAATTAACCAAAGAATCTCTGCGGATTCACAAATCAAAGGTCTTTATAGAGATAAAGAGAACCGCAAGCCAGCGTCAGATTTCCTTTTGCACGCGCAATCTTCAAAGCTTCTTTCAGAGTCGGCGCCCATTCGCCGGAAATTCCGTTTTCGGCTGCCTTTTCAAAAAGTGCTTTCGCTCCCATTGCGCGGGGATTATCCTGAACGGTAGTAAACACAAAGCTGCTGTATCCGTCATTAAGCATATTCAAAGAAGGCATGAAATCCTTGTCCGCCATACAAGCGAAAACAACGGTACGCTTTGTATTCGGGTAATAACGGTCAAGAGAAGCTTTCAGAGAGCGTACTCCGTTGGGATTGTGTCCGCCGTCATAAATGGTTACCGGTTCTGTATCAATCATTTCAAAACGAGCGGGATTTTTCGCTTCGCTGATTCCCTTTCTGATAGCATCTTCCGAAACGCCGAGTGCTTTGACGCATTCGATTGCCGTACAAGCATTCTGAATCTGATATAAACCGCCGAGTCCCAAACAGAGATTTTTCATTTCACCATAAGAAATAATTTCATAAATTTCCGTTTTTCCTTCACAGACGGCTTCTTGCGGTACGATCAGCCTTGTTCCCTGTCTTGCGGCTTCTTCGCCGATGACACGGATTGCTGTTTCATCCTGAGCGGAAACAACGGTTACACCGCTTTCACAATCCGCTTTAATGGTTTTGCTTTTCGTTGTCGCAATTTTTTCGATCGTATCGCCGAGATATTCTACGTGGTCAATATCAATCTGTGTGAAAACGGACATCACATTTCGGGAAATGACGTTTGTGGCATCGAATTCGCCGCCGAGTCCCGTTTCCAGAACGACATAGTCCACATCCTGCTTTGCGAAATAGCAGAATGCCGCCGCCGTCCAGATTTCAAACTGTGAAATTTTATCACCGAGCACCTTTTCGGCTTCGGGAATGATGGCTTCGATTTCGGTCAGAAGCGCTTGCAGATCGCCGTCAGAAATTTCTTTACGGCAAACCGTGATTCTTTCATTCACACGAACAAGATTCGGAGAAATATATTTGCCGACCTTATAGCCCGCCGCAAGAAGAATGGATTCCGTAAACGCACAGACGGACCCCTTTCCGTTCGTGCCCGCTACGTGAATACAGCGCAGAGAATCCTGCGGATTTCCAAGCAGCTGCATAAGATATGTAATTCTTTCCAATCCCAAACGGGGAACCGCTTGGAATCCATTTGCATAATTCATAAATTGATTGTTACTCATACTCTGTTTTTCCTCGTATATTTATAGATTGAAGGAAGCAAAAATTTATCTGCCAAAAATGTCAGAACAATACGCAAGAGTGTATTCACGGAAAATGCGGCAAGACGGAAGATCAATGCCGACTCCCATGTATAACCGAAACTAAAAACGAAAATCGGTGTCATCATCAAGATATCGACGGTAAAACCAATGAAGACAAAAAAGAAAATATTTCGGAGAAGTCCGATTTTTTCTCTTCCGTAAAAAGCAATTCCCAACAGTAAGCCGAAAACAATCTTACACAGGAGAATAAAGGGATTTACACCCGTCCAGATCAGCGCACCGATAAAATCCGCAAGTCCGTAAGAGAGCGCAGACCATATCGGCCCGTAAAGAATGGCAACGATGAGGATCGGCAGAAAACCGATTTCCACACGCCACATTCCCGAAGTAGGAAATCCAAGATACCGGCAAAAAATGACTGAAAGCGCAATCATCATGGCAGAAGTCGTTGCTTTGAGAAGAATTTCATAACTTTTTTTGCGGTTTGCATAAATTTTGGACATAAAAAAGCACCTCCGTGAAAAACAGACGCGCAACATACACAAAGCCCGCAGATCTATGCAGTCTGTCATCGTTGATATACCTTCAAAAGATACAAAAAGGAGACAAGCCAAGAAATTCCTATTAAAAATCCGGGCAAATATGTAACAGCGGGATGCAACGGCAGCACAGCAACTTTTTGTTTTCGTCCGAAAGTCAACTCCCCGTAATTTCGGCACTTCAAACTCACTGTCGTTTACTCTGTTTATTTTTTATATTTTCATTATAGCACAATCTTTGGAAATTGCAATAGATTTTTTGACAATTTTACTATTTTTTCACCGTTATTTTTGACATAAAACGCACGCCTTGCAAAAAAGCCGTTTGTTTTCTCTGCAAAGCGCGCGTTCGGTATTCCTTCTGTCTGCATTTTTCTCATATTCAAAAATGCGAAACGGGAAAATCTGATTGACGAAATTCTTATGTTATGAAGGATTGGTCCGATCTTTTTTGAAACGGAGCGAACCGCCAACAAGAGTACGGAAGCCTTGCGCCGCGTTTTCCACCTCTGTTGCATTGGATTTGAAAAGCATAACGTATTTTCCCGAACAAGCAACCGTCATTTTTTCGGCGGCATCACAGGGTGCAAACTCATACGAGCCGTAAATCTTCTGGGCAAGCCAGAGCGCATCCTTTTCTTCATCCGCTTCAAAAACGTAAAGTGCTCTTCCCTTGCTGTCCACGGTTTCACGCAAACAGATTGCCGTTTCCACACGGTCATCAAATTCATCCGCAGAAATGCCGAAAGCAAAAGCAAAGCTTTCGTCCACAGCTTCCGTATAAACACCTTTGACATCCCATCCCGCTTTCCGATAGATCTCCTCGGCAAGATTTCCCATATCTGCAAAAGCAGGCACAGCATTCTTACCGCAAGAGATCATAAAAACACCAAAAAGCAACATGAGTAACATTTTTTTCATCCGATACAAACACTCCTTTATCATCAATTCAAAAACAGTTTGTACCGTGGGATGGGAATTTATGCGTAAAAATCTTGTTTATTTCGCTTCATACCAGGTTACGCCCTCGGAAATTTCAACCGTCAGCGGAACGGAAAGCTTGACTGCGTTTTCCATTTCATGTTTCAGAAGTTCTCTGACCTCGCTTGCGCAGGATTTATGCGCTTCGATGATCAATTCGTCATGAACCTGTAAAATCAACCGCGCATCAAAGCCTTTTTCTTTCAATTTCTTATCGATATTGACCATAGCAAGCTTGATGATATCTGCCGCAGTACCCTGAATCGGGCTGTTCATTGCCACACGTTCGCCGAAAGCAACTTCCATCTTCTTGGAAGAAGAAAGCTCAGGAATATATCTTCTTCTGCCGAACAACGTTGTAACAAAGCCGTCCTGCTTTGCCTCGGATACTACGTTTTTCAGATATTCGCTGACCTTGGGATAGGCGCCGAGATAACCCTCGATATAATTTTTGGCATCTGCACGGGAAATTTTCAGATCAGATGCCAGAGAAAAATCTCCCATACCGTAAACAATACCGAAATTGACGGCTTTCGCGCGTTTACGGAGATCAATGGTTACGTTTTCCGCATTGACACCGAAAATTTTCATGGCGGTTGCCGTATGGATATCATAACCGGAAAGAAAGGCATCCGTCATGGCTTCATCACCCGAAATCGCTGCAAGCAATCGAAGCTCGATTTGTGAATAGTCCGCATCGATCAATACGTAATCTTCACTTCCCGCCACAAAAAATTTACGAAATTCCCGTCCAAGCTCGGTTTTTACGGGAATATTCTGCAAATTAGGCTCCGTGGAGGAAAGTCTGCCCGTAGTGGTCAGCGCCTGGCGGAAGGAGGTATGCACCTTTCCGTTTTCATCCGCAGCCGCCACCAATCCGTCCGCATACGTGCTTTTTAATTTTCCGTATTGACGGAAATCCAGAATATCGCCAATGATGGGATGATACGGACGAAGTTTTTCCAAAACCTCCGCATTTGTGGAATAACCTGTTTTCGTTTTTTTCGCATGCGGAAAGCCCAATTTTTCAAACAGGATATTGCCAAGCTGTTTCGGAGAATTGATATTAAACTCCTCCCCTGCAAGCATATAAACACGGCTTGCAAATTCTTCCTGCATTTCTCCGAGACGTACGGAAAATGCTTTCAGCGCTTCCACGTCAACGGAAAAGCCTTCCCGTTCCATTTCATAAAGAACGCGGCAAAGAGGAAATTCAATCTTGCGGTAAAGCTCAGTTTGTTCGGATTTCTCAAGCTCTTTTTCCAGAACACGGTAAAGCTCACCCGTCAGATACGCTTTTTCCGCAAGCGTGCTTGCCGTTTTGGAAAGCAGTCTTTGCGTCAATTTATCAAAGGAAAAATCATTATCCGTCAAGGCAGCAATATAACCCATCAGCATAACGTCCTCCGCGCAGGCGGTGAAGGATATCCCCCGCGCTTCAAGCGCATGGAGCGCCGTTTTCTGATCGTAAACGATCACGCGGAAATCTCCGTCCAGAAGATTTTTCAAGGAAGCAATGCCGGAAACCAAAGATATCTCTTCTCCGTTACAAACAGCCGCAAGATCTTCTTCAAAATCAAAGGAAACCGCATAGGAAACATCCCTTTTCCAATTTGCTTCTTCCGCAGAAAGCTCACGGATCCTGCATTCCGTTTCCTTCGCTTTTTTCTCTTCTTCCAAATCCAATTTTTTCATCAGTGCGTAAAATTCAAATTTTTTGAAAAGCTCACGGAGTTCTTCTTTGCGGTGTCCCTCATAAAGCGCGTCGGAAAGTGTGATTTCCAAAGGTGCATCCTTCACGATTCGCGCCAGAAAACGGGAATCGTAAGCGGAAGCCTTGCCAGCCTCCAACTTTGTGAGCGTGCCTTTGGCAAGCTTTTTTGTTTCAAGACCGTCATAAATGCTGTCCAGATCGCCATATTCCGCAATCAGCTTCAAAGCGGTTTTTTCACCGATTCCGGGTACGCCGGGGATATTGTCAGAGCTATCTCCCATCAGTGCCTTGACATCCACGAACTGCCCCGGCTGAACGCCGTACTTTTCAACAAACGCCTGCGTATCAAAAAGCAAAGGCTCGGTATTTGTGGCCAGCACGACGTTGGTTTTCTCCGTGATGAGCTGCAAGGAGTCCCTGTCCCCCGTAACGATATAAGTCATGACATCTTCCCGTTCTGCCATTGCC
>JAFQEK010000051.1 GCA_017399025.1 Clostridia bacterium
CCCGTTTCAAAATGCGCACAGTTTGCGCAGGTGCGTTTTTGCGAACCTTTTTCGGTACAGGTGGGTGCTTTGGTCTGTGTCCATGCGCCCATGCTGTGTCCTGTGGCTTCGGTATGGCTGTCCACATAAGAATCTCCGCAAGCACAGGTGTGGGTGGTATAACCCTTTTCGGTGCATGTGGGTTTGGTTACCACGGCTTTGTGGTTATGACCCGTAGCCGCGATTTCTCCCGTTTCAAAATGCGCACAGTTTGCGCAAGTGCGTTTTTGCGAACCTTTTTCGGTACAGGTGGGTGCTTTGGTCTGTGTCCATGCGCCCATGCTGTGTCCCGTCGCGTCTGCGTAATTGCCCGTATAATGTTCGCCGCAAGCGCAGGTATACGTGGTATAACCCTGTTCCGTGCAGGTGGGTTTCGTTACAACGGGTTGATATTGATGGGTGTGAATCAGAATACCTATGGTTTCCGTTTTGGTTTCACCGCAGGTTTTGCAGGTATAAGTACGGATGCCTGTTTCCGTTTCGGTTGGCTGCTTGGTAACAATGCCTTCTCCCCATCTGTGTCCGAGAAGAGCCGTTGGTTCTCTTTCCAGAAGAATTTCACCGCAAACGGAGCATTTTTTGCCCTCGGTTAAGCCGCTTTCGGTACAGGTTGCGTCTTTACCCGCAATGATGGTTTCCGTATGGCCTTTGGCTTCCGTATGGTTATCAACATAGGAGTCGCCACAAGCGCAGATGAAGGTGGTAAAACCTTTTTCCGTACAGGTGGGATAGGTTACTTCAGCTTCATATTTATGCGTATGAGCCAGAACGGGCATTTCGGAAGTTTTGGTTTCATTGCAGGAGCTGCAAGTAAAGGTAAGGATTCCCGTTTCTGTTTCCGTAGGCTCTTTGGTAACGATGCCGTTATTCCATGCGTGTCCTTTGGCGGGAACGGTTTCCGATTGTTTCAAGGTTTCCCCGCATACGGAACAGGTTTGTTTTTCTGTAAATCCCTGCTCCGTGCAGGTGGGGAGCTTCGCGCTTTCGGTTAAAATTACGTGCCCGGAAGCTTTAACGGTTTGCGTTTCTTTTTCTCCGCAAGAACAGCTTCTTTCCTGTTCGCCGTCTTTGGTGCAGGTTGCTTCTTTGGTTACGGTCCATTCACCGAATGTATGTGCGTGAGGAAATGAGCTTTCTTCCGTGGATTCGGTGGTTTCCTCGGTGCTTGTTGATTCCGAAGAACCGGTGGTTTCCTCAGTGCTTGTTGATTCCGAAGAACCGGTGGTTTCCTCGGTGCTTGTTGATTCCGAAGAATCGGTGGTTTCCTCGGTGCTTGTTGTATCCGATGTTTCTGTTGTTTCTTCCGAACCGGTTGTTTGGTTCTCTTCAAAAGAAGAGGAGCCGGTTGTTTCTGTGAAGTTCTCATCGCAAGCCGAGAACAGGAATAAAACCGAAAGAACCAACAAAACAGATACGATCTTTTTTGTTGTATGCTTCATGATAGCCTCCTGAAAGTTATTACGGCAAAACAGATTGAAAAAGGTGTATTTGATGCAAATTGTTTTTGAATCGCTTTGCCGAAACAATTTGTTATTATATCACAAAGAAAATGCTTTGTCAATTAATAAATGTTTAATTTGCAGGGTAAAAGCATTTACTTTTTATAAGAAAAGCGAAGGTAAATTTTTATTTACGGAAATGGATAAAGATTTGTCTGTTTGAAAAATTTCGATATGATCGTAGGGAGGTGGCTCGCTTCCGCCGAAATATAAATTAAATTTTGAAACGGCAGCAGCAAGCCACTGCCCTACACCGAACGGATATAAACATGATAAATTCCCGTTTACCGTTATATTTTTCATCGAACTCACGTTGTTACAAGATCATAGGTTTTATAAAAATTTATTTTTGGGCATGAAAAGCCAAAATCCTCTTGTTATCGACAAGAGGATGGCAAAATGAAATTTATAATTTTTTTCTTTTACGGTTATATTCCGATTTGGGGTTCCAGATTTCTCTCCAATCCAAGTCCCCTCTGTCGAGCGCGGTAATGATGGCTTCCGCTGTTGCGATATTGGTCGCGGTAGGAACGTTGCTTCTGTCGCATTCCTGCATGAGTGCGGCATCTTTGAGCATGGCATCGGGATCGTCTGTTTTTTCTCTGAAATAGAGAAGTACGTCAATTTCGTTGTAAGCGATACGGGAAGCGATTTGTTGAACGCCTCCTTGGCTTCCGGGCAAAAGCTGTTCGATTTCCAATCCTGTGGCTTCGGAAACATTTTTGCCCGTCATTTTGGTGGCGCAAATGTTGTGTTTTGCGAGTACACCGCAGTAGGCGATACAGAACTGTATCATGAGTTCTCTTTTGGTTTCGGAAGATATGAGTGCAATTTCCATGAGCGAAATCCGGCATTACCAAAGAAGGCAACGCAATCCTTTCTTAGATTATTTTAATTTACGGAGTCTTTTGATGTTGGCGAACAGCCGTCTGCCTTCGCCAAGAGTCCTTGCGGCGAGATTGTCGAATGCGTTCGTTACGTTGAAACTCAGCATTTCATCGACGAGAACGCCTTTGTTTCCCGCAAAGATCAGTTCGGGGTCATAGGGAATTACGCCATGTAATTTTACGGAAGTAGTGTCAATGATGGAAATGATTTCCTTTTTTGCTTTTCGGACAGAACCGCCCGCAAGCTTATTGACGATCAGCCTTCTTTTTCCGACTCCTCGCAAAGCGAGAAAATCTGAGGTTCTTTCCGCGGCGCGGATGGCGGCACGGGTTGGTTCAACAACGATATAGGCAGTATCGGCAACGCCGGCAGCGAAATTCAAAGGTTCTCCGATGCCTCCGGGGGTATCGATGAAAACAAAATCAAAATTTCCCGCTTCGGTCAGTTTTCTGACGGCGTGACGGAAAGCGGAAAGCTCCATGCAATGGTCGAAACCGTGGGGTGCGGCAATGAAATACAGGTTTTCACACCGCTTGTCTTGCAGAATTGCGTTCTTGCAATCGATCTTATTGAAAACGACATCGCTGATGTCATACACGACGGATTCGGAAAAACCTGCTACCAGATCAAGACAGCGGTTTCCGAAATCGCAGTCGATCAGCAGGACGCGGCGGTTTCGTTTTGCCACGGCCATGGCGAGGTTTGCGCATACCGTGGACTTTCCGACGCCGCCCTTGCAGGATGTGAAAAGAATGATTTTTGTTGAGAGGCGCGGAGGTATTACATTGGTATTTCCGTTTGGTTTGATATCCATTCCAAAGGGCATCCTTTCCAAAATAAAGTTCTTACAGTTTATTTTACCATTTTTAGCGCCGTTTGTCAACCGTATTTTTGTTATTTGCGACCGATAACGACAGTTTCCAGAGTTGCGAAAGCGGCATCTTCGAGCGCTTGAACGTCGACCTTGGCTTCTTCGCGTTCTACTTTGAAGAGTTCGGGGCGTGTTCTGGGGTGTCTGGGTGTGAATACCGTGCAACAGTCTTCATAGGGAAGAATGGAGGTTTCAAAGGTATCGATCTCACGGGAGATCCGGATGATTTCTTCCTTATCCATACCGATCAGGGGACGAAATACGGGACATTCCACGACGCTGTTCGTTACGCCGAGTGCCTGCATGGTCTGGCTTGCCACCTGACCGAGGCTTTCGCCTGTGATCAGGGCATCACAGCCGAAGGATTTTGCGGTTCTTTCCGAAAGACGCATCATGAAGCGGCGGAGCAGGAGCGTGAAATAATCTTCTTCGCAAGTGTCGCGCAGAACCTCCTGAATTTCCGTGACGGAAATGATATGTACGTGGATTTCACCCGTAAATTCAGTGAGCTTTTCCGCAAGCGCAAGCACTTTTTCTTTTGCGCGCTCGCTGGTGTAGGGGAAGCTTTCAAAATGCATGGCATCAAGCTTGACACCTCGTTTTGCGATCATGAATCCCGCAACGGGGCTATCGATACCGCCCGAAAGAAGAAGCAGGCCTTTTCCGTTGGAGCCGACGGGCATGCCGCCGATGGCACGTTCCTGACCTGCGCAGATATAAGCCGCGTAATCACGAATTTCCACGCGCACGGCTACGTCGGGGTTGTGAACGTCCACGCGTTTTCTTCCGTGAGATTCTTCCAGAATGACGGCGCCGACTTCGGCAGAGATTTCGGGGGAAGTCAGAGGGAATTTTTTATCGGAGCGTTTTGCTTCCACCTTGAATGTTTTTGCATCTTCAATATAAGGCATGAACTGTGTTCTGACCGTGTTCAGAATGGCCTCCATATTTTTTTCGGTTTCGATGGCGCGGTTGATGGCAGAGATTCCGAACGTGTTTTTGGCAATGCGGTAAGCGCTGTCGATATCGGCATCTTCGTCAAGAGGCTCGATATAAACGGTGCTTTGCATGGAATAAATTTTGAAATTGCCGTAGGGGGCGGTTCTGCGTTTCAGAATATCGCGCAGCATTTTTTCGAAATACGAGCGATTTGCTCCTTTGAGCGAAATTTCGCCGTATTTGCAAAGAATGATTTCTTTCATTATATGACAATCCTTTCCAAAAATAAATCAAAAATAAATTTAATGGGAAAAACGGGAAATGGCTTGCGAATATGTTCCGTTTGTATTATAATGGAATCAATGAGAATGTACAAAAAGCCGTATATGATTCATTATACGCTTTCTTGCTTGCAAATTCAATGCTTAATTTTAATTTTTTGATAGGAAAGGCAGAAAAAATCGGTTTTTCTCCGAGAATTTTCTGATTTTTGATATGAAACCCGAACTTCTTTCTCCCGCAGGATCGCCTGCCGCTCTGGAAGCCGCGATCAGCGCGGGTGCAGATGCCGTTTATTTCGGCGCGCAGAGTTTTAATGCCAGAAAAAACGCGAGCAATTTTACCGATGAGGAATTGCACAGAGCTGTGGAGCTTTGCCGTCTGTACGGCGTGAAAACCAATATCGTTCTCAATACGCAGCTTTACGGCGGTGAGCTTTCGCCGGCTCTCTCTCTTGCGGAGAGGCTTCTTTCCTTTGGTTCGGATGCATTTATCGTTGCGGACATCGGACTTGCCAAGGAATTGGTTCGTCTTTTTCCCGGTGTTTGTCTGCATGCAAGCACACAATGCTCGGGACAGAATACGCTTTCGGCAGAGGCGCTTGCGGATATCGGATTTCAGCGTATGGTTGCGCCCAGAGAACTTCCTTTGCGTGATATTCGTACGCTGTGCAGGCAATCTCCGATCGAAACGGAGATTTTTATCCACGGCGCGCTTTGCGTGAGCCATTCGGGGCAGTGTCTGATGAGCGCGATGATCGGGGGCAGAAGCGGCAATCGGGGAGAATGCGCCCAACCTTGCCGTCTGCCGTATAAAGCCAAGGACCCTTACGCGCTTTCGCTCAAAGATCTTTGTCTTGCGGCTTACGTTCCCGAACTGATGGATGCGGGTGTGGCATCGTTCAAAATTGAAGGCAGAATGAAAACGCCGGATTACGTTTACGGTGTGGTTTCGGCTTATCGCAAACTGATTGACGAACACCGCGGTGCAACGCCCGAGGAGATCAAAGCGCTTGCGGCACTCTTTTCCCGTTCGGGTTTTACGGACGGCTACTGCCGTGAAAATATTTCAAAATCCATGCTCGGTATCCGTACGGATGCCGATAAACAGCGTTCCGCAGAGGCTGCCGAAACGAAAAAACAGACAAAATTTGAGCTTCCGCGTATGCCTCTTTCTCTTTCTGCGGAATTTTACGAGGGCAAGCCTGCCGTTCTTAAAGGTACGGTGAACAGAAAGGATGCGGTCTTTTGCGCCGAGGCAGAGGGCGAAATTTGCGAACCTGCGCAGAAAACGCCGACTTCAAAGGAGCGCCTGGCAGAAAATCTGCAAAAGCTTGGTTCCACACCTTTTTACGCCAAAGAGATTTCTGTCAGCGCCGATGCCGTGAATCTTCCCATTTCCTCCGTCAACGCTCTGCGCCGCTTGCTTTGCGAAGAGCTGAATCGGAAATTGATCGGAGAGATTCCCGCGTATCCCGGATTTGATGGAAAATTACCTCGCCGTACGGGTTCGGTATTCTCAAAGGAAAAAAGCGCGTATTTTTGTTTTGCCGATGCGCTGACACCCAAGGCGATCGCTTATTTTGACCGCATTTTCCTCCCTCTGTCCGAATATTGCGCGCATGTGCATACGTTGAGAGCGTACGCGAATGTGGGCATTGCGTTTCCGCCCGTTGCTTTTGACCATGAATTGCCGATGGTGCGCGCGCTTGCCGAAAAGGCTTATGAGAACGGCGCGCGCATGGCGCTGATTTCCGGCTTCTGGCAATCGGAAATGGCAGATGCAATCGGCTTTGAAAAACACGGAGATTTGCGCTTGAATCTCTATAATTCCGAGAGTGCTTCCGTTTACGCAAAGAGAAAGTTTGCTTCCGTGATTGTTTCACCCGAGGTCGGCGCTTCCGTCGCAAACGGTCTTTTCTCGGAAATTCCCAAGGGCTATATCATTTACGGCAGACTTCCTTTGATGACGATGGAAAAATGTATGATCCGTGATGCCTTTTCGGCAAAGGATGACCGCGCTTCCTGCCGTTATTGCGATACGCATAAAATCTCGCATTTGACCGATCGAACCGGTGCGGTTTTCCCGATCGTAAGGGAATTTATGCACAGAAACGTGCTTTATAACAGCGTTCCGACTTATATGGCGGACAAACCTCTTTCGGGACTGTTTGCGCATGCGATCTTCACGGACGAATCGAAAACGGCTGTGGACGGTATCATTGAACGCATGGAGAAACGCTTGCCATCCAAAACGAAATTCAGACGACTTTGAGCGCCATTCTGCGTAAAAAGTAGAATAAAAATAGTTTTATTTATAAATTTGTACGATAATCAATAACGAAGGTGTTTTATGGAAAAGAAAAAAACGGAAATCATTCTCGCTTCATCCTCTCCGCGCAGGAAAGAAATTCTGGAATCCGTCGGGGTGGATTTTCGCATTGTAACGTCCGATACGGATGAAAGTGTCGAAGAATCGCTTCCGCACGATCGGGCGGTTTGCGAAATTGCCAAACGAAAATGTGAAGCGGTTCTGGAAAAACTGAAAGAGGAAGGAGAACTGCATGCGAACACTTTGGTTCTTGCTTGCGATACAGTGGTCGTTTACGGCGGTATGCGGATCGGAAAACCCGAATCCGATATGCACGCAATGCTGGCGCTCGGCGTTCTTTCGGATTCCTGGCACAGCGTATATTCGGGTCTTGCCGTTTATTATAAAGGCAGGACTGCTTGCCGTGCCGCCCGTACGGATGTGAAATTCAGAGAGATTTCCGAAGAGGAAATTGCCGCGTATACGGCATCGGGCGAACCGAGGGGGAAAGCAGGCTCGTATGCGATTCAGCTCGGCGGCTCTGCGTTTGCGGAGCGCATTGAAGGGGAGTTCAACAATGTGGTCGGACTTCCTCTGACGGCTTTGCTTGCTTTGCTCAGAGAAGAATTCGGTATTATGCCGATGGATATTCTCAATTTTGTAAAATCATAATATGATCAAAAGGAAAATATATATGCTTACGAAAAAAGAAAAACAAAGGCGTGCGAAAAAGGCGGTTGAGGTTCTGAAAGAACGCTATCCTTCCGCAGAATGTGCGCTTCGGTATGACGGCGATCCCTGGAAGCTTCTCGTGATGGGAAGACTTTCGGCGCAATGTACGGATGCACGTGTCAATATCGTTTGCGAAGAACTGTTCCGCCGTTTTCCCGATATGGAAAGCATGGCGGATGCATCCGTGGAGGAAATCGAACGCTTGATTTATTCCTGCGGTTTCTATAAGGTCAAGGCGCAGAATCTCAAGGATTTTTCTGCCATTATTTCGGGACAGTACGGCGGCCGTGTTCCTGATACCATGGAGGAGCTTCTGACTTTGCCCGGTGTGGGAAGAAAAATCGCGAATTTGATTCTCGGCGATATTTACGGAAAACCTGCCATCGTTGCGGATACGCATTGCATTCGCATTTCCAACCGACTCGGTCTTTGCGAGAGTAAAACGCCCGAAAAAGTGGAACGGACGCTCATTCCTTTGGTGGAACCCTTGGAGCAGGCAGATTTCTGCCATCGTCTCGTTTGGTTCGGCAGGGAAGTTTGCGATGCGAGAAAACCAAAATGCGAAGAATGTCCTCTTCGGGACTGTTGCGAAGAAGTAAAACTGCGTGAGAAGGAGGGAAAAGCAAAATGCTGAAACAGCCTCTTGCGGATCGGATCCGTCCGACAAGTTTTGAAAATATGGTCGGCGATCCGAAGCTTTTTGGAAAGAACGGTGTGTTTCCGAGGATGATTGCGCAGAATCATATCCCGAATATGATTTTGTACGGTCCTTCGGGAACGGGGAAAACAACGGCTGCCAATATTCTTGCAGCTTCTTCGGGAAAAACACTCTATAAGCTCAACGCAACCACGGCAGGTCTTTCGGATGTCAAACAAGTGATTGCGGAAAGCGGTTCTTTGCTTGGAATGGGCGGGGTTTTGCTGTATTTGGACGAAATTCAGTATTTTAACAAAAAACAGCAGCAATCTCTCTTGGAATACATTGAAAACGGAAAAATCACGCTGATTGCCTCCACGACCGAAAATCCCTATTTTTATATTTATCCTGCCATCATCTCCCGATGCGCGGTTTTTGAGTTCAAATCCGTTGCGAGAGATCAATTGAAGCTTGCCGTTTCATCGGCGGTCCGTCTGCTTGAGAACGAGTCCGGAAAGAAAATTTCCCTGACGGACGGCGCACTTTCCGTGATCGTTTCGGCATCGGCGGGAGATGTGCGCCGTGCGCTCGGTCTTCTGGAAAACCTTTGCGCTGTATACGATGAAATTACCGAAAATACGGTCAGGGACTTTTTGCCCGAGGTGATGGGTATTGGCGGTTTTGACAAGGACGGCGACGGGCATTACGATCTGCTGTCCGCCTTGCAGAAATCCATTCGGGGTTCCGATCCCGATGCAGCGCTATTTTATCTTGCAAAATTGCTTGCGGGCGGTGATCTCATTTCGGTTTGCAGACGTTTGCAGGTGATTGCAAGCGAGGATATCGGTCTTGCTTACCCGATGGCGGCGGCAGTCGTGCGCGCTTGTGTGGAAAGCGCGCGCGAGCTTGGATTGCCCGAGGCGAGAATCCCTCTTGCGAATGCGGCGCTTCTGCTTGCCACGTCTCCGAAATCCAATTCCGCAGAGATGGGTATCATTGCGGCTTCCGAGGCGGTTTCTTCCGGAAAGGGCGCGAATTTCCCCCGTTGCTTGCAGAATGTTCATTTTGACGGAGAGAACGCAGGGGAACGCGGTCAGAATTATAAATATCCTCACGATTATCCGAATCATTACGTTTCTCAGCAGTATCTGCCCGATGATCTGAAAAACGCACGTTTCTATACGTACGGTGAAAACAAGACCGAACAGGCGGCAAAGCTGTATTGGGATAAAATCAAAAACAAACCGTAAGGAGAGAGAATATGAATATCGTTCAAATTGGCGCAGTGGGACATTATGCGTATGCGCTTCCAACCGCAAAACAATACGGAATGGCGCTCGCGGGCATTTGCTGCCCCGATCCCGAAGACCATCTTCCGCGCGTGTTGAAGCATTTGGAAAAATTCGGCTTCGCGCCCCACGTTTATGAAAATGCCGAGGAAATGCTGGACGGGGAAAAACCCGATATTGCCGTGATCAATACGGTGATGTATGAAAATGCGCGTTACGCTATGATGGCTTTGGAAAGAGGAATCTCTGTTTTTTGCGAAAAACCCGTTGCTACGGATTTGGAAACATTGGAGAAGCTGGAAGCGGTTTGGAGAGACGCGAAAAAGAAAAATGATAACATCTGTTTTTGCGGAATGTTCGGGATTGATTATCTCCCTCATTTTGAAACTGCTTGGCGTTTTGTGAAGAATGGCGGCATCGGTGAGGTTTTGCTTGCGAATGCGCAGAAATCCTATCGCATGGGAAACCGCGCGTGTTTTTATTCCGACCGTGAAAAATACGGCGGCACGATTCCGTGGGTGGCGATTCACGGTATTGAATGGGTGATCCGTATCGGCGGATTGAAACCGATTTCGGCAACGGCACTCGGTAACACCGCTTACAATGCGGGCAACGGTACGATGGAAGCTTCCACGCTCTGTTTATTTGCTTGCGAAGATGGGAAAATGGCTTCCGTTTCGGCGGATGTTCTGCGTCCCGCGAGCGCGCCGACACATGACGACGACCGTTTGCGCCTTGTTGGCTCTGAGGGTGTTCTGGAGGTTCGTTCGGGGCGTGTTTTTGTGATCGACGGCGCAGGCGAAAGGGAATTGCCTCTTGTGTGTGCGGAGAGGGAGCTGTTTGAAGAGTTTGTTCTGGAAATGCAGGGAATCGGTGCTTGCCGTGTGTCGGCGGAGGATTCATTCTTTGCGACGAGGGCTGCGCTTGCGGCGAGAGATTCTCAGGATTTCGGAAAAATTGTTCCAATTATCATTTAAAAAGGAAAGGAATATAATAAATCAATGAAGAAGGTTACAATTTATACGGACGGCGCTTGCAAGGGCAATCCCGGCCCGGGCGGTTGGGGATGTATTCTCGTCTACGGAGAAATTGAAAAGGAACTTTCGGGGGGCGAGAAGCAGACGACCAATAACCGCATGGAGCTTTCTGCGGCGATTGCAGGGCTTTCTGCTTTGAAAGCGCCTTGCGAAGTGGAACTTTGGTCAGACTCCAAATATCTGGTTGATGCGGTTACAAAAGGATGGGCACGTTCCTGGAAGGCCAAGGGGTGGAAAAAAGGTGACGGAAAGCCTGCGTTGAATCCCGATCTTTGGGAAAAATTGCTCGCATTGCTGGATGTTCATACGGTGAAGCTTGTGTGGGTGCGCGGTCATAACGGGCATGCATATAACGAGCGCTGTGATCGTCTTGCCGTTGCGGCTGCGGAGCGTTGCCGATGAATCAAACGGGACGTTCGGAAGAAAGTTTTCGGAAAGGAATATATAATTATGGAAGAAAAAAAGATTTTGCTCGGTATGAGCGGCGGTATTGACAGTACGTATGCCGTGACTGAGCTTCGTAAACAAGGGTATGAGGTTTTCGGTGCGTTTCTGAAAATGACGGAGGAGAGCGACGCGGATTCTGCTGCACGCGTTGCCGCGCTTCTGAATGTTCCTTTGACGGTTGTGGACTGTACGGCACGTTTTCGTGATATCGTGATTGAAAATTTCCTTTCGGAATATGCGGCGGCAAGAACACCGAATCCTTGCATTGTCTGTAACCGTTTTGTGAAAATTGCCGTCCTTTGCGAAACAGCAAAGAAGGCGGGGATTCCGAAGATTGCCACGGGGCATTACGCGAACATCGGCTTTGACGAAGAGACGGGACGGTATTATATCCGTAAGGCTGCCGATCCGAGAAAGGACCAGAGTTATATGCTATGGCGTCTGACACAGGAACAGCTCTCTATGCTGGAGCTTCCTCTCGGTTCGCTTTTGAAATCCGAGATTAAGGTAAGAGCGGCAGAGATGGCACTTCCGAATGCAAATGCACCTGAAAGTCAGGAAATCTGCTTCATCCCGTCAAACGATTATGTTTCGTATATTGAAGAAAGAAAAGGAAAATTTCCGAAAGGTGATTTTACGGATGAAAACGGAACGCCCATCGGCAAACATGAGGGTATTATCCGCTATACGGTCGGTCAGCGCAAAGGCTTGGGCGTTTCTCTGGGAAAACCTGCTTTTGTAACGGCGATCGATCCCGTGCTTCATACGGTAACGCTTACCTGTGATGAGAACAGAATCTTTTCCAATCGCCTGATTTGCAGAGAACTGAATTTCATGTCCCTTTTGCCCGGAGATTACACCGAAGTTGCGGGAGAGGGAAAGGTTCGCTATGCGGCAAAACCGGAGGAAGCGGTTGCCGTGATTGAAAACGGAGAAGCGCGGATTTCTTTTGCACGCAGAGTGCGTGCGGTTACCCCCGGACAATCGGTTGTTTTTTATCGGGGGGATCGGATTCTTTTCGGAGGTGTGATTGAGTGAAACTGCCTGTTTTCTAACGATTATGTTCTTGTTGGATTGTTTTTTGTTCTATTATTAGAAAAAATGGCGGTTTTTTGGGTGAAAATTATATGGTTTATGTTTTTTTGGCAAAATGTACACAAGGTCAAAAAACCTTTTTTGTGTTTGTGTGTTATGCACAAATATCAAAAAGGTATTTTGCGGGAATGTTTTGTCTTCAGAGAAGCCGGATGTTAAATGTGATTTACTATTTTTCGAGAAAAATAAAACATTACGGGAAAGACTGAAAAAACCGAGCAAATACAAGCGTTTTTCTCTTTTTTTAATTTTTTTCCGTAAATAAAAATCAAACAAATCAAGCCTTAGTTCTTCGAAGGAAAAAAGGAAATTTTATCCTATTATATATATCGTGCGCGTGAGGTGAGAAAAAGAGCTTTTTTTGAAGATTTTTTTGCCAAAATAAGAACGAATTGTTAAAAACAGAAAAAAAGAGGACCGTAAACTTATTGATTTTTTGTGAATGAAGTGGTAATATATTAAAGTAATAAGCGCTATGTGCCGTCCGGAGGGGCGGTACGAGTTTTAGTCTGCACATTGCAAATTCCGTTAAGGAGGAAAAAACTATGGAAAACTCAAAGCTGAAAAGAGTTGTCGCGCTGGTGCTCAGCGCCATGATGGTTTTCTGTCTTTTTCTGACAGCGAACCCCAATTCTCTCATCGCTGCAAGCGCAGCTGCAGAAGAGAACGAATCGACAACTGACGAAGCCCTTGAAATTCTCGGCGACGATAAGTGGCTCGAGTACAAGGCGAAAAACGACAAGTTCGAGAATTATGATGGTGAAGATATCACGATCAATTCGAGCAATCTTGTTGATCCCGAAACCGTGACGGTTGAAGACTACGAAGGCAAGAAAAACGTGGTATTTCTTAAGGACGAAGGCTCCGTTTCATGGAAGGTTAACGTCCCCAAATCCGGTCTTTACGCAATGGACATTCTTTACAATTATCTCGATTCCGAGGACGACAGAGCGAAAGCTGCCGATATTGAAAGAACGCTCCGCATTAACAGCAAGGTTCCTTATACCGAGCTCCGTAACTTGGTTTTCACCAAAAAGTGGATTGACGCGGTGAGCCGTTACGATCTCGCAAGCGGTGAATCTCTTGATTCTGTCAACGAAGAGACTCTCGCTGAAAAAGGCTACACTCTTCCTGTCGCTGTTTATGAAAACGGCAATATCGTAAAGATTTTCTACGAAAAAGACGGCGCGGACAACGAACGCCGCCCGATCAAGAAGCTCGACCCCGAATGGACAACGTACACCGTTTGCGATCCTACGGGTAACTATAACGGAGAATTCTATTTCTACCTTGAAAAAGGCGAAAATATTATCACTTTGGAAGCACAGAAAGAATATATGTATGTGGATTCCATCGTTCTCCGTAAAAGAGACACCTTGATTTCCTATGAAGAATACAAGAATATGTACAAGGACAAAGAGGAGGCTAAGACTTCTATTAAATTGGAAGCGGAATACTTCACCTCGACCTCTTCCCGTACCATTTACGGTCAGAACGACAGAAGCTCCGCAATCACTTCTCCTCAGCACCCCAGCTACTCCTGGATCAACGACGTCGGCGGACGTAACGGAAGCTATAACTGGGCAAGCATCGGTCAGTGGATTGAATGGACTTTCACAATTCCCGAAGGCGAAGCAGGCATGTATGTCATCAGCTCCAGATTCCTTCAGGACGCTGTTGAAGGCTTGTACGTATCCCGCCGTATCTATATTGACGGCGAAGTTCCTTTCGAAGAAGCAAATAATCTTCAGTTCCTGTTCGATAAATCCTGGCAGGGCGATACGTTCAATGCGGGCGATGAAGATCTGAAGTTCTATTTCTCCGAAGGCGAACACACAATCAAACTTGAAGTTAACTATGGCGGTCTCGGTCCTCTCGTGGCAGAACTCCGTGACTGCGTAACAAGAATCAACGCGATTTACGTTAAGATTCTTACCATTTCCGGTAGTACCCCCGACCCCTACATGGACTACATGTATTGGAGCAGAATGCCCGATGAAATCGCTGAAATGGGTCAGATCGCAAAGAGACTGTATGCGGTTTCCGAGCAGATGAAAGAAATCAGCAAAGGCGAAAGCAGCTCGAGTACCGCGACTGTTGAAAACGTAGCGCGCGTGCTTGAAAAGATGTCTAAAGACTCCGAAGGTCAGATCGCAAAGAATTTTGCACAGCTTAAATCCTATATCGGTAACCTCGGTACATGGATCAACAATATCGGTCAGCAGGCTTTGATTCTTGACTATCTCTTGATTCAGCCCGCAGGCAGTGATGATCCCAGAGGCGAAGGCAACTTCTTCGTAAACGCATGGTATGAAATTCAGATGTTCTTCTACAGCTTTATCCGTGACAACTCCTCTTACGGTTCCGCGGAAGCAGAAGAAGGTGTGTTGACCGTAGACGTATGGACCACGGTTTCCCGTGAATACACACAGATCATCCGTACCATCATCGACCAGGAATTCGCAAACGAACGTTCCAACGTTGCAATCAATTTGAAACTCGTTACAGCAGGTACGCTTCTTCCCGCAACACTTTCCGGCGTAGGCCCCGACGTTATGATGGACGTTACCTCCTCTGACTGTATCAACTATGCGGTCCGCGGTGCGGTTCTCGACCTCACTCAGTTTGAAGGCTTTGACGTTGTCCGCGGTGACGGCTCCGAAGCAAACCCCGGATATTTCCATGAATCCTCCTGGGTTCCCTTTACCGTAGCACTCGGTTCTTCCGACGGTGATATTGCCGTTTACGGTATTCCGGAAAAGCAGAGCTTTAACGTTATGTTCTATCGTAAGGACATCTTCGCTAACCTCGGACTTTCCGTTCCCAATACATGGGATGAATTTAACGCAATTATGCCGATTCTCGTTTCTCAGAACTATGATATCGGTATGTCTCACGATATCGGTATATTCAATACCTTCGTTTACCAGCACGGCGGCGAGCTTTACACCGGCGGCGGTACGACCATTTCCTTTGACCAGGACGTAACACTCGATGCATTCACCGCACTCTGCAAATTCTTCACAACGTACAACTTCCCGCTGAAGTTTGACGCTGCGAACCGTTTCCGTTCCGGTGAAATGCCGATGTTTATCGGTGACTATATCACCTATTACAACCAGTTTACCGTATTCGCTCCCGAATTGAAAGGCTTGTGGGGCTTCACAACCGTTCCCGGCACAGTTCAGGAAGACGGATCTGTTACCAAAACTATCGTTACTACCATGAACTCCATCGTTATCATGATGGATGCTGCTGACAGAGGCACAGCTCAGGCAGGCTTCGACTTCATCAAGTGGTGGATGAGCGGCGATATTCAGGGTCAGTATGCAAACGAGCTTGTTGCTCTTCTCGGTCCTGCCGGCAAGTACGCAACAGCAAACATTCACGCATTTAAAGATATGTCCTGGACATCCAACGAACTTAAAGAAATCCAAGCACAGTTCGATCAGCTCAAAGGTGTTCCGGAAATGCCGGGTAGTTACATTATTGCCCGTAACATTGAATTCGCATTCCTTGATGTTTATAACAACGACGCGGTTCCCAGCGAAGCGCTTCAGGATTATACCAATACAATCAATGCAGAGTTTACAAGAAAGCGCGAAGAGCTCAACCGTGGGTTCTTTATCCCTACCACGAAATAAAATTTAGCAAAGGAGAATACGGACATGTCAGAAAATGCTGTTGGAAAAAGCACAAAAGCGCCGAAACCCGTGGCGCGCAAAGAAATGACCAAATGGCAATGGACATGGAAAGAAATGAAGCGTAACTATGCCGCATATCTCATGTGTGCACCGTACTTCCTTATTTTCTTCATGTTTACCGTTTTGCCTGTTATTCTTTCGGTATTTTTCAGCTTCACAGTCTTTAATATGATTGAACCGCCGAAGTGGTACGGTTTGAATAACTATATGCGTCTCTTCCTGGACGATGAAATCTTCATTCAGGCAATCATGAACACTCTCGTGTTTGCCGTTATGACAGGACCTGTTTCCTACCTTCTTTCGTTGTTTACCGCTTGGTTTATCAACGAACTTCCCCCGAAGATCAGAGCCGTTGTAACCCTGATTTTCTACGCACCCTCTCTTTCCACAGGTATGACCTTTATCTGGAAGATCCTCTTCGACGGTGACTCCTACGGTTACGCAAACTCGATCCTTATGCGTTTGGATATCATTCAGGCGCCGATCCAGTTCTTCCAAAACGAAACATACGTTATGCCTCTCTGTATCATTGTTGCCCTCTGGACATCTCTCGGTGTATCCTTCCTTTCCTTTATCGGCGGTTTGCAGACAGTTCCGAAGGACCAGTTCGAAGCTGCTGCGGTTGACGGTATCAAGAACAGATGGCAGGAACTCTGGTACGTAACTCTTCCGAACATGAAGCAGCAGATGCTCTTCGGTGCGGTTATGGCGATTACACAGTCCTTTAACTTCGGTACGGTTGTAAATGACCTTGCCGGCTTCCCCAGCGTAAACTATTGCGCACATACAATCATGCACCATCTTCAGGACTACGGCGGCCAGCGTTTCGAGGTTGGTTACTCTTCCGCGATCGCGGTTGTCCTCTTCATCATGATGATCGGTTCCAACATGCTTGTAAATAAAATTCTGAATAAGGTGGGACAATGATATGTCAAAAAAATTAAGAACAAGAAATCATAAAGTTGTCCTCAACCGTTCTGCGGGAGGCGACTTCGGAATCACAGTATTCCTCGTTGTTTTCGGTGCATTCATGTTTATTCCGCTGTACTACGCAATCGTACAGTCTCTCAAACCTCTTGACGAGCTTTGGAACTATCCTCCGAAATTCTACGTTGTAAAACCTACGTTCAGTAACTTCGGCGATATGTTCAAGAGTATGTCTTCTTCTTGGGTTCCGTTCTCTCGTTACATCTTCAATACCGTTCTCATTTCCGTAGGCGGTACGTTCGGTAACTTGTTCCTCGGTTCTCTTGCGGCTTACACCGTATCCAAAATCAAATTCCCCGGCCGTAACATGTTGTTCAGCGCAGTTCGTCTGTCCCTTATGTTTACAGCTACCGTTACTGCAATCGTAAACTACATGACAATGAGCGCGCTCGGTCTCGTTGATACTTATTGGGCATTGATCATCCCCGCATGGGGCGCAACGCTCGGTATGTTCCTTATGCGTCAGTTCATGGTTTCCGGTATTTCCGACGCCGTTCTGGAATCTGCTCGTCTTGACGGTTCCAGCGAACTTCGTACCTACTGGACCATTGCCATGCCGATGGTAAAACCCGCTTGGCTGACATTGATCGTGTACTCCTTCAAGGATTTGTGGAACACAGGTGCTTCCACTTATATCCAGAGTGAACAGCTCAAAACTTTCAACTACGCGATTTCTCAGATCGTATCCGGCGGTATCGCCCGTGCGGGTGTCGGTGCGGCTGCTGCAGTTGTTATGTTGATCGTTCCCGTAACCGTATTCGTAATCAGCCAGAGTAATATCGTTGAAACGATGTCTACTTCCGGTATGAAAGACTAAAAAAGGAGGAAGCAATTTTGAAAAAATTAACAAGAATAGTTGTGTTGCTTTTGAGCTTCGTCCTCCTTGCCGGCGGCGTAGCTTGCCATGCGGCAGAAGCTATGTTTCACACTTATACCTACTCTATCACAGGTGAAGTTCTCACTTCTCCTCACGCGTATACCCCTGACAGACAGATTGACTCCTATGCAATGAATCTGCCTGAATCCCTGTATAACCCCAAAGATATCTTTGTTGATGCAAAGGGCAACGGTTATATCTATATTTCCGATCTGACAGAAGCAGGCGAGGGTCGCGTTGTTGTCTGCGATCCCAACTTCATCTATCAGTACACCATCAGCGATTTCGTTAACGCGCAGGGTGTTCCGGATAAACTGAAATCTCCCGAAGGTCTTTTCATTTATGAAAATTCTCTCTATGTCTGCGATAAAGAAAACTCCCGTATCGTTATTTTCGACACGGAAACCAGAGGTTTCAAGGATATCATTGAAGCTCCCAAGGCAGACGTTATGGGTACGGACACTGTGTTCCGTCCCGTAGCTGTCGGCGTAAACGCTTCCGGTACGACTTATATCGTATCTGACCAGACTTACTCCGGTGTTATCGCTCTGAACCCCGACGGTTCTTTCCAGGCATTCCTCGGCGCACAGAAAACCAGCGTTCCGTTGGCTGTACGTATCCGCCGTATGCTTTTCCCCTCCGTTGTAACGGACTCCTTTATCTCTACTCCTTACAGAAATATGACCATGGACGATGAAGGTCAGATATGGGCAACCATCGTATTCGGTACAGAAGAAGAAAAATCTCTGACCGCTGCTCTTCAGACTCTCTCCACTGACGCAACCTATGCGCCCATCAAGAGATTGAACGCAAAAGGTGATGATATCATGGTTCGTAACGGCTTTGCAATGCCCGCCGGCGAAATCATGTTCAGTGATATGAAGGATATGACAAAAGAAACAGGTCCTTCCGAACTCGTTGATATCGCAATGGGTCCCAACGGTATGTGGTCTGTCGTAGACTCCAAACGCGGTAAGATCTATACTTACGATATGGAAGGTAACCTCCTGTTCGCGTTCGGTGACAAGGGTAACCAGCTCGGACACCTCTTCACTCCCGTGGCTATCACATACTGCGGCAGCGATATCCTGGTGCTCGACGGCGAACTTGACTCTATCATGGTTTACAAGAGAACCGAATACGGTAATATCATCGACCAAGCACTCATGCACAATGCTGACCGTGAATACACCAAGGCATACAATGACTGGCAGGATATTCTCAGAAGAAACCAAAACTTCGATGCCGCTTACGTAGGTATCGGTAAAAACCTTTACCGTCAGGGCGACTACGAACAGGCAATGCAGTACTATCAGGACGCGCATGAAACCAAAAACTATTCCATCGCGTTCCAGGCTAACAGAAAAGAATCCACAGAAAAATCCATCGGTTGGATTTTCGTGATCGCTGTTGTTCTCATTGTTGCTTTGACCAAAGCTATGGGCTATATCGGCAGAAAGAACAAAGCCGGTATCGTTAAAGTCGGCAAGCGCACACTTTGGGAAGAATTCCTTTACGGTTTCTATGTAATCGTACACCCGTTTGACGGTTTCTGGGATTTGAAACATGAAAAACGCGGTTCCGTTCGCGGCGGTCTTTGCATTTTGCTTTTGACTGTTCTTGCTGTTGTTTATAATAATATCGGTTCCGCTTACCTCTTCGGCGGCGGCGGAAAAGTAAATATTGTAGGTCCGATGGTATCCGTTCTCGTTCTCGTTGCTCTTTGGGTTGTTGCAAACTGGTGTCTTACCACTTTGTTCGACGGCGAAGGCAACCTGAAAGATATCTTCGTTGCAACCTGCTATGCGCTCGTTCCGATTCCGATCGTTATGATTCCCGCAACCATCGCAACACATTTCTGCTCCCTCGCGGAAGCTGAATTTATTACCCTTGCTCTCGGTATCGCGTATGTATGGACCGGTTTGCTGATTCTCTTCGGTTCCATGACAACACACGGCTACAGCATGGGCCGCAATCTCGCAATTTCTTTCTTTACCATTATCGGTATGGTATTCATTACGTTCCTTGCAGTATTGTTCTGGAACTTGATTACCCGAATGATATCTTTTGTTTCCGATATTATCACGGAAATTTCCTATCGCGCAGATTAAAACAGGAGGTTAATCTATGAAAAAAATCAGAATTCTCTCAGCGATTCTGGCAATTCTGCTTGCTTTTTCGGCAATAGGCCTGCCTGTTTTCGGGGCAGAACTTGAAACCTATCCTTCATACGAAGATTGGATTTCCCAACAGGTGAAGGTTGCCGAAATGACTTGCATGTATGAAGATGAAAACTGGAGAATGTATTTCGATGAACAGTCTGCTGAGTTCGCTTTGCAGAATGTGAAAACCGGCGAATACATGTTTTCTAACCCTTATGATATTGATATCCTTTCCACAGCATTGGCTACCGATGAAGCTGAAAATGCAGACCCTATCAGACAGGCTTTGCTTTCTCAGATCATCCTGACATACGAAGACGTTGAAACCGGTGCAAGCCAGACGATGAAGAGCTTTACCGACGCGGCTCTTGCCGGCGGTCAGATCTCCTTTACCAAGATCGATGGCGGTGTTCGCGTAGAATACGCGATCGGTACTCTGGAAACCAAGCGTCTGATTCCGATGTGGATCACGGAAAAGAACTTCCAAGATCGTATTCTCAATATTTTTGAGCAACGTAAAGAAGAATTTACCTCTTCCGAGAGAAACATTTATAAGTCCATCACAGAAAACTCTTC
>JAFQEK010000052.1 GCA_017399025.1 Clostridia bacterium
CAGAAGATCCGTTTTCATTCTTTCCTCGCTGGTGGAGGTAAGCTGTGTAACGGCAATCAGAAGAGGACGGGTGCCGTCGGGACGGGTGAGTCCCTCGAGAGCCGCTTCCATCATGGCGATGGTGCCGCCTGCGTGGAGATTGCACATATCCACGTCAAGATGAGAGAGCACTGCCATGGATTTTTTTACGGTATTAGGAATATCGTGGAGCTTGAGGTCAAGGAAAATCTTGTGACCTCTTGCTTTGAGTTCGCGAACGATGGAGGGGCCTTCCGCATAGAAAAGCTCCATACCGATTTTTACATAAGGTTTTTTGCCTGTAAATTTATCAAGAAAATCATATGTAGCCTGTGCGCTTGCAAAGTCGCAAGCAATGATGACGTCTTTTCCCATGATTCTGTTCCTTTCTGCCGCTTTGCGGCTGACACGTTTTATGTATGGTTCGCCGCGGTCAATCAATGTGCCGCGCCGATGATATCCGAAAGATTCTGAATATTATATTTTTCCATTACGTGGGGGAGATCTTCAATGATCTCCTTGCAAGCAAAGGGATTCACAAGGTTTGCCGCACCGACTTCAACCGCAGTTGCGCCCGCAAGCATCATTTCGATCACATCCTCAGCTGTGGAAACACCGCCCATACCGACGATCGGAATTTTAACGGCATCGTATACCTGATATACCATACGAACCGCAACGGGCTTGATTGCAGGTCCGGAATAACCGCCCGTTTTATTTGCAAGAAGCGGTTTTCTCTTGCGCAGATCGATGCGCATGCCGAGAAGCGTATTAATCAGGCTGATACCGTCCGCGCCTTCCGCTTCACAAGCTTTCGCAATGGAAGCGATATCGGTTACGTTGGGAGAAAGCTTGATGATAAGAGGCTTTTTCGTTACGGCGCGAACCGCTTTCGTAACGTCCGCAGCCGCTTGCGCAGAGGTACCGAAGCTCATACCGCCGCCGTGTACGTTCGGACAGGAAATGTTGACTTCGATCCAACCGACGGATTCGATTGCGCTGAGCTTTTCGCAGGTTTCGATGTATTCTTCTTTGGAAAATCCGCTGACATTTGCCATCACGGGTTTATGGAAGCATTTTGCAAGCTTGGGAAGTTCGTTTGCGATAACGGCATCCACGCCGGGGTTCTGGAGACCTACCGCATTCAGCATGCCCTCAGGACATTCCGCAATACGGGGAGTAGGGTTTCCGAAACGGGGATCTCTCGTCGTTCCCTTGAAAGAGAACGTTCCCAGACAATTGATATCGTAAAGCTCGGCAAATTCGTAGCCGAAGCCGAAGGTTCCGCTTGCGGGAATCACGGGGTTATCCATTTCGATGCCGCAAAGCGTTACTTTTGTATTCGTTACCATATCACTTCCTCCTTCTTCAAAACGGGACCGTCTCTGCAAATGCGTTTATTGCCGTATTTGGTTTTGCAGGTACAGCCCATACATGCGCCAAAGCCGCAACCCATGCGTTCTTCAAAGCTGACTTCACCGCTCGTATCCGTGGCATCGCAGAGCGCGTGAAGCATGGGAATCGGTCCGCAGGCATAAAAATAATCGTAGCTGAGTCCTTCCATGGCATGTGTAACGAAGCCTTTCACGCCGCGGGAGCCGTCCACCGTTGCAATGCGTGTTTCCACACCGAGTTCCTTGAATTTCTCTTCGTAAACGACGTCGCATTCGGAAGCAAAGCCAAGAATGACGGAAGGCTTTTTGCCCATAGCAAGAAGTCTTTTGCAAAGTCCGTACATGGGAGGTGTACCGATACCGCCGCCGACGAGCAGAGGCCGATCTCCGCAAGCTTCGGGATTGAAACCATTTCCGAGACCGACGAGAATATCAAGTTTTTCGCCCGCCTTCATTTCGGAAAGGCGCATTGTACCTTCTCCGACGGTTTTAAACAGAATGGTGATGGTTTTTTCATCCCAGTCGCAGATCGAAATCGGACGGCGCAGATAGAAGCCGGCGATTTTAATATTGATGAACTGACCGGGAGCGGTGATGGCGGAGGTATCTCCGCCAAGCACCATTTCGTAAATGTCCTTCGCAATCATTACGTTGGACAGAATTTCATAAAAGCCCTGTGTCATATCACACCTCAATCATGAATCGTGGAAATACCGAGCGTTGTTTCTTCGAGAACATCAAGAAGAACCTTTACGGTATCAAGCGCAGTAAAGATTGTCGTATTGTTTTCAACCGCGCACTGACGGATTTCTCTGCCGTCGGAAAGAACGCCGGAGGAATGAACGTCACGCGTGTTGATGATATAGTTCACGTAACCTGCGCGGATGGAATCCAGGATTTCTTCGCTTCCTTCGCTGATCTTACGGACAGCGTGCGTGCGGATTCCGTTTTTCTTCAGGAACTGCGCCGTACCTGCCGTAGCCTGAATGTTGAAGCCCATATTGTAGAAGCGGCGAATCAGAGGAAGCGCTTCTTCTTTATCGTTATCGGCAATCGTACAAAGAACGGTTCCGTAGTTGCTTACGTTCATACCGGAAGCCTTCAGGGCTTTGAAGAGCGCGCGGGTAAGGCTGTTATCATAGCCGATTGTTTCACCTGTAGATTTCATTTCGGGGCTAAGGTATGCGTCAAGACCGCGGAGTTTAGAGAAGGAGAATGCGGGGGCTTTGACGTACCAGCGTTTCTTTTCTGCGGGATAAATCGTGGTGATGCCCTGTTCTTTCAAGGATTTTCCGAGAATAACGAGCGTACCGATATCCGCAAGGCTGTAGCCCGTGGATTTGGAAATGAACGGAACGGTTCTGGAGGAACGGGGGTTTACTTCGATGATAAAGACGTTTTCGTTTTTATCAACGATGAACTGAATGTTATAAAGACCGATGATACCAATGCCAATACCGAGCTTCTTGGTATAATCGAGAATGATTTCTTTAACTTTATCGGAAATACTGAAGGAGGGATATACGCTGATGGAGTCGCCCGAATGTACGCCCGTACGTTCAACCAATTCCATGATACCGGGCACGAATACGTCCGTACCGTCGCATACGGCGTCAACCTCCACTTCCTTACCTTGGATATATTTATCTACAAGAACAGGTTTGTCTTCGTCAATTTCAACGGCTGTTTTGAGATAGTGGCGCAAGCCTTCTTCATCGGCAACGATCTGCATTGCGCGTCCGCCGAGAACGAAGGAAGGACGCACGAGAACGGGATAGCCGATTCTTGCGGCTGCGGCAACGCCGTCTTCAATCTTTGTAACCGCCTGACCTTCGGGCTGAGGAATGTCCAGCGCTTTCAGAACCTTTTCAAATGCATCTCTGTTTTCTGCTTTTTCGATGGCATCGCAGTCCGTACCGATCAGCTTGACACCTCTGTCACGGAGCGGTTCGGCAAGGTTGATTGCCGTCTGACCGCCAAGAGAAGCGATAACGCCGAAAGGCTTTTCAAGATTGATGATATTCATAACATCTTCCACACACAGAGGCTCAAAATAGAGCTTATCGGAGGTTGTGTAGTCTGTGGAAACGGTTTCGGGATTGTTGTTGATGATGATAGCTTCAAAGCCGGAAGCCTTGATGGTCTTGATCGCGTGAACGGAGGAATAGTCAAACTCAACGCCCTGGCCGATACGGATCGGACCGGAGCCAAGAACAATGATCTTCTTTTTATCGGAAACCTTGGATTCGTTTTCGCTTTCATAGGTGGAATAGAAATAGGAAACGTAGCTTTCAAATTCCGCACCGCAGGTATCAATCATTTTATAAACGGGAACGATATTGTTTTCCATGCGGAGATTATAAACGTCAATTTCGGGGCAATTCCAGAGCTTTGCAATGAACTTATCGGAAACACCCATCTTTTTCGCTGCCTTGAGAACGGCAATATCCTTCACGCCCTGCTTCAGCTCGGTTTCCATTTCCACGATATTTTTGATCTTTTCGATAAAGAGCATGTCAATCTTGGTGGCATCGCAGATATGGCTGACGTCCACGTCACGGCGGAGAAGCTCAGCGATGGCATACATACGATCATCGGTTGCGAGAGGCAGATATTTCATGAGCTCCTTCGTTGTCCAGGAATCGAATTTTGCCATATGGAAATGGCAAACGCCGATTTCAAGGGAGCGGGCAGCTTTGAGCAGGCATTCTTCAAGGGTTCTGCCAAGGCTCATAACTTCACCGGTGGCTTTCATCTGTGTGGAAAGTGAGTTATTTGCGGTCTGGAATTTATCAAACGGGAAGCGAGGGAGTTTTGCAACCACATAGTCAAGAGTGGGTTCGCAAGCGGCAGGCATTGCGCCGAGCATGATCTCGTCCAGAGTCATGCCGACTGCGATCTTTGCGGTTACGCGGGCAATCGGATAGCCGCTGGCTTTGGAAGCAAGCGCAGAGGAACGGGAAACACGAGGGTTTACTTCGATCAGATAATACTGGAAGGAATGGGGGTCGAGCGCAAACTGTACGTTACAGCCGCCTTCCACTTTGAGTGCGCGAATGATTTTCAACGCGCTCTCCTTGAGCATGCTGCATTCCTTACCCGTGAGTGTCTGGCTGGGACAAACAACGATGGAGTCGCCCGTATGAATACCAACAGGGTCCACGTTTTCCATATTACAGATGGCGATTGCCGTATCGTTGGCATCGCGCATAACTTCGTATTCAATTTCTTTATAACCCTTAATGCTCTTTTCCACAAGAACTTCCGTTACAGGAGAAAGTTTCAAGCCGTTCTTCAGAAGTTCACGGCATTCTTCAGGATTGTCGGCAAAACCGCCTCCCGTACCGCCGAGCGTAAATGCGGGACGGAGAACAACGGGATATCCAATCTCTTCCGCAGCCGCAAGACCTTCTTCGATGGTGTGCGCGATGATGGAAGGAAGAACGGGTTCGCCGAGCTCTTCACAAAGCTTTTTGAAGCCTTCTCTGTCTTCGGCTCTTTCAATGCTCACACTGCTTGTTCCGAGAAGTTCCACTCCACATTCGCGGAGAACGCCTTTTTTCTCAAGCTGCATAGCAAGGTTCAGACCTGTCTGACCGCCGATACCGGGAACGATGGCATCCGGTCTTTCATAGCGGAGAATTTTCGCAACGTATTCCAACGTCAGGGGTTCCATATAAATTTTATCGGCAATCGTGGTATCCGTCATGATGGTAGCGGGGTTGGAGTTGCAAAGAACAACCTCGTAGCCTTCCTCGCGCAGGGCAAGACAGGCCTGTGTGCCCGCATAGTCAAATTCCGCTGCCTGTCCAATCACGATAGGACCGGAGCCGATAACCAAAATTTTCTTTAAGTCCGTTCTTTTTGGCATATTACTTGCCCTCCTTCATAAGACCGATAAACTCTTCGTAAAAACTGATGCTTCCGCGAGGTCCGCTCATGGTATCGGGATGATACTGAACTGTAAACAAACAGTCCTTTTCCGAGCAGAGACCTTCGATCACATCATCCATAATGTCAAGATGCGTTACCTTCAAACCGGTTTCGTCCACACTCATGGGATCTACAGCGTAATTATGATTCTGAGAAACCGTACGAATGGTACCCGTTTTCAGATTTCTGACGGGACGGTTGCATCCGTGATGACCGCATTTCATTTTATAGGTTTTTGCACCGTAAGCAAGCGCGATCAGCTGATGTCCCAGACCGATGCCTGCCATCGGATATTTGCCTTTCAGTTTTTGGATCAATGCAATGACCTCAGGAACGTCCTCGGGGTTGCCGGGACCTTCCGAAATCAGAATGGCATCGGGATTCATTTTGGCAACATCGTTTTCGGAAACATTATACGGCATAACCGTTACGTTGCAACCAAGCTCATTCAGCGTACGGATCACGCTCAGACGCGCACCGCAGTCGATTGCCACCACATTGTATTTTGCATTTGCCGTACGGGCATACCAACGCTTACGGCAACTGACTTTTGAAACGGCATTCGAGGGAATTTCCGTTTGTGCAAGAATGGCGAGTGCTTTTTCCTTGGGTGTATCCGCAGAGGTAATCAGTGCCTTGCAAGAACCGTTATCGCGGATTTTTCTTGTCAGCTCACGGGTATCAAAACCTTCGATACCGGGAATATCGCTTTCTTCCATGGTTTCCGCCAATGTTTTTGTATAGCGGAAGTTGGAGGGCAGATCGTTATATTCACGAACCACCAATGCACCGCAGGTCAGCGCTTTGGATTCATAGTCCTCATCCGTCATACCGTAGTTACCGATCAAGGTATACGTCATCACAACCATCTGGTTTGTATAGGAAGGATCGGAAATAATCTCTTGATAACCAACCATAGACGTATCGAAAACGATTTCGCAAACGCGTTCCACATCGGCACCGAAGCCATAACCGTAGTATTCGCTTCCGTCCTCAAGAACGATCTTTCTGTTTATTTGCTTTGCCATACCAAAGTTCCTCCATATATCGTCATTAAATTTTTACCGTAAACACAATCTCCGGCAAACGGCGTACTGCGTCCCTTGGACAAAAATACAGAGGGATCCACCGTTTCAACCGTATTCAGATTCCAGACACACCAGCCGGGATCGGACGTGATACCAAAACGCTTTCTGGGATTCACGGAAAGAAGCTCCGTCAATTTTTCAAGTGTCAGAATTCCCGGACGGACAAGTTCCGTATACAGAATGGGGAATGCGGTTTCCAGACCGACAACACCCATTGCGCTCTTCTCCAATCCGCGGGATTTTTCTTCTGCACTGTGAGGCGCGTGATCCGTTGCGATCATATCGATCGTTCCGTCCAGAATACCTTCCACAAGCGCTTCTCTGTCTTCGGGAGAACGCAGAGGCGGATTCATCTTGAATCTTCCGTCTTCCTGTAAAAAGCTGTCATCGCGAACGAGATAGTGCGGTCCCGTTTCACAGGTAACGTTCACACCGCTTTTTTTTGCTTCGCGGATGAGGGCAACACTTTCTTTCGCGGAAATATGACAGACGTGATATGCACATCCTGTTTTTGCCGCAAGTTCCAGATCCCTTTCGATCGGTTTCCATTCGCTTTCCGAACAAATTCCTCTGTGTCCGTGAGCTTTTGCGTAAGCACCGTCGTGAATATACCCTCCGTGCAAAAGAGAATTATCTTCGCAGTGAGCCGCAATGATCTTGCCGAGCGCCTTTGCTCGTTCCATTGCCTCTTTCATCATACCGATATCCTGCACACCTTTCCCGTCATCGGAAAAACCGATAACATAGGGAGCCATTGCCTCCATATCGGAAAATTCCCGTCCAAGCTCACCTTTCGTAATCGTACCGTAGGGATAGACGGCTATTTTTGCTTTTTCGGCAATCGCTTTTCTCTGGATATCCAGATGTTCCTTGCTGTCGGGTGCAGGATTGAGATTTGGCATGGTACAAACCGCCGTATAGCCTCCTCTCGCCGCTGCGGCAGAACCCGTAGCCATATCCTCTTTATATGAAAAACCCGGCTCACGGAAATGCACATGCACATCACAAAAGCCGGGCAAAACAGCAACATTTTCAAATGTGAAAACACGATCGCCGTCGCCCATTGCGCCGGTCATCAAAGAGAGAATTTTTTCGTCAAAAGAAGCATCAAGAGCCTTCATTTTACCGCAATCATAAATCTTTGCGTTTTCAAAAGCAGTAAGCATAGTATTGACCATTCCTTTCGCAAAAATAACATTCAAAATCTAAAAGTATCCGCTATCCGTCGGACGAACGCGCACTTATAAATCCTATTAAAAAAATTATATCACAGCGCGAAAAAAGTGTCAAGATGCTATCCGAAAAAAGCATTAGAAAATTTTGAAAGCAAACGACAAACTATCGGCAAATTTACACAAAATTTTCTTTTTGAACGAAATAAAAATCCCCCGAAAGTGCTTTCAAAAACGATAAATCTTTGAAAAACACATTCGGAGGAGTGTTCTTTATGCCGTTTTAACAGAATTTTTCCGTTTCCGGATTTTTATTGCCAGAACTGACCGCTCGCAAGATAGGATTCATCTATATAGCCAATATAGGTATTGCCTGTATTGAGCGTAAGTTCATCGCCGTTTTCTTCTTCCAATTTCAGGGAGTTTCCGTCAGATGTCCAATAAACGGCAATAACTTTGCCGTCTGTAAAGTAATAACCCAAGCCCTTTTCACCGTTCTGCATCGTGGTATCCACAAGTGTCATGGTAGGATCGTTTTCCAGACCGGTTCCCTTTGCTTCCACATTGGTAATGAGTGTAAGCACGTTTGTGAAGGCAAGCTGCTTGTCTGTCTGGGAATCAAGATGAGGTGCTTCGTCCTGACTGCGCAGGTATTTACCCGTCTGTGCATCATAGGAATAGGAAACGTTCTTTACATTGCTGGAACCCTTACATTTGAATTTCAGCGTGATTTCCGTTGCAGAACTTGCGTCGCTGAGATCCTTTTTCGTGCCGTATTCTACAAACTTCAGGCTTTCTTTCGCCTGACCGCTCAAAGTACCGCCCGCTTGAATAAATTTGGACGAAGAGGATTCCAACAAAGCTGTCATCGCGTTCGGTTTGAATACGGTATTTTTGTTCCCCAAATCACCGCGGTTTGCTTCTTCAATGGTACCGTACTTATTGCCATCCTCCGCCCATGCAAAATATCTTTCCTGTGCAGTATCGACAAAGCCGTAACGGTCACCGTAGCGTTCTACTGCCAAAGCGAAGAAATCGTAATTGGGTGTGATAGAGCCGCCGTGGCAAACGAGAATCGCGTTATGGTAAGCAGCAAAATCCATGTGATAATCTCTGCCGGAACGAATATTGGAAACTTTGTCAAGAAGCTTATAATCTGCCGATACCATCACGAAACGAGTAATACCGGGAGCAACGAGAGCTTCGTAAAGAACGTCTGCCTGATCCAAACCTGTCTGTGTTGAATACGCCGCAGAAACATTATCCACGACAATCGCAACGGGACGTGTATAGGACACGTCGTTCAGCGTAGGCTGACCCGTCAGAACATTAAAACCCTTCATATCGGGATTTACAACAGGGGGAACATTGGGCTTGTCGGAAGAAGAGGATTCGGTTTCCGATCCTGTGGTTTCATTTTCGGAAGAAGTGGTTTCCGAACCCGTGGTTTCCTGGCTTGCCGTAGTCTGATCGGGCATCGTTGCAAAGGGATCCGCCGTAGTCTGATCGTTTTTATTGTTTCTGCAACCTGTAAAAGTTGAGCAAGCCGCAGTAGTCATCAAAGTCGCAAGCGCTGCCGCAACCAATTTTTTCATTGCTTTTTTCATTATGTATCATCCTTTCTGATTTTGAAAAATTTATATTTTTTTATGTTATGATAAAATTCAATTTGTCAGCACACTTTTTATCATAACATAACTATTCGCAATTGTCAAATATATTTTTGTATTATTTTTCAATTATTTCTCTGTTTTTTTGCGAAATTTCGTCATTTTTTAACTTTTTTTGATTTTTACGGCGTTCTCTGAGTTCCGAAAAAAAGGAGGAAAGCAGTGCCGCACATTCCTGCTCCAGTAAACCTGCATAAATTTGCGGTTTATGGTTTAATCCGAATGTATTCATATCAAACAGCGTTCCGAACGCGCCCGCTTTCTGATCGTAAGCGCCGTAATACACGGAAACAATCCGCGCATTGACAATCGCGCCCGCGCACATGGGGCAAGGTTCAAGCGTCACATAAAGTTCACATCCTGGAAGCCGCCATCCTCCGAGCTTTCTGCAAGCCTTATGAATCGCCTTGATCTCTGCATGGCAAAGCGCATTTTTTCCCGTTTCTCTCGTATTATAGGCGCGGGCAATGATTTCGCCGTTACGTACGATCACGGCTCCAACAGGAACCTCTCCCTTTTCCGCCGCTTTTTTTGCCTGTTTTATGGCTTCGCGCATAAATTTTTCCGCATTTTCATTCATACCGCAGATATCCTCCGAATCATTCATTTTTTCTGAAATAAAATCTGGATTCCCGCAGCAAGCAAAATAAAAAGAATCGTAGGCAAACTCCAGAAACCGGATGACGGAATGGATTTTTCATTATCATCCTCGAAAAACACTCTCATATTTTCTTTCAAAAAAGGAATTCCTCCAACAGAAAGCAACACGCAAACCGTAAACGCGCTCCGCATAACAAACATCCCGTATTCCGGCATATAGGTTTCCACCGTTTCTGCAAGAAACCAAAATGCATTGCAAAGAAAATGCACAGCAACAGAAACCGTAAGGGAACCCGTTGAAACATAAGCCATTCCCAAAATCAGTCCGCAGACAAAAAACAACGGAAAACCGGTCACGGAAAAGTGGATAAGTCCAAACGCAATCGCCGACATCAAAACGGAAAGAGAGATTCGGAAAACACGAAGGGATCTTACCAAAAAACCACGAAACAAAATTTCCTCTGCCACAGCAGGAACAAACGAAACGGAGAGGAAAAGCAAAAAGATCTGTACCGGTGTTTCCGCCAGCGCAACATTCACATCGGTTTTAACCGAAGGAAAAACAGCCGTATATAGCATTTGAAGAATCACGATCACACCGAAAGAGGAAAGAATTACCGTCAAATTTTTATTTAAAGAGGAATGGTTGAATCCCGGCGGAAAAGCAATCTTTGAGCGGCGGAACATCCAAACACCCCACACGGCAGGAAGTACAAAAGCAAACAATTTTCCGCTGATCTGAAAAATCAGCGTTACCGCAGACAAAGAGGAATCCGAACCTGTCAAGGACGGCACCGTCAAAATCAGCAGCATGGAAAACAGCAGCACACAGCCAACCGCTTCCGAAACATATTTTGCATCGTTTTTATGCGAATCCATTTTTTCTTCCCCTCTTTCCCGAATTTTATTGATAAGTATATCATATTTAAGAAGAAAATGCAACGGGTTCCGATTCTTTTTTCAGAGTTCACGCATGAAAAAAATTCAATTCATTTTGTCAGAGGACTGATAAACGAAATCAGAACATCCAAAAGAATTGTACAAATTCATCTCCGATGAAAGCGAAAAATTTGCACAGGCGGTCGTTCCCTTTGACGATAATCCGTCAAAGGTTCTTTTTTCGTCCTTTTTTCAAAGAAATCTGTAGGCAAATCAATAAATTTTGTATTTTGAATCGGGGTACGCTCAGAATGACAAAACGGCAGCTTTTACGCGCTGCCGTCTGACTGCTTATTTTGTTTTACTTTTTTTATTTCTTTTTTTCGGCTCGATAGAAACATCGCCAATGCCTTCTTTAAAGCCTTGTCCGATGGTTTCCGTTGCTTCGGAAAGAATCATAAACGCATTTTCATCAATGGAACGGACAAGCGATTTCAAAGGGAAAATTTCATTCTTTTTCACTACACAAAGCAAAACCTTTTTTTCGTTTTTACTGTACCAACCGGTACCATCCAGAACCGTTACGCCTCTGCGGATCGTAGTGCCGATCTCATTGGCAATTACGTCGTAACGGTCAGAAAAGATATACGCTACCTTAGTTTTATCAAAACCGTTGTTCATGAATTCCAGCATGCTGGAAAACATAAAGGTTGCAAGGAATGAAAATAAAATGGAAAGATAGCAATCGTAAACAGATCCCGATTCGAAAACTGTCGTGGCAACGGAAGACAAAACAATCACGAGAACGTCAATGGCAAGCAGAAGACGGGGTGTGGAAACCTTCGGAAAAGGCACCTTCACCAAAAATGCGGCAAGGTCCGAGCCGCCCGTCGTATAACCTCTTACAAACATAAAGGAAACCGCAATGCCGATCACGATACCGCCGAACAGCGCGCAAAGAATTGTATTTTCCTCGGGATTTGCAAACGGACACTGAAAAATACCGAGCGCATCGGTTACATCCACGAAAACAGACGATACGATAATACCCACAATTGCTTTCACACAAAAACGCAGACCATAAAAATACCAGAACAAGAGAACGAGCGGCACATTGATCAAAAAAATCATCAGACCCGTCGGCAGCTCAAACATAATATTGAGAGCCGTAGCGATCGCGCCCGCCCCGCCGATAAAGATCTCTCCGGGAACAAAAAACATATTATACGCCACGCCAAACAAAATACCGCTGACGAAGAGATAGCCAATGTCTATTAAAATATCCATAAATTTCGGAGATTTTATTTTATTTTTCATAAAAAATTTTTCCTTTCTGTTGCTGTTTGGCAACCAAAAGCGCATTGCGCTTTATTCTGAGCATTAAAAGAAAACGGAGATTCCGTAATTCGGAAAAAGCGCAGGCATAGCAAGCAAATTTTCCGAATATAAATGAAAAAAACAAAAATGAAAGGATTGAAAAGAATTTTGAAGCGACTCAAACGTTTCTTTCTGAACGCCCTACTGCTCGGCACAACCACGATTTTCATGCGAAGCATTGCCGTCATCTTCAATGCCTATGTTTCGGGAAAAATCGGTGCGGAGGGAATGGGACTTTATTCGTTGATCACAAGCGTTTACGGTTTTGCCGTCACGCTCGCCACATCAGGTATAAGCCTTGCCGTTATGCGGCTGGTTTCTGAAGAACTCGGCAAACAAAACCACGCCGGCGTGCTGAACGCCATGAAAAAATGTGTGGGGTATGCGCTGATTTTCGGTATCTCCTCCTTTGCGGTTCTTTTTTTCGGGGCGGATTTTATCGCCCGCCGTATCCTGCAGGATGAAAGAACCTATCTTTCCCTGCGTGTGCTTTCGGCAGCACTCCCCTTTATTGCGCTTTCCAACGTTTTCAGCGGCTACTTCAACGCCGTCCGCCGAGTTTACAAAAGTGCATCCGCAAGCATGACGGAACAATTTGTAAAAATCTTTCTGACGGTCGGATTTTTACGCGCGCTTTTGCCGAGAGGAATGGAATACGGTGCATTGGCACTTGTTCTCGGAACAGCCATTGCCGAAGCACTTTCTTTTTTCTATCTGCTGATCTTTTATATTTTTGACAAAAAGAAACACTTGAAAACAAAAAAAGCATCTTCGGACTCCGCTATGAAAAGCCGCATGCTCGGCATTTCTCTGCCGATTGCGCTTTCCTCCTATTTGCGTTCCGGATTGGTTACAGTCCAACACATTCTGATTCCCGTCGGACTCCGTAAACACGGTTCGGATTACGCTTCGGCACTCGCTTCCTACGGAACAATTCACGGCATGGTGTTCCCTCTGATCCTCTTTCCGTCTGCGGTTTGCACGACTTTTTCGGGGCTTATCGTTCCCGAACTTTCGGAGCTTGCGGCGACTTACGGAGAAGTTCATCGGAACAGACATATTTGCTATATTGTCCGCCGTGCGCTCTCGCTCGCGCTTTTTTTCGGCATTGGCACTGCGGGGGTTTTGATCTGCTTTGCCGAACCGCTCGGTATTCTTGTGTATAAAAGCGCGGAAGCAGCAAAATACATCCGCATATTTGCGCCTCTCGTTCCCGTCATGTACCTGGATACAACCGTTGACGGCATGCTCAAAGGACTGGGACAGCAGCTCCATTCCATGTTTTACAACATTATCGATGCATCTCTCAGCGTTTTTCTTGTCTGGTCGCTCATGCCGCAAATCGGAATTTACGGTTATGTCATTTGCGTATTCGTCACAGAGATTATCAATCTGGCGTTCAGCCTGACAAGACTGCTTACCGTCACGGGAGCAAAACTTCCCGTTCCGAAAGCGGTATTCTGTCCGATTCTATGCATTTCGGGAGCCGTAGCGCTTTCCATGATTGCCATGGATCTTTTTTCATTGCCGTTCGGAAATGCCGTTTTTACCGTTTCTGGCATTCTTCTTTCCATCGTTTTTTATATCACGCTTTTACGTACCACGGGCGGACTTTCTTCCGAAGACAGCCGATGGTTCCGCAGCATTCTGAAAAACTGACAAAGTGCTCCGTAATCTGGATATTTCCTTTTCTGCGGGAAAACCCTTGGTTTGTTTTCATTATAGCACATCCGAAAAATAAGGTCAAGTACAGAAATCCCGAAAATTTACATATTCAAAAAAGTTCTTGAAAAGCATTTTGTTTTATGCTATAATAAAATTTGAAAATACATCTCAAGAAGGAAGAAGCCACATGAAAATCCTGGAATCCGCAGAAAATTATCTGGAAACAATTTTAATCTTACAAAAAAGAAACGGTGCTGTACGTTCTATCGATATTGTAAACGAACTCGAATTCACAAAACCCAGTGTCAGTATTGCCATGAAGCATCTCCGTGAAAACGGTTATATCGAAATGGACAAAAACGGTTATATCACACTTTTAGAAGCGGGACGTTCCGTCGCGGAAGCGGTTTACGAGCGACATACCGCACTTTCCGATTTTTTGGAAGCCATCGGTGTTCCCTCCGCAATTGCCAGGGAGGATGCCTGCCGTATGGAGCATATCATCAGCGACGAAACCTTTGAAGCCATCAAAAAGCACACCAAAGCACTGATCACCGAGTAATAAAATCAAAAACAAAAAGGAGCTTGCCCGTATATCCTCATACGGGATGAAGCTCCTTTTTCATATCTTCGGTTATATACAAAAACTCAAAGCAATTCGATCAGTGCATCCGCCATTTCTTCCGTTGTTGCCCAACTTGTGGTTACACGGATCAAATGCTTGTCCTCACCCATAGGTCCCCAATCATCCACAAGCACCTTTTGAGAGATCTCTTTCAGTTTCTCGTCGGTAACGAGGAAAAATTGCTGATTGGTATAAGAATCCACATAAAGCTCATAGCCTTTTTCAAAAAACGCTTTCTTGATCTTCATGGCAAGCTTGTTTGCCTGCGCACCGAGTTTCAGATAAAGATCGTTTTCAAAAAGCTCGTCAAACTGAATACCGAGCATGCGTCCTTTTGCAAGCAATGCACCATGTTGCTTTATAAAAGTGATAAAATTCTTTGCCTGTTTTTTACGCGTAAATACCGCCGCTTCGCCAAACATCGCGCCGATCTTGGTTCCGCCGATACAGAAAGAATGGCAATACTTCGCAATAATCGGTAATGTTACATCATTTCCTTCGCTTGCAAGCGCATAGCCGATTCTCGCGCCGTCAAGATAAAGCTGCATATCGTAAAAATCACAGATTTCTCGCAGTTCCTTCAATTCCTGCGCTGTATAAAGCGTACCGTATTCGGAAGGATGGGAAATGTAAATTGCGCCGGGACTGGCCATATGAAACCACGTTGCATCCGCATAAAAGCTTTTCAGATATTCCTTCACAGCTCGAGGATCCAATTTTCCGTTTACCTCAGGGATGGTAATAACTTTATGTCCACAATATTCCACAGCGCCCGCTTCATGAACACTGATATGTCCCGTATCGGCAGCAATCACGCCCTCTCCGTTTCTGAGAATAAAGTCCAGCATGGTAGCATTTGTTTGCGTACCGCCGACCAGGAAAAAAACTTCTCCGTTTTCACAATCACAAGCCTTTTTGATTTTATCCTTCGCGCTTTCGGTAATTTCGTCAAAGCCATAAGGAATCGTCTGATCGTAATTTGTTTTCATAAGGCGTGCCAGAATGTTGGGATGCGCACCTTCCAAATAATCGCAATTCAATCTGATCATAACAAATTCACACTCCTAATTGATTATCTCTTGTCGAGTCATTATTTTTACATAAAAAGTATTATAACGCATTTTAATTGTTATGTCAACCAATTATTTTTATTTTCCAAAGAAAAGAAAAAAACGGGATATAATCATCCCGTTTTTGGTGATCCATCGGAGAGTCGAACTCCGGACACCATGATTAAAAGTCATGTGCTCTACCTACTGAGCTAATGGATCATTTGATTTCGTTTTTCATTTTCTGTCGCTCACCCCCGAGCGCTTTTATATGATAACACATATCTTTCAAAATGTCAATACTTTTTCGAAAAAATTTTTTATTTTTTTCAAGTTTTTTTATATTTTTCAAAAACGAACCAAATACAACCTTTTTTTATTATTTATTGGTACAAAATCATCTTCTGGAAAGCGAAAACGGTTTCCCACACACATAAATTTTTTTATTTTTATTCCCGACGATTGACAAAATCCCTTCTTTTGTTTTATACTGAATTTATAATTCTGATTATGAAATACAAGAAAAGAGATTTTATCATGGAAACAAAAACAAAACTTTTTTCCGGACTGACCGGAAATCAACTGAAAATTTTTGCATTGATTGCCATGACCTGTGATCATGTCGGCTATCAGATCATTCCGCAATATCAGTTTCTCCGTTGGATCGGTCGTCTGGCATTTCCGATCTTCGCCTATATGATTGCGGAAGGTGCATACTATACAAAAAATCGTCTGCGATACTTTTTGCAGATATTCGGACTCGGGTTTCTTTGCCAAGCAGTTTATTTCTTTGCAATGGCTTCCCTTTATCAATGTATCCTGATTACATTTTCTTTCTCTATCCTTTTGATTTATGCGCTCGATCACGCCATAAAGAAAAACAACCTCGAAGCATGGCTTCTGTTTTCTCTTATTTTCCTTACCGTTGTCTTTTTGGCAGAAATCCTGCCCTTGCTTTTGCCAAACACCGATTATGCCATAGATTACGGAATCTGGGGTATTCTCACACCTGTCTTCGTCTTCCTCGGTCCCAAAAAGATTCAGAAACTCCTGTTGGCAATCATACCTCTGGCAATTCTTTCCGTCATCGGAACGGACTACCAATGGATATCTTTCGGCGCGCTTCTCTTCCTTGCTCTTTATAATGGCAAACGAGGAAAATTGAAAATGAAGAATTTGTTCTATATCTATTATCCGTTGCACCTGGTTATCATCTACGGAGTCAGCCTGATTGTTCCTTAAATATACATCTGAACAAAAAAATCCGACAGTTATGGTGCGTGTTCTAAAGGACAGTTTGAGAATTCGTTACCTACCGACGGGAAAAGGGCAGAGAATGTTTTTTACACTCTCTGCCCTCTTTTTTCGCGCAAGCACTGCATTTGTAGACACAAATGCCAAAACAACGAGATTATTGTTTTATTTTATCTTCAATTTCCTTTGCATATCCTAAAGCTTGCTCCGCTTCAACATCATATCCATTTTTACGGTGGATATCCGCAATTTCCAAATAAACCTGGTATGCTTCCTTGAATTTTTCGAGCTTTCGATAGCACAGCGCGATATCATATTTTTCGTCGCAGAAATATGTTCCGATTTCTCCTGCCTTTTCGAGCCATACGATTGCCTCGTCGTATTTTTCCATGCGGTAGTAGATATCACCCATACTGATACACAGCTCCCAATTTTTCGGGAATTTTTGTAGAGCCTCCGCACAAACGGTAAGCGCTTTTTCGTATTGATGCGCGTTCTCATATGCTTCAATCAATAAGAACCATTCTCGCTCATCAAGATTGCCGCCCGCTTCATCCATTGCGAGTTGCATCTCTGCCAAAATTTCTTCACCCTTGCCCATAGAAAAGAGCATACCCATTTTCATGGATGCAGCTCTTCTGTAAGGCAAACAATTTTTGTCCGATTTATCGGCTAAGACTTCATCAAAGTATTTGAGTGCTTCATCTCTGCAAAATGCCATCATTGCATTATGGATCCAGCCATAGTCCCATTTATCATACAAGGACAGCTCACCTGTTTTCATTAGCTTTTGATATTCAAGACGACACCTCAAAAAGTCTTCGGGGTCATTACTTATTTCATAGAGCGCAGATAATCTTTGAGCGTAATTATCGTAAGCCACCGACTGCTTTTTAAAAAGATCATCCACCATAACCCCGTAAAGCTTGGCGATTTCGGGAAGAAGCATTACATCGGGCAGGGTATTTCCGCACTCCCATCTTGATACGCTTTGAGGAGTTATGCAAAGCTTTTCAGCAACGTCTTCCTGAGTGTATTTCTTAGCCACTCTGAACTTTTTCATGTTTTCCGAAAACACAGTTGTGTTCATATAAAATTATCTCCTTTTTTATTATTCGTAAGCTTACGAATATATTATAGCACTAATAAAGGAAAATAACAATATCTTATTTTATGATTAGACTCTCGGTTTATGCGCAGAAAAAGATAACAAAAATCGCCGAGAGTAACCGTTTGGTTGCTCTCGGCGGAAAAAATTTTCAAATTATCTCCATCGCACAACCACAGTTAGTGGTGAGTAAGTGCGCACTTGCAGGCACCCCCAAGCCTC
>JAFQEK010000053.1 GCA_017399025.1 Clostridia bacterium
ATGATTACGCCTGTCTTTTCTTTGTTATAGGAACGAGCGTTCTTACCGTACAAACCCGCATCAATCAAAGCCTGCCGAGCCGCCACCAACCCAAACAACTGCTCCACGGAGGTATGCTCCATAACCTTGGGAGATACTCCGAATTCCTTGGCATCAAATTCAATGGGGCCTGCCATACCGCCCATCTTACAGTAGGTTTTATCGGGAACGGAAGGATCGGGATCATAAAACTCCTCAGCGCTCCAAAACTGCGGGTCAACCTCACGAATGGAATCCTTTCCTTCCACAATATTCTGCCAGTACTGCGTAAAATCCAAAGCATCTGGGAATATACAACCCATGCCGATAATTGCAACTTTTTCTTTCATATATAATAACTCTCCTTAAATAATACAATCTTAAAAATACGGAATCAGAATTTACGGAATCGTTCATAGCGTTTTTGAACAATATATTCCGATGGCATTCCGTCGTAGCATTTCAAGAACTCAAGAATGGCTCCGTGCATTACGGAAGCAATTTTATCTACCGTTTCGATTGTAGCACCGCCGAATTCGGGAATAATCCGTTCAATAATATTCAAATTTGCCAAATCCTGTGCGGTCAGCTTCATGAGCTTTGCCGCTTCCTCTGCTCTGCCCTCTGTTTTCCAAAGAATAGCAGAGTAACCCTCGGGAGACAAAATCGCGTAAGTGGAATTTTCAAGCATCCAAACTTCATTACCTGCGGCAATCGCAAGCGCGCCACCACTTCCGCCTTCGCCGATCAGAATACACAAAGTGGGTACTTTCAAGCCTGCCATGGTCATAATAGATTCAGCAATGGCAGTTCCCTGACCGCGTTCTTCTGCATCGATACCGCAAAAAGCGCCTGAAGTATTGATGAGCGCGATTACAGGGCGTCCGAATTTCTCAGCTTGCTTCATCAAACGAATCGCTTTGCGATATCCTTCCGGTTTCGGCATGCCGAAATTCCGATGAAAACGTTCCTGCATGGATTTACCGCGCAGGTTTGCTAAAACCGTAACCGGCTGATCGTTCATCAAAGCCAAGCCTCCGATGAGCGCATGATCATCGCCGAAACAACGGTCGCCGTGGAGTTCTCTGAAATCTTCAAAAATCCGTTCAATGTAATCCATAGCGGTAGCGCGTTCGCCGCTGCGAACCATCTTCACTTTTTCCCAAGCAGACTTTTCGTTTTCAACGTGCAATATTTCATCGTTGTGATGCAGCTTGCGGCTGTGTCTTCTAAGATAATGATGTTCCCGATGAACCGGGTGCGCGTAGAGCAAATAATGCAGAGTATTTTTCAGCGTGTGGCGTTCCACGATACGATCCACCATACCGTGCTCCAGCTGAAACTGTGCGGTCTGAAAGCCGCTCGGCAATTCCTGCCCGATTGTTTGCTGAATCACGCGAGGTCCCGCAAAACCGATTCTCGCTCCGGGCTCTGCCAGAATCACATCCGCCAAAGTAGCAAAGCTTGCAGTAACGCCGCCCATCGTAGGGTCTGTCAATACGGAGCAGTAAAACAGTCCTGCATCCGAATGGCGCTTAACGGCAGCCGAGGTTTTTTCCATCTGCATGAGAGAGATGATACCCTCCTGCATTCTGGCACCGCCGGAACAGCAGAAGAGGATAACGGGAAGTTTCCTTTCCGTCGCCCGTTCAAATGCGCGAGTGATTCTTTCTCCCATAGCGTGCCCCATACTGCCAATCATGAAATTGGGATCACAGACACCGATAACGGTTTCATGCCCGCCGATCTTACCGTAACCGATGGTAACCGCTTCCGTATTGCCGCTCTTTTTCTGCGCGGCAATCAATTTTTCGGAATACCCCGATGTTCCCAAAGGATCACATATACCAACTTCTTCAAACCAAGGGTCAAACGCGCCGTCATCCAACACCATCAGAAGACGTTCCTTTGCACCAATCGGCATATAGGCTCCGCAATTCGGGCAAATATAATATCTATGCCAAACATCATTTCCTGTATATTCATTCTTGCACTTGGAGCAAGTGACCTTGACGTTGTTGAGATCAACATTGATCAACGCTCCGCCAAAATAACCCATTTTATTATGTCTTTTTTTCCAAAATGTGGACATCTTTACTCTCCTTATCATAACTGCCGTACATCCGACAGTTCAAACGTAAACTCCTTATCTTTCGTACAAAGGCTCAAACTGTATTCGTCGCCAAGCACGCGGTACAGACACCGAATCTCGGGGTCCAAGTTCCGAATGCTGAACGAACGCAGGTCTTTGCGCAAGCCCTCTCCGATATATTTCAGGTAACTTTCCTTACCGGTCCAGACCTCATAAAAGCGTTGCAATATTTGCTGATCGCTTTGCCGGATATAGTCCTGCTCATCACGACTGAAGCAACGCTCGGCAATCATCCGCATATCCGTATCGGCATAATGTTGCTGAACATCCACGCCAACCTCGGCATCTCCCCACGCAATCACCACGTAACGTCCGGAATGGGAAAGATTATAGTGAAACCCTTCGTGATCTTCTATATAAGGTTTTCCAAAATCACTTTTCAGTACTGTAAATGCATCTGTTTTCAATGCAATTCTCAGCAATGCATCTGCCGTTACACAGCGCAGCTTATCTTCCCGGCACAGATAACGATCTGCCCTGCGCTTCCGTTCCGGGGAAGCTTTTCCGTAAAGATTCTCGTAAATCCGCTCATCCGCAGAAGATATATCCGCACACAAAATCCGAATCATACCTCACCCTCTAAGAGACTGCTCTTGCGTATCATCTCAAACACCTGATCCTGGCGTATGGGTTTGAAATAAAGGAATCCCTGCCCGTAACGACAGCCTGAGCTTCTTGCAAAATCATTTTGCTCTTTGGTCTCAATGCCTTCGCAAACCACCTCGGCGCCCCGTTCTATAAACATGGATACCAAAGCGCAGAATTCTTCTTTTCCTTTCTCGGTTTGCGTATTCAGAAGAAGAGAACGGTCGATTTTCACAATATCTAAAGGATAGTTCAGTAAATCGTTTACGGAAGTAACGCCTGTTCCGTAGTCATCCAGGATAATACGGAATCCCGCCTCCTTGAGTACATGCAGATTTTCTATCAACTGCTTTTCGTCGTTATTCTTTTCCCTTTCGGTAATCTCTATGGCTAATTTATCGTGAGAAACGCCGTAGTTGTTTGCAATACGAATCAAATCCTGCGCAATTGTTGTTTCGGAAAGTGTTTTTCTGCTGAAATTACAAGAAATACATTCCATCTTTTCTCCCGCTGCCAAAGATCTCTGCAACCAAACACAGCTTTTTTGGAAAATATAGCGGTCAAAACGGGAATACAAATTCAAAGTTGCTATGACGGGCAAAAACACATCCGGAAAAATCACACCCCGTTCCGGATGGTCTAAGCGAGAAAGCACCTCTCCTTTGAAAACGGTGTTGGTTTGGAAATCCAAAACCGGCTGTATCACCAGTGAAAACATATCCCTGTCCAGAAACTCTGCCATACGCTCCTGTAATTCCTGACCCAACGTTTTCTGCGCATCCGGCGCAACGTTTTTCTTCTTATTTGTCAGTTTTGCAAAACTCATATTATATCCTTCCTTCCAGAAATTTTTGTAATAAAAAAACCGCTCCATATGTATGTTCAAACCGCCGTTTATAAAAACAAACGGCAATAAAACAAACATAATAGACCGGTTGCGCTATTTACTCCATATTGTACAAGCGCCCATATACGCACAATACTTCATGGTAATTCTATTACTAATATTATTTTTTATATTGTATCACACAGAAATTCGGTTGTCAAGCGGTAATTTGTTATTTTTAAAATTTTTTTATTTTTAAAGTATATCCTGTTTATCACCACCTTCATTTTCCATAAAATTTCTGCTATCTGTTGACAAAAACAAAACAAAAATGCTATAATTTTATGAAAAGAATGTCCATTGCGATTTTATCATCTCTATAAATCAATTTTAGGAGGAGTGCTTATGTATCGTTCTAACCTACTAAAACGGATCCCCATTCTCCTTTTTGCTTTGACCTTGTTTGTATTTCTATGTTTTTTCATATATATGTATGGAAATGAACGCGTATCCGTGCATCTTACGGAACCAACACCCGGTTACAGTGCTTTCAAAGATATAACGACGGAAACGGTAAATGATAATACCGCCCCTGCCGGCATACGGAAAATATACCGGGGCATCTTGCCGTCAGAACCATCTCATGAGAACTATCTTATCTTTAATATCGCCCATCACGCCATACAGGTTTATTTCAACGATGAGTTGGTATACAGCCTTATCGGCGAAGAAAATAATCGTATTGCAAAAAACGTCAGCAGCAACTGGTGCATTGTCCCTGTCGGACAAAATCATAACGGCAAAGAAGTAACCGTGGTATTGACACCCATGTTCGAATCTGCCCTCAGTAAAACACCTGAATTTTTGTTGGGTTCTCCTTACGCTCTTGCCATTGATCTGTTTGTAAACGAGCTGCCGTTATTGGTGCTTTCTTCACTGTGCGTTCTCTTGGGTATTTTCGTGATTGCAGTATTTTTGTATTTCCGCTTTGTTTTAAAAACAGAAAACAATGGTATTATTTATCTGGGATTTTTTTCTATATCCATAGGGACATGGAAACTGACTGATTTGCGCTGTATGTCCTTGCTGATGTCTGAGCATGCCTTGAGCTTGGGCTATATCAGTGTAGGTTCCCTGTTCTTAACAAGCATATGCTTGTTACCGTATTTTACTACGCTTTTTGCCAAAGGAAAACAAAAGGTTCTCTGGATTCTCTCATGTGCCGGTTCCTTGGTATGTCTGACCATCTTAGTCTTGCAATTATCAGGAATTGCAGAAATCCGCCAAAACCTGATTTACAGCCACGCGTTGCTGCTTATTTCCGTTGCATCGGTTCCCGTAACGGCAGTGATCAATCACATCTTTTATAAAAATTGGGGATTGCGACGCTCCTGGAAGCTGTTATTGCTGTTGTTTGTGGGAATCATCATAGATTTGCTTCTCTACTACCGCAATAACAAAAACGGCCTTTTAAGCTTTTCTATTATGAGTTTTATTATTTATACCTTAATCATTTTCCTTATGAGTGTACAAGATTCTACACAGAAAGCTTATACCGATATCCGCACAGGACTTATCAACCGCACCCGTTGGATGGAACTGATGAATAATGATATTTCTGCCTCGGAACCCTGTGCTATTTTGATGATCGATATGAACGGATTGAAGCTGGTAAACGATACATTGGGACACGAGACAGGAGATCAGATGATCTTCCGTTTAGCCGATATTCTGCGTAAAACACTTCCTCGCACCGCCGTAATCTGCCGTTGGGGAGGAGATGAATTTGCCGTCTTGCTGACCGATATAGACCGTACACAGTTGAATCTGCAAATAAACAAACTCTTCTCTGAAGGTGAAAAATACAACGCCGAACATCTTGATCTGCCGATTTATTTTTCTGTCGGTGCCGCACTGTCATCGGAACATCCGAAAATATCACGAAACGAATTGTTCCAACTGGCAGATGAAGAAATGTACCTCAATAAAAAAGCTTGGTATGAACGTCAATCCTAAGCAGTCCATACTTCGCAACATTTCAAACCCAATACGTATGATAAACCGCAGATTTGCATTTTCGGATGTACGTCTGCGGTTTTTCATTTCCAATATCGTCATTTTGAGCGTAGTGCAAACCAATTCAAAAATAGAAAACACGAAGTCAAAGAATCTCTTTCCGGATATAGATAAAACCAAAATAAAATCCATCGGATTAAAAGAGCCGAATCATAATTTTTTATTGAAATTGACCGTGAACTTCGTATTTCCAATCAAAAAAATCAATATTATACATAAAGTAATCAATAAAAGTCCTTGTAAAAAATCCATTTTTATGTTTTAATTTAAATAAGAAGTTATTTTCCCAAGGAGGAATATCAAGATGATTCCCGTAAAAAAAATTGACATTCATGCACACGCAGTCGCTTTCCCCGAGTTTTATCCCCCGTTTTACGGACGCGGCGGACAGCGTTATCTCAGCGCAGAAGAACTGATCGCTTTTTATGACGAATTGAACATTGAAAAAGGCGTACTTCTGCCGATCTCTTCTTGCGAAGGTCAGCCCTCTCCGATGACGAGCGAAGGCTGCGCGGCTTTGGCAAAGCAGCATCCGGACCGTTTTCTTTGGTTCTGCGGCGTAGATCCCCGTACGGGAGCGCATGCACCCACAACCGATCTTTCCTACTTCCTGAATCATTATAAAGCACTGGGCGCGCTTGGCTTGGGTGAGTTAACCGCACAGCTCAAAACGGACGATCCCATGATGGAGAACCTTTTTTCGCATTGTGCGGCGTGCAAAATGCCCGTTCTGATTCATATTGCCACACAGCACGGAGGCATGTACGGCATTGAAGATGAACTCGGGTTGCCCCGCCTTGAGAAAATGATGAAAAAATATCCCGATCTCATCGTAATCGGTCATTCGCAGGCGTTTTGGGCAGAAATGTCCGGAGATATCACCGAAAAAACACGCGGCGGATATCCGAGAGGCAAGGTTACCTCCGAAGGCAGGATTTATGAAATGATGCGTTCCTGCAAGAATCTTTACTGCGACCTTTCCGCAGGAAGCGGTATGAACGCGCTTCGCCGCGATCCCGAAAATGCGGCAAAATTCATTGAAGAATTTTCCGATCGTATTCTTTACGGCTGTGATATTTGCGGTACAAAAAACAAACATCAATATGAATTTGATGCCTTTTTGACAGAGATGGTGGAAAACGGACTAATGAGCGAAGAAAATTACCGCAAGATCGTCCGTACAAACGCAATCCGTCTGCTCGGTCTGGATATGGATTAAGAAAAAGCACGCATACAAGCAATTCTCGCTGTTCCGAAAATTTTATCATAATAAATTAAAGAAAGGATACATCTACTATGACAAACGAAAAATTGGCAATTCTCGGTGGTACACCAACGATTCCGAAGGGCACAATTCCCGCGGAAACCCTCGATAAACTTTTCCGTCAGATGGTTCTGACCAAAGAAGCGGAAGATGCGGCAATGGACGTGATTCGCAGAGGCGCATTTTCCGGTACGGATATCACGGAAAAATTCCAGAATGAATTTGCTGCATGGCAAGGCACCGAATATGCAATCGCATATTGCAACGGTACGATGGCGCTTACCTCCGCCATGTTTGCAATCGGTCTCGGCGAAGGCGATGAAATCATCTGTCCCACCAAGACCTATTGGGGAAGCGTTTCTCAGGCAATCAATTTCGGTGCTTCCGCCGTATTCTGTAATATCAACGATATGCTCAGTATGGATCCGGGCGACCTGGAACGTTGCATCACGCCTCGTACGAAAGCCATCATGGTTGTTCACTATTACGCTTACCCCTATGATATGGATGCCATCATGGCAATTGCGAAAAAACACAATCTGAAAGTCATTGAAGACGTTTCCCACGCGCAGGGCGGTCTTTATAAGGGCAAAAAGCTCGGCACATTCGGTGATGTTGCCGCAATGTCTCTTATGAGTATGAAATCTTTTGCTTGCGGCGAGCTCGGCGTATTGGTAACCAGCGACCGCAGAATTTACGAAAGAGCTATGGCGTTCGGTCATTATGAACGCAATAATGCAAAATATATTCAGGAATGCGACGATCTGAAAGATTATTTCCATATCGCGCTCGGCGGTGCAAAGGGACGCGCAAATCAGGTTTGCACGGCAATCGGAAGAGATCAGCTCAAGCATTATGACGAACGCTGCGCAAAAATCCGCGAAGCAATGAATTATTTCTGGGATCAACTCGAAGGCATGCCCGGTATCCGTGCCATCCGTGTTGACGAATCCACAGGTTCCAATATGGCAGGTTGGTACTGCCCTCACGGCGCATACTATCCCGAAGAATTGCACGGTCTTTCCGTCAAACGCTTTGCTCAGGCTGTTTACGCGGAAATCGGCGGTTACGTAAAGGAAGGCGGAAACTTCTGTCTCCATACGCATAAATTTTTCAAGACATTTGATATGACACACCGCGGTATTCCCAGCAGAATTGCTTATAACGACCGCGACGTACGCGAAGACGATGCACTCTGCGATCCTTCCATCACCAAATATTGCTTCTCCGTTCCGAGATTCAATTATCTGGATAAAGAAATCGTAGACCTTTTCGTTGCAGGCTTCAAAAAAGTTATCGAAAACCATGAAGCACTCCTCGAAGGCGATAATAAGGAAGCACAGGGCGGCCGTTGGTACGGTAATGATAACCACTAAACAAATTTTTACCCCCAAAGAAATCTCCTTTGGGGGTATGTGCTTTTCTCGAAACAAGCAAATATTTTTTCTTGCAAAATTCCAAATCTGATGATATAATGAAATCATTCACATCGAAATTTATTTGAGTAAAATTAAAAGAAAGGACGGTAATTTTATGTATAACGAATGGTCATTGAACGCTTTTTATTCCGGCACGGATGATCCCGCGTTGGAAAAAGACATGGCACATCTTGCGGAAGTGATAGGAAAATTCAAAGCCTCCGTTTCAGAGCTTTCAAAAGAAGATATCCGAGCCTCTCTGCGAAGAACCGTTGAAATCGAAGAAGAGATGTCAGTTCTTGCGCGGAAGCTCGGCAGTTATTTCAATCTTCGCCGTTCGGCGCACAGTCCCGATACAGAAGGCGCGAAATATTCCACCAAACTGCAAAACATGTTGGCGGGAAAGACGAAAGAATCCGTAATATTCCGCAAATTTATCGGTTCGATTGAGGATATCAATGCCGTTATCTGCGGTGATGAGATTCTGGAAGCATACCGATTCTATTTTACACAGATCAAAAAGCAGGTTTCCCATAAACTTTCCGATGAAGCCGAGGTTGTTTTTGCGCGGATGAATCTTTCGGGAGGCAAAGCATGGGGCGATCTGTTTGCGTATGTAACTGCTAACGCCTGCGTAGATTATAAAGGCAAAAAAACTTCCCTTTCCACCGTCCGCGGTCTTGCTGAAAGCGATGATGCCGAAGAACGGAAATCAGCTTACGAAGCGGAACTTGCTTCTTATGATAATATCCGTGACTCTCTTGCATTCGCCCTGAACAGCATCAAAGCACAGGTCAATACCGAAGCTGAACTGCGCGGTTATGAAAATCCGCTTGCCATGACATTAGAACAATCCCGAATGAAAAAAGAAACCTTGAATGCCATGTTTTCTGCCATGCGCGAAGTATTTCCGAAATTTCATGAATATCTGCGCCACAAAGCAAATCTGCTCGGTTACAAAAACGGACTTCCCTGGTATGAAATTTTAGCACCGATGGGAAAGGCGGACAACAAAACTTATACACCCAAAGAAGCTCACGCCTATCTCGTTGAACATTTCTCATCCTTTTCTCCCGATCTTGCCGAAATGGTGGACACTGCTTTCCGAGAAGAATGGATCGATTTTTATCCCCGTAAAGGAAAAGTCGGCGGCGCATTCTGCAATAATCTGCCTTTTATGAAGCAAAGCCGCATTTTAACCAATTTTTCGGGCACATTCGGCTCAATCACAACCCTTGCACATGAGCTCGGACATGCATATCACGGAAAACAAATTGAAAATCACCGTCCGCTGAACACGGCTTATACCATGCCCGTTGCGGAAACCGCTTCCAATTTCAATGAATTGATTATCGTCAATCACGCTATCGAAAATGCTGAAGGCGATGAAAAAATCCGACTGATCGAAACGCAAATTCAGGATATGACACAGATCATTGTGGATATCTATTCACGCTTCCTGTTTGAAGACGAAGTATTCCGCCGCAGAAGAGACACTTTCCTTTTTGCCGATGATCTGGAAAAAATCATGACAGACGCACAAAAAGAAGCCTTCGGAAACGGTCTTGACTCTGCATATCTGCACCCGTATATGTGGTGTTGTAAGAGCCATTATTACCGTTCGGGACTGAGCTATTATAATTTTCCTTACGCATTCGGCGGTCTGTTCTCACGCGGTCTTTACGCAAAATATCTGGAAGAAGGGGAAACTTTCCTTCCGAAATACAGGGC
>JAFQEK010000054.1 GCA_017399025.1 Clostridia bacterium
AAAAACAAAAATTATTTTTATCCTCTCATGTAAAGCATACGGCGTACGGCGGTGCGCGCGGCGGCGGAAAGAGCTGGGCGGTACGGGATAAAGCGAAAAGGCTTTGTTTGCGGTATCAAGGCATCAAAATTCTGATCGTGCGCAGAACGTATCCCGAACTGATCAACAATCATATTGAACCGCTGAAAAATGATTTGCAGGGAATTGCCGAATATAACAAATCTGAAAAAATCTTTCTGTTTCTGAACGGAAGTACCGTGAAATTCGGATATTGCAATAACGATGAAGACCTGAATCAATACCAGGGCGCGGAATATGACGTGATTTTTTTGGATGAAGCCACGCAGCTCAGAGAAATCTGGATCCGTAAAATCACAGCATGCGTACGCGGTGTCAATGCTTTTCCGAAACGGATTTATTATACCTGTAATCCGGGCGGCGTCTCTCATCAATATATCAAAAGACTATTTATAGACCGAAATTTTGAAGAAGGCGAGGATCCGGAAGAGTATACGTTTATTCCTGCGCGAGTAACGGATAATGAAGCGTTAATGCAAAGCCAACCCGATTATATCAAACAATTGGAAGCCTTGCCGCCGAAATTAAAAGAAGCATGGCTGTATGGGAAATGGGATATTTTCGAAGGCAGATTTTTCGAGGAATTTCGCATTTCGCCCGATACCGAGCTTTGCAAAGCAGCGGGAATCACCCCCGAGCAGGCATGGGAACAGCATAGATTTACCCATGTGATCAAGCCTTTTGATCTGAACAGCGGTGAAAAAAGAGGCTGGCATTTTATGCGGTCGTATGATTTCGGCTACAATAAACCGTTTTCCATGGGATATTGGGCAATGGATTATGACGGCGTTCTGTATCGCATTGCCGAAATCTACGGTTGTACGGGTACGCCCGATGAAGGCGTACGTTGGAGTCCGCAGGAGCAGTTTCGCAGAATCAGGGAATATGAAGCTTCTCATCCGTATCTGAAAAACCGTGAATTCACGGACAGCGTTGCCGATCCTGCCATCTGGGACCGTTCCAGAGGAGAAAGCATTGCGGAAATTGCCGCCGCATACGGAATTTATTTTACCCCGGGCGATCACACCAGAATCCCCGGATGGATGCAAGTCCATTACCGTATGCAGTTTGATGAAAACGGATATGCAAGAATGTACGTTTTTGAAAATTGTAAGGATTTTATCCGTACCATCCCTCTTATGCGGTATTCGCAAACCTCTCCCGAAGATCTCGATACCTCGCTCGAAGACCATTGTCCCGATGAAGTCCGTTATCTGTGTATGTCAAGACCCGTCCTGCCCAATGCCCCTGCCAAGGATTTTTCGTTTCTCGTACATCCGTTGGAAAGCGTATTTTCCGTTTGAAAACGAATGACGAACGGAAACTCGAACTATATTTGGATTTTTGAATTTTATCCGGAAAAGAAAGGAGTTCCCATGCCCGAATCCAAAGAAAAAGAAATCAAAGAAAGCATTCGTGAAAAGCGCGCCAATGCGGTGGCAAAGCCTTGTTTCACGGAATCCGAATTATATTATCTGTACAAGCATTTGTATCAGGGAAAGGAAAAGAAATGAATTATACGAATTATCAAATTACCTTGGATATAACGAAAATTCAAAGCCGGGTATCCGTACCTGTTCCGCAAAACGATACGGCAAGAAGATTTTATATCCGTTTATATCATAACGGAAATATTTTTCCGTTGCCGGACGGTGTGAGAGTGGTTTTTGCGGCTGAAAAATCGGACGGAACGGTTTTATATAACGACTGTATCATTGAAAATGAAAGTGTTATCCGATATGATTTTACGGAACAAACGGCAAGCACCGTAGGAAAAATGAAATGTCAGATTCGTGTATACGGCGAAGACGGCGCATTGATCACAAGTCCGCAAATGACGGTGGTGGTCTATGAAAGCGTATTTTCCGCAGAAAATATCGTGTCATCCAATGAATATACGGTTTTGAATCAGTTGATTACCGAAGCAAACGGATTGATTCGGGACGTCAATAACAAAATGGCAAACGGGGAATTGAGAGGGCCGAGCGGCGTATATGTCGGTTCGGGCGAAATGCCCGAGGATGCCTATGTGCAAATTGATCCCACAGGAACTCTTTGTTTTGAAACGGGGGTTCCGAAAATTTTATATCTCGATGAAAATGGCGAATTTTCTTTGCTGAATGCAGGAAACGGCTTTGATATCGAAAACGGAACCATCGTTGCCGTAGGCGATCGGGAAGCCTTGGAAAAGACCGTGCTTCTGGAAGCCAAGGTGGAAGACCTTTTGTATAAGCCGATGGAAATTCTTTCTTTTACACTCAGCGTGAGTACGGCTGAAAAAGGTTCGGTGGTTTCCGGACTTACATATTCATGGAAATTGAATAAAAAAGCAACCGCGCTGTATCTGGATGAAGACCCCGTTTCCACAGACCTCACGTCTCTTACGGATTCTGCGATTTCGATCAGATCCAATGCGACGTTTCGTTTGAGAGCCGAGGATGAAAGAGGACACAGCGTAACCAAAAATGCAACCGTTTCATTCCTAAGCGGTGTCTATTACGGCAAAGCTGCCGCCAAAGAAGCTTACGACAGCGCATTGATTCTGAGTCTTACCAAAAATCTGCGGAGCAATAAGCTTCCGAGCTTTACCGTAACGGCAGGAGAGGGAGAATATATCTATTATTGTCTGCCCGTGTCCATGGGCGAATGTCAATTTGCGGTCGGCGGCTTTTCGGGCGGTTTTTCCCTCGCGGCAACCGTTTCGTTTACCAATGCCCACGGCTATACCGAATCCTATCGGATTTACCGTTCCGATTATATGAGCCTTGGTAAAACGACCGTAACCGTTTCGTAAACGGATAAAATCCGTGAAAGATTTGCGCGCGGTTATGCGGAAATTCCGAAAACAATCATTTTTTAGGATTGAGCGAGCGAAAGAAGATAAGCGTACCCGCGTCTTGGTTTTTATAAGTTCATCCAAAAATACGAAATTAAAAGTCTGCATAAGGCGGTCGAGCTGCCCAAGCTCGCCAACTTCTTTTTTGTAACTTTTTTCTTTTTGGCAAAGAAAAAAGTTTTAGTAAGAAAATTTATTTGCGAAAAATTATAATAATCATTGCAATGAAACGAAAAAACATACCATCAGCGAAAATGGAACCCGAACAACAAAAAAAGGAGGAAACCTATGACCGAATACAAAGGAAGCGTGGAACTGATCAGCGGACTGATTCCGAAAAACGGAGGCAGTTTTGCCCTGGTTCACGCAAAAGACGTCCAAATGAATGACGGCACCCGTCTTTCCGAATTGCATATCCCCGAACAGGAGGAATGTAAACTCCCAACGGTAACGGCAACGGAAAACGGAAAAATTTTACAAGTCAAAAACGGCAAATGGGAAGCGGCGGCAATTGCCGAAACCGCCGTCAAAACCTATATTGACGAATATATTTCAAGCGCGCTCGGAGGTGATTATTAATGGCAAATGTACTCGCTGAATTATTTCAGAACACGGCAAACGCTATCCGCGAAAAAACAGGCGGAGAGGGCACGATGAAGCCTTTTGAGTTCCCCGAAAAAATCAGAAACATTACCGTAACCGAGGAAGCCGTCCTGGAAGAATTGACGGTTACGGAAAACGGCAAATATTATCCAACGGGAAGTCTCGCGGCAGATAAAACATATACGTTCAAAAAGAGCTATACGCAAGAAGAATTGAAGGCATTGTTTCAGATGTCCTCCTCGTCGCATGTGAATGGTTCAATGACAACGGCAACATTGTTCTACTCGGTAGGAAGCAGCGTATCGGTTGACACGGACGGAGTAAATTATACGATGACTGCGGTTGTTGACGAGGGTTGGTTTTTGTATGTTCCCGATATGGTGGACCCCGATCTCGGAGAATTGCATGAAGGCTGGCTCATTTTTGACGAAAAAACCAATTCGTACGTATATACCGATCAAGTGCCGATGGTTTATCTTGCGCAGGGGTTAACATCTTATGTTGGCGATATTGCAGAATTAAGTCCTTTGTTTGATATCCCTTCCGTAGACGGATTTTCGTCTGTAAATGTAAACGTGCAGGCTGTTCCCGATCTCGAAGAATTGACAGTCCGTGAAAACGGCGTATACGAACCGAACGGCGCAGACGGCTTTTCCAAAGTAACGGTCGCCGTACCCGAAACCGTTCCCGTACTGGAAGAACTGACCGTGGAAGAAAACGGTGTGTACGAGCCGCAAGCTGAGCTTGCCTTCGGCAATACGTATGCGTTCCGTGATGATTATACGCAGGAAACCCTGAAAGCACTCTATGATCTGGCGCCGGAACGCTCGGCTGACGGGATGTATGCGTTTCTGATGAGTACGTCCGAAGCAACAATCGGTATTATGTATACGTCATCCGCGTACGGCGTTTATATTTCCACAGGCTATATCTGGATTCCCCCTGCATTTGCTTCCTTGCTCGGCTATGAAGCCGGCTGGCATTTCGGTACGGACGTTTCCGATCTGATTTTAGCACCGATTCCCGAAGTGGATTTTGTGCAGGATGAAACCGCAGTCTATACCGAAACGCTTTCCGAATTGAATCCTTTGTTTGATATTCCTGCCGCGGACGGCTTTTCTAAAGTTGCGGTTTCGGTTCCGGTTGCCGCCGAACCCGTGCTGAAACCTCTGTCTGTTACGGAAAACGGTACGTACCGACCGCAGAATGCGGATGGCTTTTCCGAAGTAACGGTCCATGTGGAAGGTTCTGCGGTCGAGGGCACGGAAGCACATATGCTTACCTTTATCGGTGCAGACGGTTCAACGTTGTATACCAAGCCGACCATTGACGGCGATACAAGCTATGATCCCGTTATACAGGGAAAAATTGAAGAACCGAGAAAATCATCGACAGATCAATTTATTTACACTTACAGCGGATGGAGCGAAACAAACAATGGTTCCGCAAACAGCGCAGTTCTTGCCGAAGTGAAGGAAGACAGAACGCTCTATGCCGTTTTTACGCAAACGGACAGGCTGTATACCGTTCGCTTTTTTGACGGTGAAAGCATTCTGAAAGAGGAAGAAGTTGCGTATGGGTCTATCATAGAACCGCCGCCTGTACCAAGTAAAGATGGATATTCGTTCAAAAGTTGGTCGTCAAACGACTTTACCGTTTACGCAGACAAAGATTACTACGCAATCTGGGAAGAGCTGAGCGGTTGGATTATCCGCGACACCGACCCGAATTTCGTAATGGATACCATTTCTGCGGCAGCTTACAGTCCGACCGATAAACGTCTTGCCATTTACGAAAGAGGTTCAAAGGAAAAAATAACCGTATACGATACGACTTCTTATCCGTATACGAAAAAATTCACACGTTCGGCGGATTCGTCCAGTACGCCGGGTGTTCAGACACTGGATTTTTCGGATGACGGAAAATATCTGATTTATGGCTCAAACAAGAGTTATGGAGTTTTAGATACAACAGTAAGTCCGTATCAAGACGTACAGATTTACGCTACGGCAACGGGCGACAAGACAAACCCCGTAAGGAATGCGAAATTTATTCATGGCACGACAGATGTAATATGGGGGTATGGTAAAGCCACAGAAATAATGAAAAGATGTACGTATAAGCTGGATTCAACAGGCATTGTATATCGTTCGGTAGCCTTTCCCAATATGAACGGATACGGCGTTTCCATCAACAGAAGCGGTACAAAAATTGCGTTTGCTGACGGCAATACGTTTGATACCAAAGATGGTATTTCCGTACATAACGCCGCTACGGGTGAAAGAGAAAGCGCATGCCCGACAGAAAGAACCAATATTTATTCCTGTACATTCGATTACAGCGGCAGATATCTCTTGTTTGAGGATGGTTCTGTCATCCGCTGCTTTGACACGTCAACGAATCCGTACACAGAAATTACCTTTGCGGATATTGCCAACGTAAATCAAACGATTTATGCAAGCACTCGCCTGATTGCTTCCAAAGGCAAAGAATATCTGTTCTTCCGGAATGCCGATGGAAAACTTGTTTTGTACGATATGCGCAGCGTACCGTTCCGTTATATAGAGGATTTTCCCGAAGTTACAAGCGCGTTTGACGAAATAACGGTATCGGGTGATCTGAAAGAAATCATGATCTCCGCACAAGCGTCAAGCCAACCGATTTTCATTAAAAATCTGTAAAGATAAAGAAACACGAAAAACATATACAAAATCCAAAAAAAGAAAGGAAGAAAACATATGCCGGCAATATTAAAAATCAAAGATAAAGACGGAAAAATTTATACCATCCCTGCCATTCGCGGCGAAAAAGGAGAAAAGGGAAGAGAAATCAAAGCAGGCAAACATCTGTTGCTGAATGAAAAGGATGAAATGTCATTGGATATCAGCCAGGCCATGACGGATACGGATACAAGACCGGTTTCGGGAAACGTCATCAAAAGTGCATTGCAGGCGCTGCAAACGGCGCTTGAGAGTACGGAGCAGGCAAAAGCGGGAATCGAAACGGGTTTCTATATCGGTACGGGTAATTTCGGCGAAGAAGAACCCAATCAGCTGACGTTTTCGTTCGTACCGAAATTTTTATGTATCTGTAAAGAGCATGCAAACGGCGAATGTCTGCTCTGGATATCGGGCATGCCGAAATTTCTGCGTATCGGTGAAAGCGAAACGGGAACGGTTCATGCGCGCGTTTCCGACAGAACGGTGATTTTTTACAGTACGGAAGACCCTTTGGTACAGTATAACAATATCACCGTAAAATATTATTATACCGCATTTGGTTAAAGCGGGCAACGCCCGCCGGATAACGGCAAGGGCAACAGCATTTACTTTTTCATCATTATATTTTAAAAATAATTTTTGTATCAAGACATTTCGTCCGTGTATTACGGAACAAATTCGGTTCAAAATTAAAATTCGCACAAAAATCCCAAGATGAATTTGTAAAAAAGCGGCGAATCGCCGCTGATGGTTGCTTGCCTATCTGAGTGTTGTTTGTATTCCGGCAATGCAAAACGGCAAGGCTCATTTTTGCGCAATTTCCTATGGCATAAAAATAGCAGGGGTAATCTTCACATTTTGGCGCTTGCGCCATAATGTACATACCTGCGTCTCGATTTTTACAAGTTCATCTCCGCTGAAAGCAAAAAATCTGCACAGGCGGTCGAGCTGCCCAAGCTCGCCAACTTCTTTTTTGTAA
>JAFQEK010000055.1 GCA_017399025.1 Clostridia bacterium
GAACTTTGCACATGGCTTTGACACGGTATCTATCTTTGTTTTTCAAAACAAAAATGTGCCGTTCACATGTTTTTACTTCTTCCGGTCTTTTGCGAAAAAACCGAGCGCATCCTTCAAGATGTTGTTTGCTTCACGCAATTCTGCATTTTCTCTCTCAAGCTCAAGATTCCGAATGCGGAGTTCCTCTTCGCTCATCGGCGTTACTTCTTTGGGCTTGTGCTTGCTGTGATTGCGCCAATCCGCCAACGTGTAATACGGGATTCCAAGCTGGGCTGCCGCTTTCTTGTTTCTATTATATCAGATTTTAGGGTGTTTGTCGACTCTACTTACAGTATAACATTCCACAATGTATAAAAATATTTCACAATATTAAGCAAAGACTTGCGTAGGAAAATCCTATGCAGGTCTTTTTTCTCTGAAAAATATAGATTTCCAAACGAATTTTTGATATAATAAAGAAAAACTGTGATAAAATTTCATTTTTGAAGGAGGCAGTTATGAAAGGAACATCATCCTGGAGCTATTGTCCGTACCGTCCGTTTTTAACCAAGGTGGGCGATCCGTATATTTGTCGTATCGTTCCCGATAAAGAAAAAATTCATTTTGAATGGCTGGAAAGCGGTTCTGAATATGCGGTTTATTACCGCGAGCGGGGAAAAGAAGCTTTTTTGCATTGGGCAAATACAACGGAATGTGCTTGTGATATTACGGATTTGACCGAAGGAAAAGAATACGAGTTTTACGTTTCTTCCGAAAACGGAAAAAGCCGTGTGCGTTTGGCACGTTGCGGTGCGTCTGTGGGAACGGTTGTCAATTACCTGCATCCCGATGATGAGGCGTATGCGTTTTCGGGCAGATATCTTTGCTCCCCCTCTTTGGTTCGCCATCCCGACGGATTTTTGCTGGCTTCCATGGACTTGTTTGCAGGAAACCATCCGCAGAATCTCACGCTGATCTTCCGTTCTGATGACGATGGAAAAACGTGGCGTTACGTGAGCGAGCTTATGCCTTGCTTCTGGGGAAAAATGTTTATCCACAAAGGTGAACTCTACATGCTTTCCTGTTCTACGGAATACGGTGATCTTTTAATCGGAAAATCCACGGACGGCGGAAAAACATTTTCTGCACCCGTTACGCTTCTCCGAGGCTCCAATGGAAAACACGGAAATTCGGGCGTACATAAAAATCCGCAAAATATCGTGTATTACGGCGGCAGAATTTATGAAACGCTGGAATGGGGAACGTGGTCAAACCGTGTGTTCGGCCATGCCGCGATGGTTATGTCCTGCGATGAAAATGACGATCTGATGATTCCCGAAAACTGGAGCTTTACCGAGCCGCGCCCGTTTGCGCATTTTACGGAAGAACTCAAAGAACTTCCGCTTCACACCATGACCATCGAAGGAACGCTTGTTTCCGATCGGGAAGGAAAACTTCTGAACATTATGCGTTTCGGTAAATATCAGACGGCTTTGGTTTATCGGGTAGATACGGAAAACCATGAAGCGCCGCTTTCTTTTGAACGGTGTATGGAATTTCCTGCGAATTATTCGAAATTCATGATCAAATACGACGCAATCTCCGATGCATATTACAGCGTGGCTACCCGTGTTTATGATCCTGCACACGTGAGTGACAGAAATCTGCTTTCTTTACTCCGCTCGGAGGATCTTGTGCATTGGACGGTCGTTTGCGATCTAATGGATTTCCGTTCAGAGGACCGCGAAAAGGTTGGTTTTCAATATGTGGATTTTGAATTTGAAGGAGAGGATATTATTTATCTGTGCCGAACCGCAATCAACAATGCAAAATCCTTCCACGATGCCAATTATTCGACTTTCCATAAAATCAAAAATTTCAGAAACCTCGAAAAAGGAGAAAAACAGTGAAACAACAGGAAAAAACAAACGTTATGCGCATTCTGGATCAGGCAAAAATACCGTATCAGAGCTACAGCGTTCCCGCAACGGGTGAAAATACGGCGGCGGATCTTGCAAAAATGCTCGGAGAAGACCCTGCGCGTGTCTTCAAGACCTTGGTTACGGTTGGAAAAACAGGAAATCATTACGTTTTTATGGTTCCTGCCGAAAAAGAATTGCATTTGAAAAAAGCGGCTGCCGCCGTCGGAGAAAAATCCGTGGAAATGATCAAAGCCAAGGAATTGCTTCCGCTGACGGGATATATTCACGGCGGATGCTCGCCCATCGGCATGAAAAAACCTTTCCGGACCGTGATTCATGAAACGGCGCCTTCCTTTGAAACGATTTTTTTCAGTGCGGGGAAGATCGGCCGTCAGATTGAAATGCCTTTTTCCGCTTTACAGCAGGCAATCCGTGTTTCTGCTTGTGATATCATATAGCCGTTGATAAACCGTGTTTTTTCAAGCTTTTTGTGAAAGAAATTTTCGGAAAAAGGTGAAAAATTATTGACAAGCACTGGCTTTTTTGTTAAAATACCCTCGGATAAACCAAAGCGGTTTTTCCGAGATCAAAGCTTTTCTGCCAAAAGAAAAATGAAAAACAAGGCAGAGCTTGAAAGGAATTTTATCATGAGCGCAAACAAAACGGTTGCCGAGCAACACGAGATTATTGGAAACAGCGGCAACTCAAAGGAAATCGTATTCAAAAGAACCGAACATCCGGGTGCAAAATGGTTTTTTCAACCTGTGAATCTCGGTCTTTTCATCCATTACGGCATTTCCACCGTACACGGGGATCTGGATATTTCATGGGGAATGATGGAAAATCCCGAACGCCGTAAAAAGAAAAATGGGATTGTAACCCCCCGCGAATATTGGGCGTTGGCTGAAAAATTCAATCCTGATCAATACCGCCCCGAGGAATGGCTGAGTGCCGCAAAGGAGGCAGGCTTTTCCTATGCGATTCTGACGACGAAGCACCACGACGGCTTTTCTCTCTGGCCCTCTGAGGCAAGTGATTTTTCCACAAAAAATTATCTGAACGGCAGAGACCTTGTGAAAGAATATGTTGATGCTTGCCGTAAACTCGGTCTGAAAGTCGGTTTTTATTATTCTCCCCCCGATTGGAGAATAAATCAGAAATATATGTCCTTTATGAACAGCTCCCGTTCGGTTGCCTATCCCGACAGACTGCATAAGGATATTGACCATAACGATATTCCGGGCGAGCTTCCCGAAATGCCTAAGGAGCATTATGATCGGTATATTGAATATATCAACGCGCAAGTCCGTGAGCTGTTGACAAATTATGGACAAATCGACCTGTTTTGGTTTGATGGCTCCGTGAAGGATATCACGAATGTGATCACTGCTGAAGAAATGCGCGCGCTCCAGCCTCAGATGGTTATCAACGATCGCTTGTGGGGCTTTGGGGTAGGCGATTATTGCTCTCAATATGAGTGCCGTTTGCCCAAAGAAGATCCCGGAATGCCTTGGGAAACCTGTCATATCTGGCATGTTGGCGGCGGATGGTCTTACGTTAAAAATGCAGATAAATACCGCGATATTTCCATTACCATGCAACAGTATGAAACCTGCAAAAAATGGGGAGGAAACTTGCTTCTGAATATTGCGCCCCGCGCAGACGGCTCCGTTCCTAATGCTTATTATAAGGCGGTTCGGGAATTCGGCGAAGCGGTGAAGAAACTGTAAGTTTTTTTCATTTTTTTCTTGACAAATGTAATTTCCATGATACAATAAAAGTACAATCATATAGAATCGTGTCGGGACTCTGCTTTTGCAGATCAGAGGGAAGTTCGGTGAAAATCCGTCGCAACCGCCATTGCCGTAACTGTTTTTATTTTTTAGAGTAAAAACTCAAGTCGGAATACTCGTCCTGTCGTGAGGCATGATAAAACATTTTTGGGTATGAAAAGTGCAGCCGTTTTTTTGGAATCGTTTGAATGTTCAAGCGGTTTTTGTTCCGTGTTGGTCGGATGTGCTTTTCACGCGGAATTTTTGTGAAAACAGACTGCGCTTTTTTCGGAAAGCGCAGTTTTTGTTGTATAAAAATTGCCGTGTTTGTAATTTCGCATGATTCGAAAGGAGGTTTGCCATGAATTTGCATTATACCAAGGAATTTTGCCTTGATCTTCTTCGAGAGAAAGGCGAAACCTTGCGCACGCAAGGGCGATATCCCAAGCGTTCCGATTTTACGGAAGAAGAGGTTGCCTATATCAAATCGTTTCTCGGTCCTTGGCCTCGCGCATTGGAGGCGGCGGGACTCAAACCGAAAAGAGAGGACGACCTTTTGGAAAAGAACCGTGAAAAACGGATTCGCGCCAAGCGAAAGAAAAATCAAAACCGATGATCTGCCCAAAAGAAAAAGATGTCAAAAATGCGGTTTCCGCAAAAAAGAAAGGAATATCCCTATGAAAAAAATTATTTCCATTGTATTTTTCATCCTGCTGTCTTTCTCGCTCTTCGGTTTTTCTGTTTTCGGAGAATCCGAATCCAACGATGTTTACGTCAGTATTTCCGATGAAAGCGGCGCGCTTGTGCTTGCTTATGCTCCCGTTTCCTTAATCGATGAGGACGGAGACGGAAATCTGACTGTAAACGATGCCCTGATTGCTGCGCATAAAGCGCATTACAAAAATGGTGCGGAAGGATTTGCTTCCGAAGAAACGCCATACGGTTGCTCCATCACGAAGCTTTGGGGCTTTGCAGGCGGCAGCGGTTATGGTTATTGCGTGAATGATAGCTCTGCAATGAGCTGTTACGATCCCGTTCAGGTCGGCGATCATATCAAGGCGTTCATCTATACGGATACGGAAAGCTTTTCCGATGTATATTGCTTCTTTGATCAGACCTCTGTTTCTGCGAAAATCAACGATACGGTAATACTTACTCTTTATGCAAATACTTATGATGAAAACTGGAATACCGTAAAACTTCCTTTGGCGGGCGCTGAAATTCTGGTCAACGGAAAGGATTCGGGTATTGTTACCGATGCAAACGGGAAGGCGGAAATTTCTGTGAAAATGTGGGGCGATATTACGGTCAGCGCAAAATCCGATTCCAAGGTGCTTGTCGCGCCCGTTTGCATTGTCTGTGTGGATGCAGGGGAGATGCTTCTTGCGATGACCGTTCTTACCATTGCTGTCATTGCGGCAATTGCGGCTGCGGTTGTGATCATCATGAAAAAGAGAAGAAATCATGCATAAAAGAATTTTTGTTTTTTTGCTTTGCGCGCTGCTCGTTTGCGCAAGCGTGATGACTCCCGTTTTTGCTGACGGTTTCGTTTTTTCGGATGTCAAAAACGGTATTTTAGACTGCGAGCTTCAAAAATCAGAGAAAGAAAGCGTACAGGAATGGATCGATTCCGTTTTTCCGCAGTCTTTCGAAGGTGTTTCGGAATGGTATGTTCTTGGACTTTCCCAAACAGGAGAATACGATTTTTCCGCGTATGCCCGCGCTTTGGTTAAATACGTCAATGAAAAAGAAATCACCAATCCCGTTACCAAACAAAAATATGCCCTGACCCTGCTCGCAAGCGGATATTCCTCCGATTTCGTACAAAAGACTGCTGATGAATGCGTTGGCAAGCTTGGCATTATGAGCTATGTTTATGCGCTTCATCTTGCAGAAAACGGTTTTTCCCCCAAGGACATGACTTGTGCGGATATTGTCGATCGTATTTTGGAGAAGGAACTGGATGACGGCGGTTTTGCTGTAACTGGAACCGTTTTTGATGCGGACGTAACGGCGATGGTTCTGCAGGCGCTTGCTCCGTATCGGAATGAAGAGAGTGTAAAGCCCGTGATAGAAAGAGCGTTGGAACGCCTTTCGACAGCACAGACGGAAAACGGCGGATTTATGAATTACGGTGTGGAAAATGCCGAAAGCTGCGCACAGGTTCTTATTGCGATGTCTTCTCTCGGCATAGAACTGAACGATAGCCGATTCGTTAAAAACGAAGCCACCGTTTTGGATGCCATGCTGTCTTTCCGATGCGTTGACGGCGGTTTTTCCCATACGCTTGGAACGGAACCGAGTGCGCAAGCAACGGCACAGGTGTTTCTTGCGCTTTGCGCTTTGGAAAACGGTTCGCTTTATCAATTGAAAGAATTGAACGATCTTTCTCACATCGTATATATGCCTCAGGAGGAAAAAGAAGAAGATTCCGTTTCCTGGCGTGTATATGCAGTGACTGTCATTGCAACGGTGTCAGTTCTCGCTTGCTTGCTGTTATTGATTTTCAAAAAACGCCATTATAAGAATTTTCTGCTTGTTTTGCTTATAGGCACGGTCCTTTGTTTGCTTGTTTTCACATTGGATTTCCAAAGTGCGGATGATTATTACGGAGAATCGCAAACACCGAAGGAAAATGTGATCGGAACGGTTACGCTGGAGATTCGTTGTGATGTTCTGACTGACCGTACCGATCTGTCCCATGTTCCTGAAGACGGCGTCATTCTGAAAAAAACGGAATTTGAGATTGCCGAGGGCGAAAGCGTTTTTGATATTTTGGAGGAAGCCGTAAGGAAAAACCGCATCCAAATGGAATATGGCGGTATGGGAGAATTGATTTATATTCAAGGACTCGGATATCTTTATGAGCTTGACCATGGAGATCTTTCCGGTTGGATTTATCTTGTCAACGGAGAGTCTCCCTCTGTAGGCTGCGCTGCATATACGCTTTCCGACGGAGACACGGTCGTGTGGCATTACAGTCTGAATCAAGGAAAGGACATCCCGCAGGAATAAAAATATGACACATCTCAATCCCATTGTTCTGTTTTTCTATTTTGCCGCCGCAGCGGGGATTTCCATGTTTTCCATGAATCCCGTGATTCAGATTTTTTCTCTTGCGGGAGCGCTGAGCTTCTTTTTTCTGCGAAATGCGGGGAAGAGAACGGGGATGCATTTGCCTCTTTTCTTGCTTGCGCTTTTGGCGGCGTTGCTCAATCCTTTATTTCAGCATAACGGAGCGACCGTTCTTTTTGTTTTGAATGGAAATCCCGTTACGAAGGAAGCCTGCATCTACGGCGCGGTAACAGCACTTATGCTTCTGGCAACGCTGTATTGGTTCCGAAGCTTTTCCGAACTGATGACGAGTGATAAAATTTTATATCTGTTCGGCAGGATTTCGCCCAAGATCGCCCTCCTTCTTTCCATGGCAATGCGCTATATTCCGCTTTTCGGTGCACAGCTGAAAAAAACGGCGCAGACGCAGAAAGCCATGGGATATTTCAAAGAGGATAACGCGATGGATCGTATTCGGGGATATATGCGCGTATTTTCCGTTACGGTTACCTGGGCATTGGAAAGCGGAATCGTAACCGCAGACAGTATGGAAGCGAGGGGATACGGGGAAGGAAAACGAAGCTCCTTTGCTGTTTTCCGTTTTTACCGTAAGGACGGTTTTTACCTTATGTTGATCGGCGCGCTTTTCCTGATTTCCGTTTACGGACTTGCAACGGAAGCGGTTGCTTTTCAATATTATCCGACGTTTGGGGCGCAAGCCCCCTCATTCATATCAACTTTGACATATATCGCTTATATCATGCTCGCATTTTTACCGACAGCGGCAGAAGCAGGAGAAAAAATCAAATGGAAATACTTACAATCGAAAATTTAAGTTTTTATTATCCGATGAATCAAACTCCCACGTTGAAAAATCTTTCGTTTTCGGTGGAGGAGGGGGAATTTCTGACGGTTTGTGGTGCTACCGGAAGCGGAAAGTCCACGCTTTTACGCCTTTTGAAAAAAGAGCTTGCGCCTATCGGTGAACGCAAGGGGGAGATTCTTTTGGAAGGAAGCCCGATTGCCGAAGTCAATTCTGCATCGGAAATCGGGTATGTCATGCAGCATCCCGAACAGCAGATCGTAACGGATAAGGTTTGGCACGAGCTTGCTTTCGGCTTGGAAAACCGTAATCTGCCTCAAAATGAAATCCGTCGGCGTGTGGCGGAAATGGCGAGCTATTTCGGTATGGAGGATCTTTTTTTCCGCGATACTTCGTCGCTTTCGGGCGGTCAGAAACAGCTTTTGAATCTGGCTTCGGTGATGGTCATGAATCCGAAAATCCTTTTACTGGATGAACCGACTGCGCAATTGGACCCTATTGCTGCTTCGGATTTTATCGCAACACTCCATAAACTTCATCGGGAATTTTCTCTGACCGTTATTCTGATCGAGCATCGATTGGAGGAAGTGATGCCTCTTTCCGACCGTTTGTTGATTCTGGAAAACGGGGAACTTTTTGCTTTTGAACCGCCGAAAGAAGCAGTTAAAAAATTGGAAAACAGAGCGGATCTTTTGCTTTCCATGCCATGTGCGGTCCGTGTTTCCCATGCGCTCTCTGGAAACGGTAAAAAAGAAGTTCTGCCGTTGACTGTTCGGGAGGGGAGAGAATGGATCCGCCGTACATATCGGAATAAAATTCAGACACTTTCCGAGGAAATGCTTCCCAAAAGAAAAAAAGTATTGGAATGGGATCGTGTTTTCTTCCGTTATGAAAAAAACGGTGCGGATATTCTCTCAAATCTTTGTTTTTCTGTCTGTGAAGGAGAATGTTTTTGTATACTCGGCGGTAACGGTGCGGGGAAATCCACTATGCTTGGTGTAACATCGGGACTGTTGAAACCTTACAGCGGTACGGTTCGTTTGTTCGGGAAAAAATTAAAGGAATATACGAACGGCTCTTTGTACAAGCAGAACCTGGCATATCTTCCTCAGGATGTAACCACTGTGTTTTTACGCAATACCGTTCGGGACGAATTTGAGGATTCGGATGTTTCTCTTGCTGATTTTCCGTATGATTTTTCTTCCTTACTTGAAAAACACCCCTATGATCTCAGCGGAGGCGAGCGTCAGCTTGTTGCGCTTGCCAAAATTCTTGCCGCCGAGCCGAAGATTCTTTTGCTGGATGAGCCGACCAAAGGCTTGGATGCCTATGCAAAAGCCGAAATCATTGCGGTGTTGCACGCTTTGAAAGAAAAAAATGTTACCGTGATTGCGGTAACGCACGATACGGAATTTTCGGCAGAGATTGCCGACCGTGTGGCGTTATTCTTCCGCGGAGAGCTGATTTCTTCGGATACACCGAAAAAATTCTTTTCGGAGAACCGTTTTTATACCACGCCTGTCAGCAGAATGACGCGAGGCTATTATGAAAACACCGTTACCGTTTCCGAGGCGGTTTCTCTTTGCCTTGCCAACGGAGAAAAGGGGGAAAAAGAATGATTGTGATCCGAAACGCTTCCGCACGGCGGATTTTGCGCATGGTTTTGCCTTTCGTTCTGATTCCTGCCATTGTCGCGCTCGGCATTTTCGCCGTGGAAAGCCAATACCATACTCTCGTTTCGTTTTTGGTGGCGGTTTGTTCCATTTTGTTGTTTCTCTGCGGATTTGAAAAGAAAAAAATCGGAAGCCGCCGATTGGTTATCGTTGCCGTGATGATTGCGCTTTCCGTCGTAGGCAGAATGTTCCCGATCATCAAACCCGTGACGGCGTTTGCGGTGCTTTCGGGAATGTTTCTCGGCTCGGAAGCGGGATTTCTTGTCGGTTCGTTTTCCGCGCTGATTTCCAATTTTTATTTCGGGCAAGGTCCGTGGACACCGTTTCAAATGCTTGCTTGGGGACTGATCGGCTTTTTTGCGGGCATTCTTGCATTCCCGTTGAAAAGGAGCCGTTTGTTTCTGTATTTTTACGGTATTCTTGCAGCTGTGTTATTTTCTTTGCTGATGGACGTTTGGAGCGCCGTTTGGCTTGCGGGCGAATTTCTTCCCTCGCTTTATGTTGCAAAGCTCTTGACTTCCTTGCCTCACACGGCTTTGTATGCCGTTTCCAACGTGATTTTTTTGATTTTGTTCGCAAAACCCTTTTCGGAGAAATTGGGAAGAATCAAAATCAAATACGGTGTTTGAATCTAAAAGCTGAAAATATCTCTGCTGTGCCGGCGGAGATATTTTTTCATGCCATAGGAAATTGCGCAAAATGAGCCTTGCTGTTTGCATTGTTTCGATACCGGCGAAACTTGGATAGGCGAACAGCTTGAAGCGGCACTTTGTCGCTTTTTTATTCTATAGGAAATTGCGCAAAACCAGCCTTGCCGGTTGCATTGTTTCGATACAAGTGAAACTTGGATAGGATGAGCACACAGCTTGCAAAGCAAGCCGTTATCCAGCGGGCGTTGCCCGCTTTTTTAACTTTGAGTTAACATTGCGTTTCCTGACAATGCCTTTTACTGCATCTGTTTTTGTGTTATAATACAAACAGAAGCAGACGTCGGCTTACTTTTATTTCAACGGAGGTATCATGATGAAAATGACGATTGGCGCAAATATCAAGCGTTTGCGAACGGAAAAAAATATCACGCAGGAACAGCTTTCTGTTGCGATGAATATAACCTGCGCGGCGGTCAGTAAATGGGAAAGAGGGGAAACCTATCCCGATATTACGCTTCTTCAGCCGCTTTCATATTTCTTTGGCGTTACACTTGATGAGCTGATGGGTTACAATCAGGAAAAGATTCAAGCGGAGATTGATGAAGTGATTGCACTGTATATCCAAAACCGACACAGAAAAAGCGGACGTGAAATCATTGTCAAGGCATATCACGATTATCCGAATGATTATCGGATTATGCACTACTATATGTGGAACATCGGAGGCGAGTGGGCAGATAATAATCCCGCTGTACTGATTGCGCACAAAGAAGAATTTCTTGCCATCTGCGAAAAGATTCTGAACGGCTGTACTGAGGAGAATATTCGGCTCGATGCATGGAATATGCGCGCAAAAATTCTTTACGCGGAAGGGAAGACCGAAGAAGCACTCGAAATTTACAAAACGAAATTTATGAGTTGGTATATTACGAGCGGACAAAAGACCGAGCAGTTGTTTGCCAAAGATACGGAAGAATATTATTTTCATGTGCGAAAGAATATGTACGAGCTCGTTGATTTTGCGGCGGACAAGCTTGGAAGAACCGTATTTTTTGATCCATTGCTTTCCATGGAGGAAAAGACCAAACGTGCCTTGCATTACGGAGATTTGATGTTCCGTGTATTTGAAGAAACCGGAGAAGCGTTCTTTCTTATGATTGCGCAAACGTTTCTTGCCAGAATGGAAAACGATCTGAATTACCGCGGCGGAACCGCCGAGCAAGTGATTGCCGTTATGGATAAAAATCTGTATGCAGCAAAAAAGCTTGAAGAGCTGAGATCAGGAAATGAAGCTTTAAACCGCGCCTTTGATTACCGTGCGGAATCCATACGGGAAAATCTTTTTATGTCCTGTCTGAATTATCATATCCATGCTGTATCGGGTAAACGAGCGGAGCTTTTGAATCATCCCGATTATCTGGCAGTTTTAGAAAAGTATAGATAAGATAGATTTGTGCCCCGCCTATGGCGGGGTTTTTCCATGCTGTTTCGAAAATCAAATATCGGTTGAGTTGCAAACAACTATTTGAGAATTGTTTTTTTCATAAATATGCGCTATAATAGAATCACACCGGTGATAGCTATTTCAAGGAGGAACTTTTTATGCAACTGAACATAGGTATAAAAATCAGAGAACTGCGCCGACGAGATGGACGCACACAGGATAATCTTGCGGAAACTCTCGGTGTAACCGCTCAGGCCGTTTCACGCTGGGAGTCGGGTGGTAGTTATCCCGACATGGAGATGATTCCTGCGATTGCGAATTATTTTCATATTTCCATTGACGAGCTGTTTGGATATCAGGATGAACGCGAGGAGAAAATCAAAGCAATTCTTGAAGAGGCAACAAAAACACTTACGAAACAAGGATTTACTATGTATCCGGGAAGCTTATCCGAGGATGTTGAAGAATGCATTCATATGCTTCGTACGGCTTCGGAGGAATTTCCGAACGAGCCCCAAATTCTTTTGAAGCTTGCCCAAGCACTTCATATGTGGGGATGGAATAAATACGGAGCAAAAGGACATCCCTCCGATTCATTTGGCATCATAGAAGATGATATTGAATACAACTCCAAAAATATTTATTGGCAAGAAGCTGTTCGCGTTTATGAAAAGCTTTTGAAATGTAATCTATCTTCAGAAGATCGCAAAATTGCCATTCGTCAAATAACACCGCTTTATTGCCGAATGGGTGAATACGAAAAAGCAAAAGCGTTTGCTAACGCTCAGAACGCACTTGTCATTTGCAAAGAAGTGCTGTTACCTTTGGCAACGGTCGGTGAAGAAAAAGCAAGATATCAAGGCGAAAGAATTATGGCCCTTCTTTCAAATCTTAGACTCGCTATTTCCGAAGCTGTGGCTACAAGACCTGCAGTCTCATCTTCTGAATATGGAAGACAGGTTCTGTTGTCGGTGATTAATCTTTACGAATCGGTTTTTGTTGACGGCAGATGCGGAAGCTGGCATTGGGATATCGGAAATTCGTATTTGACCTTGGCTCAATATGAAATGGACAACGATGGCAGTATGGAAAAGGTTCTCAATTATTTTGATAGGGGCTTTGATCATTGTAAGGAATATATGCGTATCTATAATGAAGATGAATATCGATATTCCGCTCCGTTGATCTCAGCATTGCCGAAAATATGCAAAGGAAATCTTGCTCCTATCGGAGATGATTTTTGGAAAAAGGAATTGCGGACATATCGGAGAGAAGTTGTCGATGCCATTTGCAGGAATCCGAAATATGCCGAATGCTTTGAATAATATCCTTTTTGCTTAGGGCTTGTTTGAAAAATGACAACACGCCCAATAAGCGGTTATTTTTTCGCATAACTGCGTTTATTTTCTTTGAAATACATCCAGTATTTCTGCAAAAAATCAGCTTGTTCTACGAAAAAATTCCTCACTTTTGGTCATATCGCTATTTTTCAAACAATCCCTAA
>JAFQEK010000056.1 GCA_017399025.1 Clostridia bacterium
CATTTCAAGGACGTGGCTTTCGACGGAAGATTTCCCATTGCAACGCTTACGTTTCGGGATGAAACTTTCCCCGGAGAGGTCATTCTTACCGCGTGGAATCCGATGATTCCTCTGGACTCCGAAAATTCAAGTATTCCTGCCGCATTTTTTGATATCAGCGTGAACGGCGGGGAGGAAAACGTGAAGTATACGGCGGTTTTCTCCGTAAAAAATCCCTTCGCTAAAACGGAAAATAAAATTTGTCCGCATGAAAAATACCATGCGGTTATGCTCCGTCATGCCGAAACGGACGAAAGCGATCTTGCCTACGGGGATCTCTGTGTTGCCGTGGACGGAAAAAATGCGTTTTCGCAGGAATATTGGTATCGGGGCAATTGGCGCGATCACGTTTCAACCTTCTGGTATGAAATGACACACGGAGGGCTTTCCGCGCGTCATTACGATCATCCCTCACTGCGCGGAGGCGATTACGCTTCCATTGGCGCTGAGATTGTTCCGGGTGAAAAAACGCGCTTTCTTCTTTCTTGGAACGTACCGAACTGTTATAATTATTGGTGGCGCTGTAAGGATGAAAAAGACAGGGACATTACTTGGAAAAATTATTACGCCACACGCTTTGAAAATTCCGCGGCTTCTGCTTTTTACGCGCTGGAGCATTACGGTATGCTGTTTGAAAAAACGATGCTTTTCCGTGATACCCTGTATGGCTCCACGCTGGATCCCATTGTCATTGAGGCAATTTCTTCCACCCTGTCCGTTTTGAAATCTCCGACCGTCCTTCGCCTGGAAAACGGTGAATTTTACGGTTGGGAAGGTGTACATACCAATATCGGCTCCTGTGAGGGAACCTGTACGCACGTGTGGAGCTATGCTTACGCACTTTGTTTTCTGTTTCCCGATCTGGAACGTTCTCTCAGAGAAACGGAATTTCGCTATGATGTGGAAGAAAACGGAAAAATGGGCTTTAGAACCCTTCTTCCTCTCGGTAGAGGCGTTTCTAAAACACGCGCCTGCGTGGACGGTTCCATGCTTACCGTAGTCAAAACCTTCCGCGAATGGAAGATCAGCGGCGACGATGCCTGGCTGAGAAAGCATTGGGGCACCGTTCAGAAAATACTCGCTTATGCATGGAGCGAAGAAAACCCGGATCAATGGGATCTTGATCGGGATGGTATTTTAGAGGGCAGACAGCATCATACGCTTGACATGGAGCTTTTCGGACCGTCCTCATGGCTGGAAGGTCTTTATCTTGCCGCTTTGTCTGCGGCGGCAGAAATGGCGGATTATCTGGGAGAAAAGGAAAAGGCGGCAGATTACCGCGCACTTTTTGCAAAAGGTTACGCTTATACCAAAGAAAATCTTTTTAATGGAAAATATTTTATTCAGAATGTGGATCTTTCTGCGAAAGCATACACGGAGCGTTTTGCTTGTCCCGATTATTGGAACGAAGAACGCGGACAATTGAAATATCAGATTGCAAACGGATGTGAAATTGACCAGATGCTCGGTCAGTGGCATGCAAACCTTTTGGGACTCGGAGATATTTTCGATAAGGAGCAGAGAAAGACCGCGCTTTGTAATATGTTCAAAAACAATTTCAAACCGAATTTGCGCGAATTTGCCAATATGTGGCGCGTTTTTGCTTTGAACGATGAAGGCGGTACGGTTATCTGCGATTATCCCGAGGGTGTGGAAAAGCCCGTTATTCCGATTCCGTATTGCGAAGAATGTATGACGGGATTTGAATACGCTTTTGCGGGACTGCTGATCAGCGAGGGTTTTATTGAAGAAGGACTGCAGGCGGTTCACGCTATCCGGAACCGTTACGATGGAGAAAAACGGAATCCCTGGAATGAAATTGAATGCGGGAATAATTACGCGCGCGCCATGGCAAGCTTTGCAATGCTTCCCATTTTCAGCGGCTTTACGTTCGATCTTCCGAGGAAAACCATCGGCTTTGCTCCGATCACGGACGGAGATTTCCGTGCGCTCTGGAGTCTTGGCACCGGCTGGGGTAATTTCATGAAAACGGATACGCAAGCGTCGGTCTTGCTTTACGGCGGTTCGCTTACGCTTTCTTCTCTGCGTATCGGCAATGCGGGAAAAATCAGTGCCGTTCTGATCGACGGCAAGCCCGCCGCCTTTGCACAGGAGGGGGACACCGTATTTTTTGAAACGGTTACCGTTACGGATAAAATTGAGGTTGTTTTTGCCTCAAAGTAATCAAGGATATTTTCCGCAGGATTTTGGTATTATAGATAAACAGAATATGAAAAAAGCTATAAAATGACATTGGTAAGATGCCGTTCTATAGCTTTTTATTTTATAAAAAATAACCGTTCGTCTCTGCGTATAGTGGGTTCGGGCTTCTGCCCGACTGTGCGCGGACTGCCACGCGCTATGCTTGCCCCGGACACGAGCGTCGGGAAAGTAGAAAAAACTATATCACAGAAATTTGATAGTACACCAACTTGTATCAAGACAAGCGCGCCAGAGTGCAAACAGATAATTCTTCCTTTTGTATGTAACAAAAAATGTGATATAATGAAGTATAGTATCGCTATACTTTTTCTATCAAAATGATACCTTCCGCTTTTGAGAATTATGGGTTATACTATATTTACAAAAGCGCTTTTGACATTATCATGACAGGAGGACAGAATTATGTCTATAGGTTCTACCATTAAATCTCTCCGCCGCGCCAAAAACCTGACGCAAGAGGACTTGGCTGAATATCTTGGTGTTTCTCCCAAGGCGGTTTCACAATGGGAATGTGATCGCACAGCACCCGATATCTCTCTCCTTGCGCCGCTTTCCAGTATCTTTAATGTCACCACCGACCAACTTTTGGGTGTCGATATCAGTAGTAAGACCAAGCAGATCGATCTACTGTACGATGAAGCTTATACGGTCGCTGCCAGCGGTGATCATAAACAATCCATCGCTTTGATCGAAAAGGCATTGATGCTTCATCCTTCATCGTATAAGCTGATGGATTTCTACGCCAATGAGATCTTTCTGTACAACGGAATCTTCCCGGAAGAAGTCCGTGAACTCAATCGTAACCGTGCTTTAATGTACATTGACAGAATTCTAAGCGATTGCACTGATGCAAGCA
>JAFQEK010000057.1 GCA_017399025.1 Clostridia bacterium
GCAACGCAAACGGCGAGGTCGGTTTTGCGCAATTTCCTATGGCATAAAAATAGCAGGGGTAATCTTCACATTTTGGCGCTTGCGCCATAATGTACATACCTGCGTCTCGATTTTTACAAGTTCATCTTCGCTGGAAGTGCAAAGTCTACCAAAGGCGGTCAAGCTGCCCAAGCTCGCCAACTTCTTTTGAAACTTTTTTCTTTTTGGCAAAGAAAAAAGTTTTAGTAACAGAAATTCGATGGAATCATAGTTTTTGTAAAATTAGTCTTAAAAAGTAAATGCTGTTGCCCTGGGACGAAAATATGTGTTCTTGACAAATACTTTTCACAGTGATATACTGATGATATTAATGAAAAAGGAAACGGAAGAGAAAAATGTATTCAAGGGTATATGTAGAAATCACCGATATTTGCAATCGCAGCTGTTCCTTTTGTCCGGGAACGAAGCGCGCACCGCGCAGAATGACCGAATCCGAATTTCGGATCATTGCGGAAAAATTAAAATCGGTTACCAAATATTTATATTTTCATGTGATGGGGGAACCTCTCACACACCCGTTGTTGCCCGATTTTATCCGTATTGCCAATGAAAACGGATATCATCCAGCAGTCACAACCAACGGAACCCTGCTTGCAAGCAAAGGAAAAGTACTCGTGGAAGCAGGAATTTATAAGGTAAATATTTCCGTCCACAGTTTTGAAGACGGAAAAGCAGAAGACTATCTTCGCTATATAGAGGACTGTCTGGATTTTGCCGATTATGCGAGCCGAAACGGTGTTTTGACAGTGCTCAGACTTTGGAATCAAGGTTTTGACGGTGGCAGAAATATCAAAACCGAAGCGTTGATTCATGAGCGTTTTCCGAATGAATGGACACGGGGAAAACGGGGAGCACGCATCCGCGATAAATTGCATCTGGAATATGACACGCGTTTTACATGGCCCGATATGGAAGCCTGCGATATGGGTAATTCCGTCTTTTGTTACGGTCTCAAAGATCATTTCGGCATTCTTTGCGACGGACGCGTAATTCCCTGCTGTCTGGATCGGGAAGGCGCGGTTACGCTTGGCAATATTCTGGAAAACGATGTTTCCGTTGAAGAAATTCTCTCATCGCCCCGTGCGCTTGCCATGCGCCGAGGCTTTACTGAAAGGCGCGCAACGGAAGAGCTTTGGCGAAAATGCGGATATGCAAGAAGATTCTGAACATCTCCTCGCAACTGACGGAAAAACCATGAAAAGTCCGCACGTTTTTATAAAAAGTTTCTTGACTTTACACGGGAATATTGCTAAACTGAATATAGGTATAAAACTAAAATTTGTATATTGGAAACGGAGGGTTATATTATGTTTGAAAATGAATATGTTGAATGTACGTTGCCGAGACAAAAAAGTATTGCCTTGATTGCGCACGACAACAAAAAAGCGGAAATCATCGATTGGTGTATGGCCAACAAAAAAATTCTGGAGCATCATTTTCTTTGCGGAACGGGAACCACCGCAAAAATGATTGCCGACAGAACAGGACTTCCGATCCGCGGATATAACAGCGGTCCCCTCGGAGGCGACCAACAGATCGGTTCCCGCATTGTAGAAGGAAGAATTGATCTTGTAATCTTTTTCTCCGATCCTTTGCAGGCACAGCCGCACGACCCCGATGTAAAAGCATTGCTCCGTATTGCGCAAGTTTACGACATCCCGATCGCAAACAACCGATCCACAGCAGACTTTATCATCACCAGTCCCTATATGGAAACGGAATATACCAGAAAATTGATCAACTTCCGTCATAATATCAATATGCGTGCGCAGGAGCTTTGAGATGACGCGCCTGAAAAAACGATATCTTGTTTTGATTGCATTGGGTGCGGCGATAGCTTTGGCGATTGCTTTTGTTCTCACCATCAATTGTATTGTAATCGGAACCACTTTCGGAAAGATCGGCGGTTCGTTCGAAAACAGAGAAACCTGTGCAGTGGTACTCGGAGCCAAGGTCCATGAGGGAGGAAGACTTTCCAATATGCTCCGCGATCGTATGGATACCGCCATCGCACTTTACCATGAAGGAAAGGTCAATCGGCTCCTGCTTTCGGGAGATGACAGCGGAGAATGGGGTGAAGTTACCCATATGAAAGCTTACGCGATAGAAAACGGCATTCCCGGGGAAGCGATCCTGGAAGATCCCAAGGGATATTCCACATACGAAACCATGCTCCGTGCAAAAGAAGTTTACGGCTTGGACTCTATTGTTGCCGTCACACAAAAATATCATCTTTACCGTGCACTTTACATCGCCGACGATTTCGGCATGGAAGCCAAGGGCGCCTGCGCGGATCTTGATGTTTATTCCGGACAAATGTATCGTGATTTCCGCGAAATTCTCGCAAGAATCAAGGATTTCGGCCTTTGTCTGATCAATGGTTCATAAGCACGTACCCGTTCGATGCCTTTTCGGCAGAGAACGGGTTTTTTTGATCCATCGGTATCGTTACGGCATAAATTTTGCCGTTTTCGAAAAAATTTCATTTTTTTGAATAATTTCGTTTTATACGGGTAATACTCGTGTTATCGAAAGGAAATACATATCGCCAAGCGATATCGGAAAGAAAGGATACCATTATGAAATATCTGGTTATTTTTACATCTATTTTACTCGCCTGCTGCCTCTTTTGCGGATTTATGCCGTCGGAAACGGATTTTGAAATTTATGAAAATACGGTACGTTTACATGTCATTGCCAATTCGGACAGCGAGCATGATCAAAGCGTAAAGCTTTTTGTGAGAGACCGTGTACTGGAAGAGCTCCGTGTGCTTCTGGAAGGCACGGAAGCGCAGGAAGATGCCGTTTCCGTCATTGAAAACAATCTGGAATATTTACGCACGGTCTGCAACGAAACGCTGGAAGCGCTCGGGGAAGAATCTTCGGCAGAATTATATCTGAAAAGCGAAAAATATCCTACCCGCCATTATGAAAACATCAGTCTTCCCGCAGGTGTATACCGTTCCTTGCAAATCAAAATCGGAAATGCGGAAGGCAAAAATTGGTGGTGTGTCCTGTTTCCCACACTGTGCACCAATGCGGCAAAAACAGAAGAAGCACTGATCAAAACGGGCTTCACTTCCGATCAGATCGGTGTGCTGACCAACGCAGATCATCCGAAATATAAATTGAAATTTAAAATTCTTGAGTTTTTCGGAGAAAATTTTTCCTGATAAAATCAATCAGATACCCTTCCCGAACACCCGCATTACTGATGACGAAATCAGAAAGCAACATATAATCACAGATTTCAAGATAAGCAACCAATCCTGGGATAATGGAAGTGATTCGGTCGGGAACGGTTTCTTTGAGCCATTTTCCTCCTCTGCGGATATCGCCAAAAGCGGTGTCCGCTGTTTTTTTGAGCGCATTTACGGAAAAGACATATCCGTCAGGAAGCGGTTCCTTTTTTTCGGAAAGAGAAAGATTGAGTTTTGCTGCGGCACGCGCAGTTCCGCCAATCAGAAAAGCAGTTCCGCCGATCTGACGAAATTCGGGATACGCGGACAGAATTTTCCGGACATAAGTACAGATGCTTTCCATTTCCGTTTCATCCGGAAACGGTTCTTTTTTTGAGCATTCTGTAAAATTCTTTCCGAGCATAACGCAACCGATGGGCAGGCTGACAGCGTGCAATACACGGTCATTTTCAAAGTGAACGATCTCCGTACTGCCGCCGCCCATGTCAATTAAAACACCCTTTTTTGTTTCGGGAAAACGAAAACGGATGGCAGCATGATCGTATTTCGCTTCCGCTTTGCCGCTGATGATCTCAATTTCAATACCGAGTCCCGCTTTGATATCGCGCAAAATTTTTTTACTGTTGGAAAGTCCTCGCAGAGAAGCGGTTGCAAATGCCGAAAAGCAATCACAGGGAATGCTGTTTGCTCTTGCCAGAAATTCACGGAGCACGGCAAACAGTTTTCCTGCGCCGTCATTGGAAAGCGTACCGTTTTTTGCATAAGCGGCAAGACCAAGCATACTCCGAGCCGAAGCGCAAACGGAAAATTCTCCCGTTAGCGTATCTATATCATAAATATTCATTCGAACGCTGTTGGCGCCGATATCCACAATGGCATATTTTACAATTCTTTCATCGAAATCGAGCAAGCGAACACCCCCTTGGAATTAAATTTCCGAAAAATATTATACACAATCCGACAGCCGTTTGCAATAGAAAAATGACAGATTATGAAAATGTTTCCGTATTTTTCATGCAAAAACCGAAAGCAGTTCTGTACGGATTTTCATAAGAATACAGCCAAGACGGTTTTTTCCTTCTCCCGTTTTTGCACTTATTCCCCAGAAGGTATCATTCCACGCATTGCCTTCTTTCAATTCCAAATCGCCCGTATCTCTCAGCGCTTGAGCGAGAGACGGATTTTGCAGAAATTTTTCCCGTATGATTTCCTCCATCAGCGTTTCCTTGACGGATTCCCAGTCCGAACGGAGAGAAACTTTCCGTCCGCGCTTTTTTGCCGCCTCCGCGGATAAATTTGAAAAAGCAAGTTTTTCTTCTTCTGTCGTACATTTTTGCGCCTGAAAAGCAGCTTCCGCATTGCGATAGGAAATGCCCCGATAGATAATGGAAGCAGGTGCAAAATTACTGAGAAAAAAATATTCTCCCCGAAAACTGTCAACGGTATAGATATTTTTCCCTTGAATCAGCGAAAAAGCAGAAGGATGCAAAATCGTTCGCAACGCTGTTTCATCTTGTGCGCGGATGGCTTCCCGTACGGCAGTGGCGCTGATACCCGAAAGATCATCAGAAAGAGGAATCACTCGGAAATGGTCTTTATGTTTGCTCAAAATGCTATCGGATTCGATTTCCGTCCATGCATTCATACCGTCTCGGTCGGTAACGATAATATGAAATTTTTCAAGAATGGCATCAATATAGCCCCATCTCGGAATAATTTTCAATTTATCCGCGCCTGCCAGGAAATAAAGCTCAGCATCGGGATATTTTTCCTGTAATGTCTCCAATGTATGATAAGTATAGGTCATTCCTTTCCTGTGATATTCCAGATCATCCGCCCGCAAACGGGGATCGTCGGCCGCCATGGCAAGAAGCATATTCATACGTATTTTTTCATCGACTACTTCATTTGGATACGGCGTCTTATTCATTTTCTTTTTGACATATGCGTAAGGTGCGGGAACATAAATACCGAGATCCGCACCGAGTGCTTCGACAGCGGAAAGCAAAAATGCTTGATGCGCTTTTGTCGGCGGATTGAAAGAACCGCCCAATACAATGATTTTCTGTTTCAAAAAGATACCCTCCCGTAATTTTTCTATAATTTATCATAGCATACAAAAAAGGAAAAAGCAATGTTCCGGAAAAAAATCCTCCCGACGTTCTTTCCGAACATACGAGAGGATTTCATATTTTATCCGCCACCGCCCGACGTACCGTCAGGCTTCGATATAGGGATAATCCCTTCTTGCGGGTTCGCAAACAAAAACATCAGCCGAATCTTCCAGCTGCACCTTTGCTTTTCGCGCCGCGCCGATATGGGGATAAACAGCAAAAACCGAAGAACCGCTTCCGCTCATACGCGCACCCATCGCGCCCGTGGCGAGGAGCATTTCTCTCAACTGTGCCGACCCTGTTTCCTCGGGAGTAACCGCTTCAAATTTATTGTAAAGCATTTCTGACATCGCTTCCAGATTGCAAGCTGAAACCGCTTTTTTGAAATCTGCAAAAGAAACAGCATTTTCATCAGCAGGAAGCGTATCCAGTGCCTTATATGCCGCGCCCGTGCTGATTCCCTTTCCTTTGGGAACGGCAATCACAAATGCACAATCGGGCATGGGAGGTGCGCTTTCCATGATTTCTCCGATTCCAGTTGCGTAAACCGTACCCTTTTTGATGCAAAACGGGATATCCGCCCCCAGACGGACTCCGATCTTGCACATCGTATCCAAAGACATTGCCGTATGATACAAACGGTCTAACGCCAGAATCGTTGCCGCCGCATCGGAAGAACCGCCTCCCAATCCCGCTTCGGAAGGAATCCTTTTTTCAAGTAAAAATTCTACGTTGTATTCTTCTATCTTTGCTTCTTCAAAAAAAGCCAAAGCCGCACGGTACACCAGATTATTTTCATCCGAAGGAATTTTGGCATCTCTGCAAAACAAGAGAATCTCATTTTTTTCGGAAATCGGATTTTTTGTTACCTCAAGACGGTCAAACAACGAAACGGTCTGCATAACGGTCTCGATTTCATGATAACCGTCTGCGCGGCGTGCGCCGACATTAAGATATAAATTGATTTTCGCGGGAGCAAGTACAGATATTTTTTCCATTATGTATATCACTCTTTTCATTCAAAACATATAAAGATATTTGCAATAATTAAAGAGAACCGATGATACGGATCAGAAAATTTTTCTTGATTTTTATTGCTTCAAACGGGCAAAGTTCTTGGCAACAATAACATCTTATGCAATCCGCATGGCGAATGCGCGCAATTTTTTTCCCGTTTTTCACGGAAAGCTCAATGGTATGCTGAGGACAGGAAGCCACGCACTCTCCGCAGCCTTTGCATTTTTCGGACATAGCAATCGGACGAGGCATGAAAAATCTTCCGATTTTTCCGCTGGAAAATCTGGTCAGCAAAGAGGGCGCGCGGTTTTGCGCGCTGTCGGGTTCCTTGAAATCCGAAATCATCAAAGGACGGATGTCATCTCCGATCAACTCAATTCCGGAAAGATCTTCAGGGCAAAGTCCGCGCGATACGCCCTCGCGCACGATCGGCACCGTTCCCGCAAAACCGAGCAAAGTTTCTCCGACGATATCCAAAGCAAAAGGATTGGAACTCATCAGAACAGCGCCGATCTTTCTGGGCGTTCCCGCGGTTGGTCCGTTTCCTTCCATACCGATCACGGCATCCGTGATGGCAATGACGGATTTCGTGCGGCAATACATTTCGCAAAGATCGCAGATCATACTGCCAAAATCCTTATAATCAGGGAAAGTGGCGTGCATTTCAAATTTTTCAATTCCCGGAATCGTGCCGAAAAAGTTTTTCACGGCGGCGCTCATTTTGGTTAGTCCGTGGCTTTTCAGCACACAAAGATCAATCAGCACATCCGCTTCGGCAACCGATTTCAGTATATGAAAGGTTTTGACGGTTTTACCCTCCGGGAACGAAACATTGACCGCATCCGTTTCATAATTCAAAGGAACACCGTGTTTTTCCGCAACAGATGCGATGCCGCAAACACGATAAATTCCCTCCAATCGCTGTCGGTTGAAAAGTCCTCCGGGGCTTTCCGCAATCAAAGGAACACATGCGCGCTCCGAAAGAACCTTCAACAAAGCGGAAAGCATCGCAGGATTTGTCGTTGCCGCCGCATCGGGTGCTTTTTTCATGACGAGATTGGGTTTGATCACAACCTTTTTTCCCGCAAAAAACGATTCGTCATAACCGAATATATCCATTTGCGTACGAATAATCTGCGCAAGGCGCTCTTCATCGTAAGAATCACAGGCAAAAGCCGCAACTTTATTCGAAAAATTCATAAGGCATCTCCTTTTTCATTTCAGATCTTATATTCCCGCGCAGAGAATGAACCGTAAGCCATTCCCTGCGCTTCATTTCATGACATAAAAACATTTTATATTATTATACCATACAATTGTGAAAAAATAAAGTTATTTCTGAAAATTCGGAGAGATTACGGAAAGACGGATTCCTGAAAGCATAAAAGAGAGCAGCAAACACAAGCCAAACCAAAAAACGGAATACAAAGGACAGATCTGACCGAATAAATTCAGCCATTTATCGGAATAATCCCAAACACTCATTTGAAAAATACGATTGACCAATATTCCCACGCAAAATTCCATTGCTGTAACACCGAGCGTACAAGCGGCGCTCCGAATCAAAAGCGAGCGTTCCGAAAGTTTACCGTTGATAGCACAAATCATGGAAAAACAAAGTCCTCCCGTAATCACCATACTCGGATGCGTATATCCGCGCCAGATCACTTCAATCAAACCGTAACCGAAACCGCCAAACAGAAATTTCAACAAATTTCGCACTTTGAAGTCACGGGAAAGCGTTCCTCCGAGAAAGAGTCTTTTTTCTTTACTCAAATTCAAATCGGTTTTTCACCTCCCCGAGCGTTCGCGGACATTTTTTGGCTGCGAAGCCAGGACATCGCGCCGGATAACCCCCCGATCTCATCAATCAATCCGATCCGCACAGCTTCCTCTCCTTCAATCACGGAGCCGACATCGGTTGCCATTTCATCCGTACGGAAGATCAGCTTTCTCAGCGCGCTTTCCGTAACGGAGGAATGGTCCGTAACAAACCGAACGATACGGTTCTGCATTTTTTCAAGTCCCGCAAACGCTTGCGGAACACCCAGAACCGTTCCGCTTGTCCGAACAGGATGCAGTGTCATGGTTGCGCTCGGAACAATAAACGAACGGTCGCAGGAAACCGCAATGGGTATCCCGATGGAATGTCCTCCTCCGATCACAACGGATGCCGTCGGCGTGCTCATCCCAGCAATCATCTCCGCAATGGCAAGTCCCGCTTCCACATCGCCGCCGACTGTATTGATAATGAGCAGAAGTCCGTCAATTTCCGGATTTTCTTCCACGGCGGCAAGCAACGGCAGTACATGTTCATATTTCGTGGTTTTCTGGTTATCGGATAACAGATAATGCCCTTCGATTTGTCCGATCACGGTCAGACAGGATAAAACCACCCCGTCTTTTTCCGCAAGCACAGTTCCCGCCTTTTCACTTTCCGCTACGGGGAACGGAAGAGCTTGGGATTCTCCCGCATGATTTTTCATGGAAAACATCTCTAAATCATTCTCCTTTTTTTGATTTTTCGCAATATCTTATATTTTTTACAAAAAAATTGCGCTCTAATCATTTACAAGAAAGAAAAAATCATTTATAATAGTAATGTTAAGAGATCATTTATGCTTTGAAGGAGGTTTTTCCATGAACAACGATGCCATGACGGAAAATCTTTCTAAAATTTTGGAACTGCTGCCAAACGGTTTATCGGAAACAGAAAAAGCCGAAGCACAAAGAATCCGAGGAAATTTGAAAAATTTAAGCGGTGTGGAACAGGATCCTCAAAAAGAAAAAGAACGTCAGGAACATAAAAAAGCCATTGCGGAAGTCTATTATATCATCGGCAATCTGGAAGAACCCTATGCCTCCCGTATTCCCATATCTTTCAAAAAATTTCTGGAAGAACAGAAATGGGAAAATTATACGCCGAAAAACCTCTCCCGTCTGCGCGAAGAAGCGTACGTGCTTCTGGATATCGTATACCGTCATTTTCTGTCGTCCCCCGAAGACAGAAGTACCTTGCAGTTGAAATATTATATCGAATCCTGTCTGCAAGCCTTGAAAAAAAATACCCACCCACGTATGCCGCATACCGAAAGCTGTGCTTTGCAGATTCAAAACGCAAAAAATACGGAAGAGTTGCTTCTTTGTGTCCGTACATGCGGTCTGGAAGCGCATTTGCAATTTATTATGGAAAAAGAAGAAAAAATTTCTCTTTTGTTCACATAAATTACATAAGCTTGCGCGGATAATGCAAACTACCATTTGACAATCACGCAAAAATGCGTTATAATATAATTACGGATAGCCTCTGTTTTCCGGCCATATTCTCTTTTTTCCATCCACCTACGAAAAACAGGGAATTTTCGTTCGGAAACGGAATCAATCAAATACATTATCATAACGACGGTCTTCGTCGAGAAAGTGAGAAACATACCAATGGAAAACAAAATTCTCGTTGAAACATCCGCAAGACACCTCCATCTGTCCGCTGAGCACATTGACATTCTTTTCGGCGCAGGTCATCAGCTTACCGTAAAAAAAGCTCTCAGCCAGCCCGGTCAGTTTGCTTGTGAAGAAAAAGTAACCGTAAAAGGCGAAAAGGGCGAACTCAAAATGTCCGTTCTCGGTCCTGCAAGAAAGGAATCTCAAGTTGAGGTTTCTCTCACCGATGCCAGATCCATCGGCGTGAAAGCACCCGTACGCGAATCCGGTGATATCAAGGGTTCCGGCGCTTGCACACTCGTTGGTCCCTGCGGTTCCGTTACTTTGACGGAAGGTGTTATTGCAGCGCAAAGACACATCCACCTTACACCCGAAACGGCTGCTGATCTCGGTGTTACAGACAAAGAAATCGTAAAAGTTCAGCTTGACACCGCGCGTCCCTTGATTTTTGACGGCGTTGTTGTCCGCGTTTCTTCCAGCTATGCCCCCGCAATGCACATCGATACCGATGAATCCAATGCGGCAGGCGCTTCCGGCGTTGTTTACGGTACCATCGTTCGTTGATTGATGGCATCGATTCTGAGCAAAATTTTCAGCAATTAAAAATTTTTCTAAAAGTAAAGGAGAACACACCCATGGCAGAACTCGTTTATTCCCATGAAGTTGAATCCATGTGCTGCGTAGCAAAAGGTCCCAACCACGGTCCCGCTCCGCTTCCCGAAGAAGGTAAATGGATTCAGGCAAAACAGATCACCGACATTTCCGGTTACACACACGGTATCGGTTGGTGCGCACCCCAGCAGGGCGCTTGCAAGCTTTCCCTCAATGTAAAAGACGGTATCATCGAAGAAGCACTCGTTGAAACCATCGGTTGCTCCGGTATGACTCACTCCGCGGCAATGGCTGCTGAAATTCTTCCCGGTAAAACCATTCTCGAAGCTCTCAATACTGACCTTGTTTGCGATGCAATCAACACAGCAATGAGAGAACTCTTCCTCCAGATCGTTTACGGCCGTACACAGTCTGCTTTCTCCGAAGGCGGTCTCGTTATCGGCGCAGGCATGGAAGACCTCGGTAAGGGCGCTCGTTCCATGGTTGGTACCATGTACGGTACAAAAGCAAAAGGTGTTCGTTACCTCGAAATGACCGAAGGTTACTGCACAAGAATGGCTCTCGACAGCGATGATCAGGTTATCGGTTACGAATTCGTTTCCCTCGGCAAGATGACCGACTTCATCAAGAAGGGCATGGAACCCAACGAAGCATACGAAAAATCCAAAGGTACTTACGGCAGATTTGCGGATGCTGTCCGTTATATCGACCCCAGAAAGCAGTAAGGAGGTAACAGAACATGGCTAAATTTGAAGGTTACGAGAGACGTGAGGCGAAGATCCTCGCAGTTCTTAAAGAATACGGCATTTCTTCCATCGACGAATGCAAAGAAATTTGTGATGCTAAGGGTATTGATCCTTACAAAATCGTTGAAGAAACTCAGCCTATCGCATTTGAAAATGCAAAATGGGCTTACACTGTAGGCGCTGCTATCGCAATCAAAAAGGGTTGCACCAAAGCTGCTGATGCCGCTGCTGCTATCGGTATCGGTCTTCAGGCTTTCTGTATCCCCGGCTCCGTTGCTGAAAACCGTAAAGTAGGTCTCGGCCACGGTAATCTCGGCAAGATGCTCCTTTCCGAAGAAACCGAATGCTTCTGCTTCCTCGCAGGCCACGAATCCTTCGCTGCTGCTGAAGGCGCAATCAAAATCGCTCTCAACGCAAACAAGGTTCGTGTAAAACCCCTCCGCGTTATCCTCAACGGTCTTGGCAAGGATGCTGCTATGATCATTTCCAGAATCAACGGCTTTACTTACGTTCAGACTGCATTTGATAACAACACCGAAGAAGTTACCGTTGTTAAGGAAACTCCTTACTCCAACGGTCCTCGCGCAGATGTTAAATGCTATGGTTCCGACAACGTTCCCGAAGGCGTTGCAATCATGAAGCTTGAAAACGTTGGTGTTTCCATCACCGGTAACTCCACCAACCCCACAAGATTCCAGCACCC
>JAFQEK010000058.1 GCA_017399025.1 Clostridia bacterium
CGAGCGTTCGAGTGAGAATTAAGCATACCTGCGTCTCGATTTTTACAAGTTCATCTCCGCTGAAAGCAAAAAATCTGCACAGGCGGTCGAGCTGCCCAAGCTCGCCAACTTCTTTTTTGCAACTTTTTTCTTTTTGGCAAAGAAAAAAGTTTTAGTAACAGAAATTCGATGGCATCATAGTTTTTATAAAATGAGTCTTAAAAAGTAAATGCTGTTGCACAGGATAACGGCTTGCTTTGCAGGCTGTGTGCTCAGCCTGTCTGCGTTTCATCTGCAACCAAACAATGTAAAACGGCGAGGTTGATTTTACGCAATTTCCCATGGAATAAAAAATGAAAAAATATTGAAAAATGACTTGACAAGTTATTATTGGTGTGGTATAATAAGAACATATGATCGGATCCGAACAAACAGAACGTTCTCTGCACATCGATTCTTTTGAGGAAAACCAAGTTTGGTTTTTATTTTTCAGTCAAAAACGAACAAATATTCATTTTTGCAAACAAAATGTAAAAAGAAGCCTTTCGAAAAGGATTCCACACAGTATGCAGATGTTTTACCATACCTTTTCCACATGGTTTTGCACAGAATTGATTTTCCACAAGATTTTCCACAGGGCAATTTTGCAAAGAATCGGATGTTTTCCACAAAATTTTCCCCAAAATCGGATTTCTCATGAAAAACGGCAAGTTCAAAACAAGATTTTGCAGAATTTTGTTTGTATTTTGCGAGATTTTGCGCAAAGTTACATCAACTTTTTGCAAGACTGCGAAAAAATCCGTCAAGATATCCGAACAAAAAATCATACAAAACAGGAGGTTATTTTTCATGGGAAATCGCAGAATGATTTCTAAAAAAACAATCGCAACCAACCAATTTTTAAGCCTGCCCGATAAGTCAAAAGTCCTTTATTTTATGTTGATTCTGAATGCCGATGATGATGGCTTCGTTTCGGATGTAAAGGGAATTATGAATCATTTCGGTGCAAGACCATATCACATGAAAGCCTTGATTGATTCCAATTACATCATTTCATTTTCTTCGGGTGTGGTTCTGATCGTCCATTGGAGAGTGCATAACACCATTCGAAAGGACCGCTATCAGGAAACCGATTTCGTGGAAGAAAAGCGTATGGTTTATATGGATGAGAAAAACTGTTACCGATTGATGGATGGGCAACCGTTGGTTGGCAAACCGCAGCCTCAAGTTATAAGTAAAGTTAAGTTAAGTAAAGTTAATGAGGACGTAATACGTCCTCTTGAGGGTGCGGATTCGTTACCGTTTTCAGAGGATGACGATGCCGATGATTCCGAGGAATCTTATGAAAGAAAGATTCAATGCCTTTACGGTGAAATCGGTCAAGGCGTGATTTTTCTGACCGATGAGCAGATCGAAGCGCTTCTGGAAAAAATGGGATGGGATGGCTTTAACCGTTACGTAAGGCGTTTGGCAGATTATATTAACTACAAGGGATTTTACGTGAAAAACCATTATGAAACCATTTTGAAATGGTATGCTTACGATACTTCCGTTTGAAGCGCAGATCCAATGAAGTGAGTGTAATGGCACCGTGATTCCGGGCAAGCTCTCACTCCAATATCAAAAAAAACAGCAACCGTTCCCGGGTTGCAGAAAGAAGGTTTTCATGACAGATTGGGAAAAAATCAAAACAGAATATCTTTCGGGTAACACCAGTTACCGCAAGCTTGCCGCCAAATACAATATTTCCGAACACAGGATCGAACGCAGAGGCGGTAAAGAAAATTGGCGTTTGCTTCGTGAACAGCGTTTGCAAACCATGCCATCCGTTTCCGTAACACCGTCCTTATCTGAAAAAAATGCGTTGTCTGCCGGTAAAATTATGGAGGTTGCCGATCAGATTCTGGAAAAAATCAGCGAAACATTGGCAACCGTTGCCACGTTGGATGGCAATACCCTCAAGCATTTTACAGCCGCGCTCAAAGAATTACGCGATATCAAGGGCATTAAATCCGAAGCCGATATCCGCGAACAGGAAATCCGTATGGAAAATTTGCGTAAGAGCGCAGATAAATCTTCCGAACCCACAATCGTTGAAGTCGTTTTCCATGCGGGTGAGGAAGCATGGAACGAATGAAACGTTTGAACAAAATCATGTTAAGGAACGTGTGAACTTCAACAAAATTGCACATCTGATTGCTCGGACCATCGGGACGGCGAAGCGGCGCATCTGAATGGCGCAGACACCTGAGCGTGCCCGAGCCGCAGCGAGACCGCCGGTCCCCACAGTTACAAATATAAGTTCCCTTGTTTTTTAAGGCGAACAAATATTCATGAAAAAGAACAAAAAATCAAAGAAAAGAAAGGATTATTTATGATTGATGTTACTTATGACAGGGAGCAGCATACCGTTACCGTCAAAGGGCACGCTTACAGCGTCAGCTCGGGAAACGATCCTGTTTGCGCGGGTATTTCGGCGCTGACCTGTACTTTAGCGGCTGCCATTGAAAATATGGCGCTTGCAGGTAAGATTTTTGATCCCGTTACGAGCTTGAATTCGGGATATGCAAGAATTTCCTGCGGTTCTTATCCCAATAGCGAAGCCGCCGTGATTCTGATATTCGATACCTTGTGTCTGGGTTATGCGTTATTGGCGCAAGCCTATCCCGCAAGCGTTCGTTTATTTACAACCGCAACGGAAACCTGAAAGGAGGTGAAAGAGATGAAAAGAACGTGTGATTTACAGCTTTTTGGTGAACAAATGTTTGAAACAGAGCAGGAATTTTCCGAAAGTTCCCCGGTGCTTTCTTCGGAAACATCACAAACGAAAGAAAACACGGAAGACCCGGTTGCCATGATTTCCGTAGAATACACGGAGGAAATTCCGGAACCGTCCGATACGGAAAAAAATCCCGAAAAAACGTCCGAAGACGCCGCAAAGCAAGCACCGCCTTTTTCGGACGAGATCATTCGGACCATTTACAGCCATATCGCCAGATTGGAAGAAGAAGCCGAGGAGCTCAAAAAAACGTTTCCCGGATTTGATTTGTATCGGGAATTGAAAAACCCCGTGTTTGCCCGTCTGACCTCGCCCGAAAACGGGATTCATGCGGCTGACGCTTATTATGCGATTCACCGCAAGGAAATCCAAGCCATGCAAACCGAAGCCGCGTATGCACAGCCGTCCGTTCCCGAACAGCAAGCAAAACGTCCGCAGGAAAACGGAATCTCGGCAAAAGCGCCGACCGTTATGCAATTTGATTACCGTAATGCAAGCCGCGAACGCAGAGAAGCGCTCAAAAAAGCCATTCGTACAGCCGCCGCCAAAGGCGAAAAAATTTATCCGGGTTAACAAAATTACGCAGAAACTTTGATATTGAGACGTAAAAACCCTCTCGGTCCGGCTCTCCCGGCGTGAAAGCCTTTTCGAAATGTCAGCTTTCAGATGGAACATACGGAGATCTCCATTCAAAACCGTTCAACGTGAACGAAATTCAAAAACAAAATTCAAAAAAACAAAATCATTCAGGAGGAAAAAATTATGATGAAACTTACCACATTGAAAACCGCACACAAACTCCACCTTCAGCTTTTTGCCGATGCCGGCACATTGGTCAACGGCACGGCGGCTTATATCAACGCGGGGAGCGGCGCGAAAACGGAATTTGATTCCGTCAACACGCTTTCGGGCGAGCTGAAAACCTTTTACGATACGGAGCTTTTGGAAAATGCCCGTCCCGAAATGTTTTTCGCGCAGTTTGCCAAGAAGCAGATTCTGCCGCCCAAGCATGGCAAAACCGTGGAATGGAGAAAATGGAATACCTTTGGCAAAGCCGAAAAATTGGAGGAGGGTGTGATTCCGACCGGTCAGAAATTCGGCATGAGCGCAAAACAGGGTACGCTTGAACAGTATGGCACGTATGCCGCCGTTACCGATCAGCTGGAATTGCATGCTTACGATGACGTGATTCTCGGCGCAACCGAAGAAATGGGCGCTTCTGCGGCACAAACGCAGGAAACGCTGATCAGAGAAGCGTTGCTCGTCAATACCAACGTCATGTACTGCGAGAATCTTTCGGCGGCAAGCGGTGAGGTTCTTTCCACACCGACCAAGCCCTCGGAAATGGAAGCTTCCTCTGCCGCAATGTCCGTCCTCACGCCTGACGCCGTTGCCAAAGCCGTTACGATCATGAAAAAGAACCGCGTTCCCACCATCGGCGGTAAATATTACGCAGTCATTCATCCCTCCGTGGCATATGATCTGCGTAAATCCAAGGAATGGATGGAAGCGCATAAATATGCCGCCGCAACCGAGCTTTTCAACGGTGAAATCGGTGAATTGCATGGCTGCCGTTTCGTTGAAAACGTATTTGCGCCCGTTCTGGACGGTGATTACGCCAATAAAGCAGGCGGCGTAACTTACGCAACGTATTTCTTCGGTAAAGATGCCTTTGGTATCATCGATCCCGAAGGCGGCGCGCTGGAAATGATCGTCAAAACCAAAGAACAGGTCGGCGGTCCGCTCAATCAGTTCTCCACCATCGGTTATAAATTGGAAACCAACGGCGCAACCATCCTCTATCCCGAACGCTTGCTCCGTGTTATGAGCTGTTCTTCGTTCAGCGCAACCGATGAAGCAAATTAATTTTTGAACGAATTTCGGTTTGTAAAATGTAGAGTGGGAGCCTTTGGAAATGGTTTAGTCATGCAAAAACCGTAATCAAACCGCAATTTTGCAATCGCTCCCCGTCTATTTCAAAAAATCACAAAAAAGAAAGGAAATCAACCATGAGTCAGACAAAAACGAATCTTCCCCGCGAAGAAATTTATATTCCGAAAGGTTATCTTCATGATGAACCGAATTTTTATGTCGGTGTCGGCGGTGTGGGATATTTGCTTCCCCGGGGAACCACATCATCCGTACCGCCCGAGGTTGCTTACGAAATCAGACGCTCGCTGAAAGCGCAGGAACGTCTGGATAAAAAATCCGAAGCATTGAAAAGGGAAGCGAGCCGTTCGGCATTGCCCGGAATTTGATCAAGGTTCAAGGAAAGGAGGAATGTCCATGACGGTTGCACATGCAATTATGGCAGCCGATCGCTTATATCCCAATACGTTTACGGAAGAGGAAAAAATCGGTTGGCTGAAAAAGATGGATGAAAAAATCATCTCTTCGCTGTTTTCGCTTTATACGGACAGTGAAAAACAAACGCTTCCCGATTATACGGAAACATCGGTTTCGCTACTGATCGAATCTCCTTACGATCTGCTGTATCTTTATGAATTGGAATGCCGTATGGCATATTGGAGCCGCGATACGGAAACCTATAACCATGCCGCCGTTCTGTATCGCAATCTCTATGAAACCTATGAGCGCGAATATCACAGAACACACAGACCGAAGGGAGCGCCGCGGTTCGTATTCTGACGTGAGTTCGATGAAAAGATCAAGGATTGTTTGCACTTCTGATGTAAAATTTAAGTATTTCGGCGGGAGCGAGTCTTTGGATCCTATCGAAATTTTTCAAACAGAAAGAACGGTTCCATACCGCAGAAAGGAGAACGAATGGCACATCCCATTTTGAACAAAAGAAGCGCCGTAACGAAAACGATCCGCCGTTTTGAGGGGTATCGGAAAGAGGACGGTACGGCGCAGAACACATTTTCCGATATGAAAAATCTTTCGGGGCAAAAATATCCTTATCTTTCCACCCGTGTACGCAGGGGGATTTGGGAAAAAGCCGAAAACTGCAAAGGCATTGAGGCAGGAGAGGAGCTTTGCGTGCTGAACGGAAATCTGCTTTATATCGGAAACAAATCTTATCCTCTCACACTGTTTGCCGGGGAAAAAGAGCTTGTTGTTTTCGGACAGTATCTGCTGATTTTCCCCGATGGCAAATATATCAATCTGAAAAATCCGGGCGAAGCCGAAAGCATTTCCGTTTCCATTATGAGAGATCATTTTGAGCTTTCGCTCTGGAGAGAAAACGGCATTCCTTTCGTAAACGTTTTCATCGGGGAAAAAGCGCCCACGGAAACCTTGCTCGGCGGCGAACGCTGGCTGGATACTTCCATGACACCGTACGCATTCAAGGTTTTTGACGGGGTTCAAATGCGTTGGAAAATCACGGAAAGAGTCGAAAAAACCTATGTACGGATTTTCAGCGAAGATATCGGAACGTATTTTGAAGCAGGCGATGCCATACGGATTGACGGTATGGTATCGGAAACACATCTGAACGGGATTCAGATTATCGGCAGTGTGGACAGACATTCGCTTTGGATTGAAGGTCTGGTAGAGAAAACTTCTGTACAGGAAACGGAAGCTTCGTTTGAAAGAATGCTGCCCGCGCTGAAAAATCTTTTCGTTGCCAAAGAACGGCTTTGGGGAACGGAAGAAATTACCGATGAAAACGGACGTGTTTCTCACCGGATTTACGGCTCCAAGAAAAATAATTTCAAAAACTTTTATTATTTCAGCGATACGGATGAGGATTCCTGCTATTTCGAATCCGATGCCGGAGGCGATTGGACGGGCGCGTGCGCCTATGCGGAAAGCGCGCTCTTTTTCAAAGAAAATCTTGTATACAGCCTCAGCGGAAAAGGTCCTTCGTCCTTTCGTCTGGATGTACTCGCATTTCCCGGCGTTGCCAAAGGCAATGAGGGAAGTCTTGCGCAGACGGATGGCGGCTTGTATTACAGAAGCGCGGACGGTATTTACCGTTATGACGGCAAATCGCCGAAAAAAATCAGCGAAGCATTGGGTTCTCTTGCCGCGTATCCCGTTTCCCATGGGGGTGCGCAGGATAGTAAATATTATATTTCCCTCCACGGCGAAAACGGGGACGCGCAGATGTTTGTCTATGACCGCGTGCATGATTTCTGGCACAGGGAGGACGAAATGAAAGCGAAATATTTCTGTAAATACGGAGAAACGCTCTATTTCCTGAATGAAAAAAAGGGAGAGATCATGACCGTAACATCAGAGGGCGTATGGCAAAAAGAATCTGCACGGGATTTGCATTGGCATGCGCAAACCGTTTGGTTCGGTATGGAAGAGCATGCACCGAAATATCCCGTATATCTGGAAATCCGAACGGATTTTCCGAAACCGGGTTCTTTCCGTACAGAAATTGAATACAGCTCAAACGGTGTTTCGGAAACCATTGCCGAATATCCCGTCTGCGGTATGCAAACCTTGCATATCCCCATCCCCGTCCGCGTGCGCGCACCCTATCGTTTCCGATTTTCGGGTACGGGCGAAATGACGCTCTTTTCGTTTGCCGTCAGAGAAATATAAAACAAAAGCGAGTCCGATGAAGAACAGAACGGTAAACGGGAATTTACGTGTGTAACTGTAGGGCCTTGTCTCACTTAAAAGTTGACAGTGTGCTTTTTCGCGAGATCCAAACGCCTTTGGCGTTTGCCCTTCGGGTTTCGACTGCGTCCGCCTGTGTCATTCTGAGCGAAGCGTAGCGAAGTTGAACTGCAAAGCAGCACCAAGCGTAAGCGAAGGTGGAATCTCAGGCGGACTACGCTCAAGATGACACGCGCAGGTTTCACTGTCAAGTTTTAGTTAAGACAATGTAGGGACCGGCGTCCCCGACGGTCCGATTTTCTCTCAAATTGTAGGGACCGGCGTCCCCGACGGTCCGATTTTCTCTCAAATTGTAGGGACCGACGGTCCG
>JAFQEK010000059.1 GCA_017399025.1 Clostridia bacterium
CAGTCAGGGAAAAACATGTTTTAATTACTTTTCTGTGAAAGAATTTTTCAAAAAAATTTTTTTAGCTATTGAACAAAAAGCTAAAACATGATATAATATCAAATGTATAAAACAAACAAAAAATTCTCCACAGGAGGTATCAATAATGCGCAAAACATACAAAGTGGGACTCATTGGTCTCGGAGGTATCGCAAAAGGGGCTCATATGAGCGCGTACGGAAGAATGGATAATGTGGAACTCGCGGCAATCTGCGACATCGTACCGTCAAAGATTGAAGATTTCAAGAAACGCTACCATCTTCCCGACGATTTCCCCGCATTTACCGATTATCATGATCTGCTCAATATGGAAGGGATTGATTACGTCGATATCTGCACGCCGAACTATCTGCATTCCATCATTGCCGTCGATGCTCTGAACAAAGGACTTCACGTTTTCACGGAAAAGCCCGATGCGGTTTCTGTTGCCGAAGTAACGAAAATGAAAGAAGCGGCAGACAAATCCGGCAAGGTGCTCATGGCTATGAGAAACAACCGACACCGCAATACTGCCAAGTTTTTGAAAAATTATATTGCCGACGGCAATATGGGCGATATCTATTGCGGTCGTTGCGGATGGATCAGAAGACGCGGCATTCCCGGTAAGGGAGGTTGGTTCACCACGAAAGAACAGTCCGGCGGAGGGCCTCTCATTGATCTTGGTGTACACATGATCGACCTTGCCATCTGGCTGATGGGCAATCCCACGCCCGTTGCCGTGACCGGATGCACCTATACGAAATTCGCAGATACGGAGGTCAGCGATTCCATACACTCCTCTTTCGGCGAAAAGAAAGCCGATGGCATTTTTGACGTAGAAGATCTGGCAATGGGATTCATCCGTTTTGATAACGGTGCTTGTTTGCAGATTGAATTCTCCTGGGCATCCAATATCAAAAACGAAGAAAATTTTGTTGAGCTCCGAGGAACGAAATCCGGCGCAAAAATTTCCAATCACAGCGGTCTGGAAATCTTTTCCGAGTCTTACGGACAGCTTACCGATATCACACCCCTTGCAGACGATATGAAGGGTATTCCCCAGCATGAAGCAAACCTGCGCCATTTCCTTGATGTTCTGGGCGGCGCAAAGCCCGATTTCGTTCCCGTACAGGGTGTCAATATGATCAAGATTCTGGAAGCCATGTATCAGTCCGCCGCGCTCGGACATGAGATCACACTTTGATTTTTAGAAGGAGTTTTCTATGAAAGTTACGATTTGGAATGAAAATCTTCATGAAAAAAGCAATTCCCGCGTTACAAAGCTTTACCCTGGCGGTATTCACGGATATCTGAAAAACGTCATTGAATGTGAAGATATCGAGGTACGTACGGCAACGCTCGATATGCCCGAACATGGTCTGACGGAGGAAGTTCTGGCAGACACCGACGTTCTTCTCTGGTGGGGACATATGGGCCACGCAAGAGTGGACGATGAAATCGTGGACCGCGTACAGAAAGCCGTTCTCGGCGGTATGGGACTGATCGTTCTCCATTCCGGCCACCACTCCAAAATCTTCAAACGCCTGATGGGAACGACCTGTAATCTCAAATGGCGCGACAACGCGCGCGAACGCATTTGGAAAGTCAAACCGAATCACCCCATTGCTTACGGTGTGGAAGACGGTTTTCTGCTTGAAGATGAGGAAATGTACGGAGAAGCCTTTGATATCCCGAACCCTGACGACGTGATTTTCATCGGTTGGTTCAACGGCGGCGAGGTTTTCCGCAGCGGCTGTACATTCACACGCGGGAACGGTAAAATCTTCTATTTTCAACCCGGCCACGAAACCAATCCGTCCTATCAGAACGAAAACGTACAGAAGATCATCCGCAACGCCGTTCGCTGGGCATGTCCCGTAAGCAAACCCGGCATCATCCAAGGCGTTCACTTCACACCCCCGCTTGAAAATATAAACTAAAAATAAAGGAGAAAAAATCATGGAATTATCCGTTATGTCTCCCGTCCTTGCGGCAATGAGTCTTGAAGAATCTCTTGCGTACCTCAAAAAGCTCGGTGTTGACAGCTTTGAAATCGGCGCAGGCGGTTATCCCGGCAAGGCACATCTGGATCCTAAGGAATACCTCGGCAATCCCGAAAAAATAAATGGACTGAAAGCACTTCTCAAAAAATACGGCATGAAGATCTCTGCCGTTGCCTGCCACGGAAATCCCGTACATCCAAACAAGGAAATCGCCGTGAAATTCCACGAAGAATTTGTGGATGCCATGAAAATTGCCGTTCTTCTCGGCACGGATACGGTCATTGGTTTTTCCGGCTGCCCGGGCGACTGCGAAAAATCCGAAAATCCAAACTGGGTTACCTGCGCATGGCCTCCGGAATATCTCGATATTTTAGAATGGCAATGGGAAAGCGTTCTCATTCCGTATTGGAAGAAAACTGCCGCATTGGCATCGGAAATCGGTATTAAAAAAATTGCTTTCGAAATGCATCCCGGGTTCTGTGTTTACAATCCTTCCACACTGCTTCGTTTGCGTGCCGCTGTTGGTGATATCATCGGTGCGAACGTAGATCCGAGCCACCTGTTCTGGCAAGGCATTGATCCGTGCGAGGCGATCAAAATGCTGGAAGGCGCCATCTATCATTTCCACGCCAAGGATACAAAGATTGACCGTGCAAACACAGAAAAGATCGGCGTTCTTGACACGCAGAATTACGGCGATGTGAAAAACCGCGCTTGGGTATTCCGCACCGTTGGCTACGGACACGGAAAGGAAGTTTGGAACAACATCATCAGCGCGCTGAAAACCGTTGATTATGACGGTGCAATCAGCATTGAGCATGAAGATGCGCTGATGTCTCCCAAAGAAGGTCTTGAAAAAGCCGTAGCGCTTCTGAAAGACTGTATTATTTATGAAAAAGCAGGTGAGATGTGGTGGGCGTAACGCATAAGCTTGGCATTATCGGTTTCGGCGGCATGGGCAGAAACCATTTTGACCATCTGACAAAAAATTACAGCCGTCTGGAAGTAAAAGGTATTTTTGATATCAGTCCGAAAGCATGCGATGCGGCGATTGCACGCGGTACGCATGTTTACAGCTCTCTTGACGACATTCTCAGCGATCCAGAAATTGATCTTATTCTCGTTTCTGCAACGAATGATGTTCACAAAGCCCTATCTGTTGCCGCCATGCGAGCGGGCAAAAACGTTATTTCCGAAAAACCCGTTACCATGAACAGCGGAGAATTGGAAGAAATTATGGCTACCGCAAAAGAAACGGAAAAGGTTTTCACCATTGACCAGAACCGTCGTACCAACCGCGATTTCGTCCTGATGAGAAGAAACGCGGAAAGCGGCATCATCGGCAAGCCCATCGTCATTGAATCCCGCGTGGAGGGCTCCCGCGGAATGCCCAAGGGATGGCGCACGCTCAAAGAACTCGGCGGCGGTATGATGTTGGATTGGGGCGTACATCTCATCGACCAGCTTCTCTACATGATGTGCGACGAAAAAGTAAAAGAAGTCTATTGCAAAATGCTGAGTCTGCAATATCCCGAGGTCGATGACAATTTCCATCTGATGATGACCTTTGAAAGCGGTCTGATTGCCATCGTGGAAGTCGGAACCAATCACTATATCCCCCATCCCCGTTGGTACGTAATGGGCGAAAAGGGTACGATTCAGATTGATAACTGGAATTGCGACGGTAAAATCATCCGCAACATTAGCAAAGAAGATGTTTGGGATGAAGAAATCTTCTATACCAAAGCAGGACCTACCAAAACAATGGCACCCAGAAGCGCAAAATCAGTGGAAACCGTTACGCTTTCCTGTCCCGAAGACGTAGAAGACAGCCTGACCGTAGTTTACGATCAGTTCCTCGATGCCGTGGAAGGCAAAGCACCTTTGACCATTACCGCCGAACAAGCCATGCGTGTCATGCGCGTGATGGAAGCCGCTTTCGTTTCTGCAAACGAAAAACGCGCCGTTGCGGTTGATATTTAAAGCATTTCATCATTCTCCCCATTAAAAACAGCTGCAAATAGGATTTCTTTCCTTTTTGCAGCTGTTTTATTGTCTTAAAATTACGCGAGTTCGATGGAAAAATCAATGATGGTTTTATGGATACTTGTCTCATCCGCCATTATGCCGCAAAGCGGCAAAACGTGACGGATGAGGTTTTACACGAATAAATTTCCGTTTACCGTTCTGTTTCATCGAACTCACGTTAAAATTCAATGATTACAGGAGAATCGCTGAAAGAACTGATCTCAGCAGTCGCCTTTTTCATGTAGAGCACTTGGGTATTTCCATCGTTTTCATCGTACATTCTGCGCAGATGGGGGTATGCATCAAGCATGGATTTTCTGGCTTCAAATCGGTCATCCTCAACAAGCTCGCAAGCAATACGAATCCATGCGCCATCAAAGAATGCGCAAATCTCTGCTTTTGGGTTTTCGGAAAGCTGACAGCTGACTGGTTTGATTTTACCCGTTTGGATATAGAGTTTTCCTTCAAATTCGTTTACCGTTCCGAAAGGACGGACTCTCGGCTGATCGCCTTCTGCGGTCGCCAGATAATAGACACCTGCTTTTTTCAAAAATTCATACACGCGTTTCATTGAAATTCTCCTTTTCTGTCATTTTATCGCTTATGCGTTGATCAATATTTCTGTTTTTATTATACTTCTTTTTTCCGGGTACAGCAATAGCAAATTATGATTTTATCCGATCAATTTCTTCTCTGCTTAAAAATTGTACCAACGGCAAAACTTCCTTTATTTTTTGCCACGTGGTATATCCGTAAAACGCACTGAGAATTTTTTTCTTTTCTTTTTCATCTATCCTGATCGTTTCATTTTCCAGCTGCTCCGCAAATGCCTGCGCCGTCAGCTGTTCCTTATAAGTACAATTCTCGTCTACGATATAAAATGCGTATATTTTTTTATCGGTTGCGCAAAGAGCGCCCTGTATATGGCGGATCATCTGATTTCTTTGCTCGTCCTTGCCTTGCAAATGCGTTGTTTTTTCGGTAATATGAGATTCCGTCCATTTACCCTCGCAGAGAATGATATAATCCTCGCCTTCCATATAAATATCGGGATTGGTTGCGCCCTCAAAAATATACCACGCCTTCGGAAGCATTGGTTCGTCATACACGGCATCAATGCAAGCGAACGCCTCGTTTTTTGCCTTTTCTCTTTCGACATCGCCGTACATACCGTATAAAGCTTCCCTCTTTTTGCCGGCTCCCGATACCCGATCAAATTTTTTTGCCGCTATGTATCTGACCAAATTCCGCAAATGCTCCTTGCTTGGTTTCAGATGTTTTTCATGATCGCCGTAAAAATATGCCTCATCCTCCATCGGACATATCAAAGCGGGAAGACCTTCCACGGTTTTCAAAAACGCTTCAAAATTTTTCTGATTCTTTTTGATTGCCTCAACAAGGGGCACCACCCTGTATTTTGAACTGTCATATCTTCCCATCATATGTCTCCTTATAACCGTTTCCAATAAATCCATTCCTCGGCTTCCTGCTCCGGCGGAAAAAATCCGCCTTTTTTCCGATAGCCGAGTTTTTCATAAAATATCCATGCATCTTCATCCGACTGCGTACTGGTCATTACATAGGAATAACCGCAAAGCTTCATGGTATCTTCCCATCTTTTCATCATTTGCGTACCGAATCCCCGGTTTCTGTAAGATTCTTCGATATACAAAAGTTCAAGAAAAGGAATCGTCTGCCAGAACAGACTGTAACGCAAAACCCCGACAACGGGATTCTTCAAGCGATGATTTTTTCCTCCGTTCTGAATAGAATCGTCCTTCAGAACGTAAACTTGTCCCTGCCAAATACACTCTCCGAGACGCGGCGGCGGAACATGGGGGTCAAGCTTCATGATTTTCTGTTTGTCTTTTGCTTCGGCAAGTACGATGATCATAATATAAAAATCCTTTGTTGTATTTTTCTGATTCGCTTTTCAATTTTCAAGTAGAATTCAATCCAAATCCCATTCCCATTGATTCCAATGTTCTTTTTCATCTTTCAAAAGCGCCTTAACTTTGGGAACAATGGAGCCTGCAAAGGAAACCGTATTTTCATGAGAAAAGTAGATTGCCCATGAAAAATTTTTATCAGTATAAAAGCATTCTCCTCCGCTGTATTCTATTAACTCCGATGTTTCAGTACAATATTGGGGATAAAAAAAGTCTTCCTCTTCGCACCCGTAAATATGCGTTTGCGGCAAACCGATTATCTGTTCAAGCTGTTTCATATACGGTTCAAGATAATCAAACATAATAAAAAATTTATCAGAATTTTCTTTTGATTCATCTCTCTTCAGCGGAAACCAATAGTCCGTGCCATCATACCGCCAGACTTTTCGGAATTTATCGATCAATCCCAAAGCTTCATCATCCACAATTACACGGTAATACGGAATATCCGGCATTTCAAGAGATTCTTTTTTAGATAAGAGTTCCTCCAGATATTCGCAAAAACCGGTATTAATTTTTTCAATAATATATTCTGCCGTTTCATTTTTCAGATTGCAAACAGCAGGTTCATAATGAACAGGAATCAAATTAAAAATTGTTTTACGCAGTTCAACTGCACTTTCAAAAGATTTATCAATCAACGTAGAAAGCTTAAAATCCAATTCATTCGCCAATATATAACCGACATGTGTCACTCCGCCGTGTTTTTCGTATACCGCTTCATAAACTTTCGCCTTATTTTGACACCAAAGCTTTAAGAGGCTAACAATGGCATTAAAAATCATGGTATTCTCCTTCCGAAACATTTATTTCGACAATCCGAAATGCTTTGCAAGCCTATCGCAGACGGATTCTCTCGTATCGATTCCGTTATCCTCGCGCACCACCGTAAAAAATCCGCTGTTTGCATATTCGTCATAATGCTCCTTACTGTTGATACGCGCAAGCCCCTCTCGGTAATTTTTCATCACGGCTTCGGAATTTTCACAGCGCTCAATGACATTCAGTAAAAACTGTTTTTCGGGATCGCTTCGGTCAAAAAAACGCTCCACACTCATGGACTGCGGTGAAAGCATGACGGCAACATGATGATAATCGGAAATTTCTTTCAAAAGATCAAGAGGAATATTGGTATCCGCGATCACTTTTTTATCCTTTGAAAGAGAGATCAGCTCCGCGATTTCAAATTCTGCCGCTTCTCTGCCCACGCTGTAAAGCCAACGCTCGTATTCTTCGGGCGTACGGGTAACGAAATCTTTCCAATCGGTCAGCATTTTGTTATAACAGAGATCGGGATGGGTTTCGGGGGTTGCCACAATTTCAGAAACCGCCATGTGATAATTTTCTCCGCAGAAAACCATGTCGTAGCGTTCGGCAAGCATTTTTACCGCGGTGGATTTGCCCGCGTAAGCGGTACCCGTAATAAAATATACGTTTTTCAAATAATGTTTCAAAATGTTATTTGCGATTTTCATGGTTTTTCTCCAACATTTTATTTATGATAATTCAAAAGATATCGGTTCAAGGTTTCTCGCCAAATCATTTTTGCGAGGTTTTACAACTACTCTTTTCTTACTCAGCAGGATTTCACCCAAACTCATAAAATCCACCGTACATGGCAATTTTTGATGCAGGATTTCCGATCCGTTTTGATCATACACAAACAGATTCGGGCAATACATCCCGTTATCCAACATCTGCAAATGAATCTCTGCTCTCATGGCAGATGTCTGCTTTGTTTTATAAAGCATAAGCATTTCTTCGCCTTTTGTGATTGCTTCGTCGATACAAGGCTTCACTTCACAGTTTTCTTCAAAGCAAAAATACCGATTCAACAAGGCTGTTATCCGTTCTATGATAAAATCAAAACAATCTTCATACGGCAATCGAAGATAACATTCCTCGGTAATTCCGATATCATAATATCTGTACCATGGAGCATATCTGTCAATGCTTCTTTTGGCAGGAAGTATGGCACCGTCTTCCAAACAAGTTGTGAAATTGATATACAGATGATCGAAATCTCCGAGCGAAAAGCCTTTTTCCCGCAATTTCATTACCATTCTGGTGGTCATAATGTTCAATTTCCCTGAAGCAAACGATTCCGGAAGAGAATTTCCCTCAATATTCTCCACATTGCTCCTGTATAATCTGATATCGCAGATGGGTTTATATCTGATCTCATTCATTTTATACTTTCCTCATTGTTTATTCTCGTTTTTCAAACTTTTGATATATTCACTTTGGCTTCCGTCCCAAAGACACAAGGTACATTTTCCGTCTTCAAACACATGATTGCAATTTTCGTACCCGTAAAGAACGTGCGCACATTCCGGGCAAAGAGAGGCCATCTTCGACTTTGAAGCAAGATATTCGCTGCCGCATTCATCGCATACGGTAATATCTTTTCCGCCTTTTACAATTTTATCGTATTTGCTATTCCAAAAAACATACTGTGCTTCCCAAAATCCGGCTTGCAACTTTTTACTCAAATATTTGCTTTCATGAAATGCAAAATTAAAAATGTCTTGTGTAGAATGTTCCAAGTTCTCGCGGCAGAAAAATCCTCCCATAATCCATTCTTTTCCTTCACCGTAAAGCAAATCTGCAGAACAACATCTATTCTCCAATATATTCAACACCATTTCACACATTCTCTTATATTCTTCGTCATAAGGATAATAGTGTGCATGTACTCCGCATGATAAAGTAAATTCTCCGTCATCTTCGCAAAGAATTTCCAATGTTGAAAGCTTACTGTTCGGGTCCGGATTTATCAACACGATGCATAGATCGGTTTCCTCTTCCATCCATTCATATTCTTCATCTGATTTTCTTTTAATAATCGGATTGTATTCTCTTAAAAGATATAGCAATTCTTCTGCTTTATCAATCGGATTAAATTCCATATTACGTTCAGTCTCCTTTCCTCAACCGCATAAAAAATTTTTGTAATCTTTTGCTAAGACCTATATTATCGCATACGGCAGTATTTTTTGTTACGGACATTCTGTTTCACCTCTCTTGCCCAATTCCCATCTGCATTTTGATTTCTTCCAATTCCTTTTTGAATTTCGGATTTCTCAAATCCGTGTTTGCCTGATACGGATGTATCATATTCCAATAGGGGGCATTTGAATTTTTTCGGATACATTCCGACAAAATCGGAAGCTCCACTTGCAGATCCCAACCGATTGCGGCATTTTCGAAATCATGATCATATAATATTTTTCCGTTTTCAAGCGCGGCAAACGTTTTTCCTTGCTGAAAACAGATGCCATCCCATTCCCACTTCCGGTATTTTCCATAATGCACCGTGCAATTTTCTTCTTCAAAGGTGATCGGCATATTTCCGATGATTTCACACTCGCCGTAATAAAAAATATTATCCATAATCATGACCGCAGGCATCATTTTCAAGGAAACAAGTACTTCCGGTGTTACGTTCACATTCTCCGTTGCGATATGATAGACCGCCACACAGAGAGGTTTTCCCATAAATACATCCCAGAAAGGAATCTTCTCTTTCCGCATTTTTGCGTAATCCACAAGAATTCTTCCGTATCCGTAAAGATTGCGCTTGATTCTGTATCGGAAAAAATCGCCTTCTTTGAATTTTTGATGATTTCTTGTTCTTCTTGCAAATGTATGGATTTCCGCCAGTTCTTTTTCTCCCGTATTGCAGCACCAATCCGCAACCCAAGCGGCAAAATCATCCGGATCATTGATTTTCAAAGCCTCATAATAGGAGCGATAATAGCATTGTTCTGCCGCATAATTGAATATGTCTACATGATCACGATAGAATAAAAGTCCGGTTCCGACCGGCGTTTTTTTGAGAAGCACGGCGGAAGTAAAATTCTGCGGTTTTCCTTTTTCCGTTTTCGGAAGAATGTGCTTCCCGTCCTCGGAAAGCATTTGATCCGCTCCGTATTCCCAATACATACACTGACCCGGAACATCCGACACCTGAATCACTTTCACGATATGTTTTCCGTCAAGAAAAGCGTATGTATCATACGAGTCATACGGACTTGGTTTTACTTTAACCCGTTCCCAATGCTCCTGCACAGGAGGCAAAGCAAAACATTTTCTTTGTTCATTTGTCAGTTCAAACATTTTTATCCTTTTTCCTCAACCGCATGAAAAATTTTTTCAATCTTTTGCGAAAGCCTGTATTTTTCTTTTCATTTTTCGGCTCAAAAAGCGCTTTCCACATGAGTTTGATCTGAAAAAGTTCTCCGTCTTTCAGCCATTTTTTCAATGCAAAATCAAATTCATCGGAATCTGCAATTCCCTCATCAATAAAATCATAATAATCCGATATACAGTTGCACTCCAGATAAAAATCACAAAAAGGAATATTCCTCGCAATACGACACAGTGCCGAAGCAACGTCCTCCATATTCATTTCGCCCTTTTCATACTGCTCGCAAATTTCAAGTCTGAGCCTTTGGTACACACTTTCTTCGTCAAACGGCTTTTCCTGACAATAAAGATTCAGACGGTATTCCGTTTCTTTTATATCATCGCGGCAGTCAATCAATTCAAGAACAATGTCTGAAAGCGGATTTTCGATTTCCAGATGTATGTCCAGCCATTCGTCGTAGGAATCCCATTCGCCGCATAAAAGCTTGATGAGTTCGTAATACGCTTCTTCTCTTGTCATGAATTTTCACTCCATTTTTTCAATTCGGGTTCTATGTATTCCTTCAATGAACATTGAACCAAATTTTTGATCTGTTCTTCGGTCATCAATTGCCAATTATAGATATCGCTGTCATGCATAACCACGCGCTCATAAGATTTTCTTTCATAAAAATCCAAAACGGAATGAACCGTAACGTTGAAATAATACTGATCCGAATATGCCGATTTCTGCGCTTCAAAGGAAAGCGCCCGTTCGCCGTCCAATTCTTTCGTCCACTTCGTTCTTTTCTTTTTAAATCCAAGCGGTTTCAATACTACTGCGAAATGCGCAAGAAAAGCTTTTTCTCTTTCCTTTTTCAAAGCAAGTATCTCATCTTTGGAAGCGTTTTTATATTGGTGATAAAAATCGGAAATCGTTTGCCCGGCTTCGTTTTCGCCCGTTTCATCCCACGCGCAAAGAATGTTCCTTATATGGCAGGTATCGGTATCGGCGCCGTTCTCCGCAAACCATTCTTCCCCTCCTGTCGGAATCACGGTAAAGCCGTATACAACGGTAACACAAAATTCCTCGTCATCAAGATTGACGGCAAAGGCAACTTTCTCCGTTGTTTTCCGAAAGAAATGTCCATCCTGCCATTTCGCTTCCGAAAAGCCTTTGGATAACAGCGTTTCTCTGTACCGACGGTAGCGTTCGCTTTTTTGCGGTTCCGTCCCGGGCAAAATCTTTTTCTTACATTCCTCTGTCAGACGGGAAAGAATTTTCGTTTCTTCTTCCGAAGAACAGGACGGAAAAAATCCTTTCAGAGATGAAAGCGCTTCCTCAAATTTTTCATCGCAAATTTCTTGGAGAACCGATGCAAACGTTACTCTTGTTTTATATTTCTCCGGAAAAAGCAGCTCTATATCATTTCCGAATGCTTCAAGATATGTTTTCCATTTTTCCTGAAAATCGGGAGCTTTGAATATCTTTTCGGCAAACAGCTCTGCAGGATTCATCTTTTTCATAGCAAGTCTCCTTTCATATTGACCTTATCCAAGCATGTTATCTTGATTTTATTATACTATTTATTCGCATTTTTGTCAACAACCGCAATGCGCCCTTTCCAATCACTGTTTCTCCGTTTTGGTAATTTTGCTCCCTTCACTTGCTGTATTCCCATAAAAAGATTATCGGAAAAATCAATTGACATACTGTGAAATTTGTAGTAAAATGTATTTGAAAATACCATTTCATCATAGGAGGAATTACGGAGTTTTGGTAAAACTCACAGAACTTTTCATTACAAAACTTCGGTATACGGTAAATTATGAAATTATATCTTTCTGTCATTGGTGTTGCGATGGCGATCACATCCGTTTTCAATATTCTTTTTGAAACTGTGGCATGGTATTATATCATCCTTGCAGTTATCTGGTGTACCGCGCTCCAATTCGGACTTGACGGCTCGATTGCGATAC
>JAFQEK010000060.1 GCA_017399025.1 Clostridia bacterium
GGGAGGGCACGCTCGGAATGACAAAAAACAAGCCTTTTGTGCTGTAATTACTTGAATGAACAATCATATTGATCTTTCTATTGAACGCATGTTATTCAAGCACTCATATTCCACGCAAGATTCCAAAAGGCAAGCTCGTAGCGTGAGCAGGCAACATAGATATCCACGATGTGTTGCTTCTGCTCATCGGTGTAATGCGAGGTAAGTTTTTCAAGCATTTGTATAAGCTCTGCATTCTCCGTGCTATATTCATCGCTTGCATATCCCTTAATCCATTCTCCGTAGAAATCGTGGTTAACGGAGTTCGGATTATTCTTGACCATATTTTGCGCGATTACCTCATAGCTATACGCACAGGAAAGGATTGCCGCCAATACCTCGGCTTCTCCTTCTTCGTAGGCTACACGGAGCATATATGAGGTATAGGAAAGGTTGTCAAGCGCACGGGGGCAGCCTGCAAGCTCTTCCTCGGTAACACCGAATTTACCCATATATCCTCGGTGAATATCCATTTCGCCATCGGTCAGAAGATGCACGTAGGAAGCAAACAGCTTGGTGGTCTCAGGACTCTTGGCTTTTGCGATTCCAATGCCGAACACCTTGGTATACTCGATCAGATACAGATAGTCCTGTATGATGTAATATCTGAATTTCTCACGGTCCAGCGTTCCGTCCTCGATGCCTTTTACAAATGGGTGCTTATTGTATTCAGTCCAGATATCCGCAGTTGCGACTGTCATTTTATCAATTAGTTTCATTTCGGTTTTCCTCCGCATATTTTCCGTTCAGATCAAAAGCGTGATTCATAGGACCGGAGCCTTGCCCCAAGTCGAGCATCGCCGCAAGTGCGCCTGAGATATAATCCTTGGCTCTCTGCACAGATTCTTCAGGTCTATATCCCTTGGCAAGATTGGATGCGATGGCTGACGAGAGCGTACAGCCTGTGCCGTGCGTATTGGGATTGTTGATACGCTTACCGCAGAACCACTTGCGTTCTCCGTTTTCATACAGAAGGTCGTCGGCATCGTTTATGCTATGACCGCCCTTGAGAAGAACGGCGCATCCGTAGGTATCGCCTATGACCTTTGCCACACGTTCCATATCTTCCTTGGTATGAACGTTCATACCCGACAGAACCTCGGCTTCGGGGATATTGGGTGTAACAAGAGTAGCGAGAGGAAGAAGCTCTCTTGTCAGCACCGATATCGCATCGGTTTTCATCAGCTTTGCGCCGCTTGTTGCAACCATTACGGGATCGACTACAATGTTTTCCGCTTTGTAATAGGAAAGTCTTTCGGTAATGACTTTGATAAGCTCTGCCGAGCTAACCATTCCGATTTGTACGGCATCGGGACGGATATCCTCGAATACCGCATCGATCTGATCCTTCAAGAATTCGGGAGTTACCTCCATAATTGATCTTACACCGGTCGTGTTCTGTGCCGTGAGTGCTGTAATCGCGCTCATGGCATAAACACCGTTCATTGTCATTGTCTTAATATCTGCCCCGATACCGGCGCCTCCGCAGGAGTCGCTTCCTGCGATTGATAATGCTGTTTTCATATTTTTTCTCCTAAACATTATTTTTTCTTGAGCGACAGAGAGTGGTGCCCCCGGTCTGCCGCTTATTTTTAGATTTGTGCTATCTCAAAGTCAGTGATGTAATAATCGCCTTTTGCTTTTATTTCTGCCTGCATCGGTTCGTGTTCATCATAAACCGCCGCAACGGAAAATCCGTCGTTCTTGGCTGTCATCAGAGCATGTAGCGTATCCTCAAACACAACTGTTTTACTCTTTGGCGTTCCAAGATGCGCAAGTGCTGTGCGATAAATCTTTGGATTGTTCTTGCCGCATCCAACCTCGGCGGTAGTAAAGATATCTCCAAAATACTGTCTGACCTTCAAGCGTGTCAAGGCAGCTTCTACAAGGTATTTGTCCGTTACCGTGGCAATACACAGCTTTACTCCGTTCTTTGACAGTCTTTCAAGGAACTCTGCAACTCCCTTTTTCAACGTTACAGTGTTTCGATAGAAGTCCTCGATCATTCCGTTTACGCCATTTACGATTTCCTCAACCGATAAGATCACGCCGTAATGCGTTCGATAGTATTCGGCGGATTCCTCCAAGGTGAAGGTCTTGAAGACTTCGGCTAAGTTTTCTCTCGGTTCGATACCAAGAGAGCGGAGATAGTCCTCTCCGATGGTATCCCATATGGACATCGAGTCAAGGAGAGTTCCGTCAAGGTCAAATATCGCACCTTTGATCATTTTGATACCGCCTGCTCGGTGAGAGCCTTCAGCTCTGCGGTTGCGCTCGTGATATCCTCGGATGCGAATATTGCGCTGATGACAGCGATACCGCAGATACCGCTTCCGCTAAGCTTTAGCACGTTATGCTTTCCGACACCTCCGATAGCGACAACGGGAATGCTTACGGCTTTACAGATTGCCTTCAGCGTTTCGAGGCTCACGTCATCGGCATCAGCCTTTGAACCTGTATGGAATACTGCGCCAACACCAAGATAATCTGCACCGCGCTGTTCGGCAAGGATGGCTTGCTCTACGGTCTGTGCAGATACGCCGAGTATCTTATCTTCACCGAGAATGGTGCGGACGTTGCCTGCCTCCATATCGCTCTGTCCGACGTGAACGCCGTCTGCGTTCATTTTTCTTGCGATCTCCACGTTATCGTTGATGATGAAGGGGACTTTGTACTTACGGCAAAGCTCTTGTATTTCTATGGCTTCAGCGAGGAATGCGGCATCGTCCAACTCCTTTTCACGAAGCTGGACGAAGGTCGCGCCGCCTTTTAGTGCTTCCTCTACCTGTTCGTACAGAGTCTGCTCTCCAAGCCAAGAACGATCTGTAACCGCATATAAAAGCAGGTCTTTTTTATCGCACTTCATACTTTGCTCCCTTATTCAATGTTTTTGCATCCATATTATAGATCGCATCGATGATGCGGTTGCGGAGAGAGGAGTTTCCTTCACCCTCTGCCATATTTGCAACACCGATCTCACCTGCAAGTCCCATCACGCAAACGGCGGCGGCAACAGCTTCGGTCTTATTGTCGGGGTTTGCTACTGTATAAGCGGTTGCGATTCCCGAAAGCTGACAGCCCGTACCTGTGATACGGCTCATTTCGGGACAACCGTTGCGGATCACGTAACACTTTTCTGCATCTGCCACGAGGTCGATAGCACCCGTAATAGCAACGACAGCGCCCGTCTTGGCTGCAAAGCTCTTTGCAAAGGCAACCATCTGATCAAGGTTATCCTCGGTTACGGTATCTGCCGCATCTGCATCAACGCCTTTGGTTGTTCCGCTTCCGAGCGCGAGTGTTTTAATTTCCGAGATATTACCGCGAATAACATCGAGCTTAATTTTATCCATGATCTCTACGGAGGTTTTGGTGCGGAGTGCGCTTGCTCCTGCACCAACGGGATCGAGCAGAACAGGGTGAGACAGCTCGTTGGATTTTGCTCCGGCTACAAACATTGCCTCAATGGTACGCTTGTTGAGCGTACCAATATTAATGTTAAGTCCTCCGCAGATGGAGGTGATGTCTGCCACGTCATCGGGTTCATCCGACATAATGGGGCTTCCTCCGCAAGCGAGAAGTACGTTTGCCACGTCGTTTACGGTAACATAATTTGTGATGTTATGCACCAAGGGCATGGATTTTCTTACGTTTTCAAGACAGTTTCCAAGCATTTTTACCTCTTTCTCCGATTGTTCGGAATAAAATATTCAATCATTCAACGGAAACCCTCGGCGGCAGTGCCGCATTCTGTGCTCGCCTACCGTCCCCCTCTGCATTTCCCGTTACGGGAAAACGGCGAGATTCATTTCGAGCAATTTTCTATAGTAAAAAATGGAAGTTACCTTTTTGGTAACTTCCACATGAATACACGTATTGCTCAGGATCCCTACGTTGGCATTATCCAAATCAGGTTAATGGGTCGAAGGTCATACCTTCCTCTCAGCCTGTCTGCGCATATTGGCGCTCAAGCTCCCCGTTGTTTAATTGTACGATTATTATATACCTTTTTTATCCCAAAATCAATAGTATTTTATAAATAAATCATGGTAACAACATTTATTTTTCAAGACTAATTTTATAAAAACTATGATTCAATCAAACTCATACAAGCCGGTAACCGTACCATCGACTTTAGGAGTTTTCGATCTTTTGCGGACGATACCCGATGGGGGAATTTACGCTTATTGATTTAAGGGAGATTGCCCGAAATCAACATCGCCGATTTCCGAATCCGAAAAAATTTGAAAAAATTTTTTCAATACGATTTACTTTTTGTTTTTTTAATGATATAATGATCATGAATAAAAGTTCTTTTGGGCAAAATGACAGTCTGCATCACGGAGGATGGAACTATGATCACACTTTCATATCGGCACGTAACCTTGAAGAGCGGTTTTTTATATGAAAAACAAATGCTCAACGAATCCGTTACCATGAAAGTCGTTTATGACAGATTTTACGATACGGGCAGAGTTTCTGCTTTCCGCTGTGATTGGAAAGAGGGAGAACCGAAAAGACCTCATATTTTCTGGGATTCTGACGTTGCCAAATGGATGGAAGCAGCAGCATATATTCTCCAAAAGAGATCCGATGCGGATCTGGAAGAAAAAGTGGAAGCCATCATCGATGAAATTGAAAAAAATCAATGGGAAGACGGGTATTTCAATTCGTATTTTATTACGTGCGAACCGGAAAACCGCTTTTCCGACAGAGAACGCCACGAGCTTTACTGCGCAGGACATCTGATGGAAGCCGCTGTTGCTTATTATGAAGCTACGGGAAAAGACAGATTCCTGAAATTGATGGAAAAGTATGCGCTTTGCATTGAAAAAGCTTTCGTAACCGAAAAAACAGCGAAATTTTCTTCGCCCGGACATCAGGAAATCGAGCTTGCCCTGATTCGTATGTACCGCGCAACGGGAAACAAACGTTATCTGAATCTTGCCAAACATTTTCTGGACGTGCGCGGATACGATACGGAAATGATCGGTTTACGATTCCCTGCCCAGACACAGATTCATTTGCCGATCCGTGAACAAACAGAAGCGGTCGGGCATTGCGTACGCGCTTGCTATATGTATGCCGCAATGGCAGATATTGCCTTTGAGACCAAAGATACGGAACTGCTTGAAGTATGCAAAACGCTCTTTTCGGATATCACGGAGAAAAAAATGTATCTTACGGGAGGCATTGGTTCCACAAGACTTTTGGAAACGTTCACGATTGCTTACGATCTTCTCAATGATAAGGCTTACGCAGAAACCTGTGCCGCCATTTCACTTATGTTTTTTGCGCAGAGGATGATGCAATCCGAAAATCTTTCGGTTTATGCGGATATCATCGAAAGAATTCTTTACAACGGAATGATTAGCGGGCTTTCCCTGGACGGAAAATCTTTCTTTTATGAAAATCCGTTGGAAATCAATCTGAACAATTACAAGCGTTTTCCATCACCCGATCATAAAGAGCGGTTTGCCATTCCCACACGCGCCGAGGTGTTCAGCTGTTCCTGCTGTCCTCCGAATCTGAACCGTGTTCTTGCATCGCTCGGAAACTATCTTTACGGATATGAAACCGATACGGTTTTCGTGAATCAGTTTGCGGATTCGGAAGCAGAGATGAACGGTATGAAGATTATTCAGAAAACGGATTATCCCCGAAGCGGACGTATCGTTCTGAAAACGGAAAATATAGGCAAACTTTGTGTAAGAATTCCTTCCTGGTGTGCAAATTATACTTTGAATGTGCCTTATTATATGGAAAACGGCTATGCCGTGATTGAAAATCCCGGCAGGGAAGTGGTTGTGGATTTGGAAATCCGTCCTTTCCTTGTGGAAAGCAATCCTGAAATTTATGCAAATAACGGAAAGGTTGCGGTTTGCTGCGGTCCTTATGTTTGTGCAGGCGAGTCGGTGGATAATATTGAAAATCTTCATTCGCTTCTGATTGACGGTAATTTCGAAGCGTCCTGGACATACGACGAAGCTCTGTGCGGTTATTCCGTTTCCGTCAAGGCTTTCCGAAAAAAAGAACAAAAAGACCTTTATTCCCGATATACGGAAACAACGGAAGATTTCCTCTTGAGAATGATTCCTTACGCCGCTTTTGCCAACAGAGGTGAGAGCAACATGTGTGTGTGGTTCCGTGTAATGCCGTATTCTCGCTGAACTTTTGAAATTTGAATTATATTTTATAAAATCATATTGATCACCAAAGGAGGATTTGATTATGGGTTTTTTACAGAGTAAAACAGTCATCATTACCGGCGGCGGTTATGCCGTTCTTTCCGATGGCAGATGCGGTTCCATCGGTTACGGTATCGCAACTGCTTATGCAAAGGAAGGTGCAAACATCGTTATTACTGGCAGAAATGTGGCGAAATTGGAAAAAGCAAAGGCAGAGTTGGAACGTCTTTACGGTATCCGCGTTCTCGCCGTTGCCGCAGATATTGCGGCAGGAACGGATAACGAAGCAACGGCAAAACGTGTTGCGGAAGCAGCGATGGCACAGTTTGGAAGAATCGACGTTCTGATCAACAATGCACAGGCTTCTGCTTCCGGTGTTACCATTCAGGATCATACAACGGAACAGTTTGACCTTGCAATCTATTCCGGTCTTTACGCAACCTTCTATTATATGAAAGCTTGCTATCCTTATCTGAAGGAAACCAAGGGCAGCATTATCAACTTTGCTTCCGGTGCAGGGCTGTTCGGAAATTACGGTCAGTGTGCGTATGCTGCCGCTAAAGAAGGCATACGCGGTCTTTCCCGTGTTGCCGCTACCGAATGGGCAAAGGACGGCATCAATACCAACGTCGTTTGTCCCCTTGCCTGGACTGCACAGCTGGAAAACTTTGAAAAAGCATATCCCGAAGCATTCAAAGCCAATGTAAAGATGCCCCCCGCAGGACATTTCGGTGATCCCGAAACCGAAATCGGCAGAGTCTGCGTTCAGCTTGCTTCCCCCGATTTCAAATTCATGAACGGCGAAACCCTTACGCTGGAAGGCGGTATGGGTTTGCGTCCTTAATGTATGGCTTGCCTCAATTTGAATCGTTCGTGAAAAAACAAACAGAGAGAATGAAACGGATTTGCTCCGCGGCGTTCTCTCTTTTTTCAAAGAAATCTGTAGGCAAATCAATAAATTAAAGTGATTCAAAATTTCATGCGTGAACTCTGAAATATATAAAAATATTATTGACTTTTAAATATTATCGTGATATAATTATAATTTAGTACATACCTTAAAATATTTTTTACAGAAAGGAATTACCATGAAATTTTTAAAAATCATCGGTACTGTATTCTCTTCTCTTTTGTCCGCAGTTTTAATTTTTGCGCTTGTACTATCCCTTACCGTTTCCTTGACTGTTGTCAGCACTGCACGTGCCATCAATGAAAAAACCATTCAAAACGCAATGCTTTCCGTTTTGCAAAATGAGGAAGTCCGCGAAGAACTTTCTCAGGAAATTTCCATTGCCGCTTTGTCTGCCGCAGGCGATTATATCAGAAAAAGCTTCAAAGATCCTGCTCAGGCAGAAAAAACCATTAAAATGCTGGAAACCTATGCACCCATGTATCTGGAAGATATTCTTTCCACACCTGCAGTTCAGGAATTTATCGGCAGCGTCGCTTCGGATTACGCTCTCGCAACGCTGAACATGAAAGATTTCGAAGAAGTTTCCATGTCTGAAAAATTGGATAAGCTCGTTTCCGAAAATCCTGCAATGATTGATGAAAAAATCGAAAGAATTTTGAAAGATCAGAAAATTTCCGAAGAAACTGCGCGCAAAAACATCGAATCCTTTGCCGCCAAAAACAAAATTAAGCTTCCGGAAAATTACA
>JAFQEK010000061.1 GCA_017399025.1 Clostridia bacterium
ATACCAGTAAAATTCCACCTCCCCCTTAGATTTATAAAAATAATGGGGAAGGTGGTTTTTTGCTCGTCAAAAGAGTATGAGCATATTTTATTTAACGTGAGTTCGATGAAAACCTGGAAAGATATCATGATTGTTTACATGCGCCATAGGCTCTCACTCTGGGAGAGCTGGCGCCGTAAGGCAGCTGAGTACTCTCACGCGAGGTGTGAGAGCGTGTCTTTTTGGCAACAAAGCCCTCTCCGTCACGCAAAGCGTGCCACCTCTAACGTTTTGCCACGAAGTGGCATAATGTGCGGTGAGAGGCTTTCAATATTATTCGATTTTTGAAGCATAAACATCATTGATCGTTCCATCGAACTCACGTTTATTTACAGTAAAATCCGATTGCAAACGCATAAATTTCGTTTACATGTGCAAACAAAGATTTTCTTGCATAAACTTGTTCTCAAATTTATGTTAATATTACGGGTTTGTTTGCCGTACGCTTTTCTTTTTGGAACGGATGAATGAAAACGCAAGAATCATTGCGAGAATGAGTACCGCAATGAGCGCCGCCAGAAAGATATTGGCATTTGGAATAAAGGAAACCGTTCCGTCGTTATTGGTAACGGTTTCAGCATTGGCAAGCACGGTTTTACCGATGAAAGGACCTACGATTCCGGGTATCAAAACTTGTGAGCAAATTCGTACGCCTTGGAGCATACCTGCTTTGCCTACGGGTGTCAGGTCGCGGATTTTTGCGCCGAATACTGCCATACCCGAAAGATATCCGCACATCATCAGCAGAGAACCAATGAAAACGAGCACTGCGGAACGGAAGAAAAAGAGAACCGTATATCCTGCGCAAAGCCATGCGACAAAAAAGACCGAAGAAAAGAAAAATCCTTTTTTATCGTAGATCTTTCCCCAAAATGCCGTAACAACCGCCGCCAGGACAATGGCGGGTGCCATAATGAAAACATAATTACTCATTTGAAGGGAAACTTCATAATACAAAATCAGATATGGCATGAAGATTTGAATGGAAATATTGAAAATAATAAAAAGCAAAAGGAAAAAATACAGGGAGGCATTTTGCTTGACGGAGGACGGTCGGAATCCGTAAATGACGTTTCCCCAATAAGAGCCGTTTTGTTTTTCATATTCCGGTTCTTCGATCAGGAAAAAGCCTGCAATACCGACTGCCAGCACAACCGCGCCAATGATCATAAAGATGATACTCCAACTATCGGCAAGAGAAAGGTCAAATGCCATAAATCCACCAAAAACGGCAAGAACGGAGACCAACGGCATCATGGCGTTAATGCCCTCTGCCGCGCCGCGGTTGGAAAAATCGGTGCTGTCAGTCAACCATGCGTTAAAGGCGGCATCGTTTGCGCTTGAACCGAAAAATGTCATGATGCAGTCAAAAATAATCACCAAAGACACACCGACTGCTGCAGACGAAACCGCCATGGGAAACATGGCTTCAATGATTTCCGTTCGGATGAAAACAAAGCACAAAATAGAAATGCCCCACAAAAGATATCCTCCGCAGATAAACAGTTTCCTCTTTCCGATTTTATCGGAAAGCGCGCCGATGAATACGGTGGTTAGCGTTGCGGCAACGGCACTTGCTGAGACCATGGTTGAAATATCCGAAGCAGAGGCATGAAACATCTTATAAATAAAGACGTTCAGATACATATTTTCCACAACCCACGCCACTTGTCCGATCAGACTGAACAATGTGAGCGCAAGCCAGAAACGCGGGGAAAGTTTTTTTCTCATAAAGATAGATCCTTTCTTTATTTTTATTTTTATTTTTATTATATCATAAAAATAAACGAATGGGTATATTTTTTGAGAAAATTTACGCTGTTTTTGAAACGGCACGGTTTTCTTGACAAAAATCCGTCGTTATGATATAATAAAAACCAATCATTCACACTGAAAGGAGATTACCATGCCATCCCGTATCAGAATTATGACACACAACGTCTGGAATAAAGATTTCAATTCTCCCGAATGGAAAGAAAAGGGCGAAGATTGCTCTGCCTCTGCCCGTGTGGGAGGACTTTTGCGCGTATACCGTGAAACCTTGCCTGATCTCATCGGCGGACAGGAGGTTTCCGCGCTGATGGCAGACCTTTTGAAGCAGGGATTTGAAGATGAAAACGAAAATTACACTTTGATCTGGGGACGGTTCACGCCGATTCTTTACCGCGCGGATAAATTCGAGCTTTTGGACAGCGCGTTTGGCACCTATCCTGAAAAAATGAAAAATTTTGAAGGCTGTTTCAATGACAGCAAATCGAAATCCTGGAATCTTGGTGTTTTTCGTATCAAAGAAAACGGGGAAAAATTTATCTTTGCCACAACGCATCTATGGTGGAAAAAATCTCCGGAAAATGCGGAATCGTTCGGAAACACAAAATTCCAGCCCGGTTCCGATGAAGCACGGGAATTTCAGATCACTTTGCTTGCGAAGCAAATTCGGAAATATCGAGAAAAATATCAATGCCCTGCCGTTCTCGTCGGCGATCTGAACACCGATTACCGCTCGAAGGCGGTACAATATCTTCTGAGAAACGGTTTCCGACACGCGCATGATATTGCCGCAGAGTATGCCGAAGAAAATATCGGTTATCATGATTGTTTTCCCTGGGGATATACCACACAATATTACGATCAGCCTTTCGAAAAAGCCATTGATCATATTTTCGTTATCGGAGAAAAGGAAGGCTCTGTCAAACGGTTTGAACGGTATTCTCCCGACTATTATTTTCCGATCTCCGACCACTCCCCTGCCTACATTGATATGGAATTTTGATTCTTTGCGTAAAAAGCGGCGAAGTGCCCAACTTCCCATAAGGAAGTTGGGCACTTTTATTAATGTCTTTAGACAGTTCCTTGCCTTCGTAAGAAGGGAAGGAACAAAAAACCACCCGCTATGCGGGTGCGAGCAAGAGAGGGTTAGACCAATAGAAAAAACCGCCAAACTATGATACAATAAAGTTGTTCAGGC
>JAFQEK010000062.1 GCA_017399025.1 Clostridia bacterium
AACATCCGTTTCCGATTGTTTTACAAAGAGTAAGTACAGATTTTTGTTTCTGTATTTACTCTTTTTTGTATATAAGTTTCCAAAAAGAAAAGGCGGGGAACGTCTGCCCGATAACGGATTGCTCTGCAATCTGTGTGCCCAGCCTATTGTAATATTGTGCATATTCAAACAATGCAAAACAGCGAGGTCGATTTTTCCCAATTTTATAGAAAAAAATAAAGGAAAAACCGATACAGAACAGAAACTCCGATCAATTTTTCCTTTATTATGTAATCAAATTTGCTACAATAAAAGATTATTTCAAAACCTTCATATAGTCAAGAATTGCAAGAATAATACCAACCAAAACATAAAGATCAACAAGACCGCCGAGCAAACCGATAATAATTCCGATAATCGGAAATTTTGCAAGTACAGCGATCAAAATGCCAAAAACAAAACCGATCAAAAGCTGAATCAAAATATTGACGATCAAAGCGCCAACGGTTTCTTTTGCCTTAAAAGAATAGGGGAAAATTTTCTTAATTGTTTCCATTTCTGTTCTCCTTCAAACATTTCATAAATAATTTCGGGTAAAACGCACGGCTTTTAATTTCTGCCCGTTTTTTATTCCCGTTTCCTATATATTATATTACATGTTTTTTGAAAATGCAAGTCTTTTTTTGAATTTTTTGGGAATTTTTTAATTCATGGAATTTTCAAGAAATTCTTCGGGCTTTTTCTTTCAAAAATGACGGCAAATTATGCGCTTCCATTTGCATTTCAGGGTTTTTTGGGAGAAGTTTGCCAGATGGGCTCCAATGCATGAATTTCAACCGATTCCAAACAATATTCCGTATTACAGGAAACACCAAAATTCAAAAGATTTCTGTCCATCATCGTATCTCCCGTAAGAGAAGACAGGCAGATTTTTCCGTGATCGGCAAAAATCTCCGCGCCGCATCGGTCAATCAGCAAAGTGATATCCATCTCTTTTTCTGTAACGGAAACAGGTGCTTGATTTTTTCCGATATACATCCGATTCTCCGAAAAATCAATCTTCATCTTTCTTCCAAAAAATGTTAATTTCAAAACAGCATTTTCATCAAATTGACCTTTTAGGTGAATCCTGTGCGCTGCATCGGCAAGAGGAATTTCAATACTCTTCCCTTTTTTCGCGCAAATATTATTGTAACGGTTTGTATTCTTATAAAGAATACCGATTTCATCAACAGGTAATGCCCGCAAATAATATGTTCCGTTATATTTTTCCAAAGAAAGTTCTGAAGGAAATCCCATCTGTCCGCAGAAACCGAAATGCAACGCTTCCGGGCGGTTCCAATTCATTCGGATCACCCTGCCGTTTTCAAGTCCGGAAAAAGTCTTTCCTTTACATTCCTGATTTCCATAATGAAGCATTTGCTCGGATTGTTCCGCCTCAAATTGACCGTTTTCGACATGACCTACCGAATATCGTCCTGTTTCATCCATGGAAATCCATTTCTGATTGCCTTCGGAATCTGAAAGAGAAAAAAGTTCAGATTGCATACACGGCAGATGCTGTGCAACCATGCCCTGCCAATCAAGCGTTCCGTTTTCATCGGGGAAAGCCGCAATTTTTTCTTCCTGCCAATGGATCAGATCTTGACTCACAGCATGTCCGATATGAATATTATCGCACTCGGTATCAGCAGGATTGTAACTGTAAAAAATATGGTATACACCATCCGCATAAATCAAGTTTTTAGGATTTCCTAAAAATCCGTTTTTCGTTGTAAAATGAATCTGTGGACGGATGGCTTCCCGATACAAATGATCAATATCCACTTCATTCGTTTCTCTGAAAGAGATTTCCATTTCGGGAATGACGGAAAGTTCCAGATCTTTTCCGAAAAAGCGTGAAACATCAATATATGCGTAAAAATCGGGACTTGCCTGATCAAGTTTGATATTCAATTGATATACCGGTTTCCCTTCATACCGAAAAATCAATTTCTTTTCGGTTGCATGTGTATATACAGGAAAAACCAAATAATCGTTCATAATTGTAATCGTCATATTCAAATTCTCCTTTTCTTCATATGATTCCGAATTTTATTTCGGTTTTATGTATTTATTATATCATAAAAAGATGTTTTTGTAAAGAAGATAAAAAAATCCGTTCCCTACTTTTCAGTAAAGAACGGATTTTTGCAAATAATTCAAAAAATCACGAAAATTTTATGAACAATTATTCAGCAACAGCAGCTTTGAGGGTTTCGAGCTGTTTTCTGAGTTCAGCGGGAAGCTTGTCACCGAATTTCTTGTAGTGTTCTTCGATTTCAGCAGCTTCTTTTGCCCAAACATCTTTATCAACAGCAAGAATGCTCTTGAGAGTTTCAATATCGAAGTCAAGGTCTGTGAGGTCGATATCTTCTGCCTTCGGAACATAACCGATTGCAGTTTCAACTGCGTCAGCAGTACCGTTGCAACGGTCAACGATCCAGTTCAAAACTCTCATGTTGTCACCGAAGCCGGGCCAAATGAAGTTGCCTTCATCGTCGGTACGGAACCAGTTAACGTTGAAGATCTTAGGAGCTTTGTCGCCGAGTTTTTCACCCATTGCGAGCCAATGTGCGAAATAGTCGCCCATGTGATAGCCGCAGAAAGGAAGCATAGCCATCGGATCGCGGCGAACTACACCTACTGCACCTGCAGCAGCAGCTGTGGTCTCGGAAGCCATCGCGGAGCCTACGAATACGCCGTTATTCCAATCCTTAGACTGGTAAACGAGGGGAGTGCATTTTGCACGGCGGCCACCGAAGATGATTGCAGAAATCGGAACGCCTGCACCCTTATCAAATTCTGCAGAAATGCAGGGACAGTTTACAGCGGGAGCTGTGAAACGGGAGTTGGGATGAGCAGCATAAGTAGTCTTATCTGCTTTTACAAACATAGAAGGATTCCAGGGGTTACCCTTCCATTCGGTTGCGTTCTGAGGAGGATTCTTATCAAGGCCTTCCCACCAAACAGTGTTATCGTCATTGTTGATAGCAACGTTTGTGAAGATGGTGTTCTTCTTGGTGGAAGCGAGAGCATTGAAGTTGGATTTTTCGTTGGTACCGGGAGCTACGCCAAAGAAGCCGTTTTCGGGGTTGATCGCGTAGAGTCTGCCGTCCTTGCCAACTCTGATCCAAGCAATATCGTCACCTACGCACCA
>JAFQEK010000063.1 GCA_017399025.1 Clostridia bacterium
AATCGGGATAATCACACGAATCTTTCGTGTACGTACCAAAATCCACCGTTTCGTGTCCAAGACTTTCCACGTACGCCTTCATTGCGTTTTTCAAATTCAATCCGCCGTGGTCGCAAGCAATCGCTAAAATTTTTGACATAAAAAACTCCTTTCCGCCGTGAATAACGGCTATTTTGAAAATTATGGGAATTTGCTCCGTGTCGCGTTTTGCGCTTTGCCGTATCGGACCGATCGCAAAACAAAAAAGACGGGAGCAGCTTCCGACAGGCTGTTACGCCCGATTTCCGGATTTTGCCTTTGCTTCCTTTTCTTTCAGTTCGCGTTCCGCCTGAGGCAAACGCAAGTATTCGGGACGGAGCAAACGGTCTGTGAAAACGGATTTATCTTCCGTTTCGCGGTAAAGGGAAAGCGCGGCAAGCGCAACGCCGTAACCGTTTTGCAAGCGGCAGTGTGCGGGTGTTTCCCTTTGGGCGGAAAGTTTTTTCTTTTCCATGATGTGGTAACCGTCGCCGATGAAATATATGGGGCGGTCCATGGCATCCAATTCTTTTGCGAGCGCATCGGCTTCCACGGTTCTGTCTTCCGTCAGACGGAGAAGCCTTCCGCCGCGGTATTCGAATAAGGCGTTATAAAGCTGATTTCTTCTTGCATCCATTACGGGACAGATCACGGCATCGGTACAAAAGGGTGCAATGCTTCTTGCCATGGCGTCCAGTGTGGAAACACCGATACAGATTTTATTTTTTCCGAACGCCAGACCTTTGACGGCGGAAACGCCGATACGGATTCCCGTAAAGGAACCCGGACCTTGGGAAACGGCAAGCATATCAATATCATCGATGGAGGTTCCCGTATTGTCCATGATGTTTTTGATGATGGGAAGCATGGTCTGACTGTGTGTCAGACCGGATTTTTGCGAATAAACCGCAATGGGGGTTTCGTCCTCGCAAAGCGCCGCCGTTGCGACAAGCGCGGAGGTATCAATGGCAAGTATTTTCATAAAACGTCCTTCTTTTGATTTTATAACGCGGTTTTTGTTTCCCGGAACATTGCAGGGACTCAACCGTGCTGTTTTTCTGTGATTCCGGTAAAAAAATTATCGTTTCTGTTTCTTTTTTCGGCAGAAAACGGCGGCGGTTCGGATTCCGCATTGAATGATTGCCGCACGGTTTTCTTTTGCGCGAAACCAGGAGAGAACCTTTTTTGCCTGATCTTTTGCCATCAGGCTGATAAGCTTTTTCGTGCTGCCGATCATAAATGCTGTCTGTTCTCGTCTGTCAATGGTTTTCTTATTGACACCGTTTTCCTTGGAATAAGTCAGGATCATATAACCGGTTGTTCTGACCAGATTTTCCGTTTGGCTTGCGCGGATGATAAGCGCTGCTTTTTTCAGATTCTTTCCGAAAAAATCCGAAATGGTTTTTTCTGCGGCTGCAATCGCAAGCTTTTGGTCAAAGCCATCGTATTCGGAAGCGAGCAGAGGAAAAGCGACGGATTCGCATCCCATCAGATCGGCAGTCTGCAAAGCGCAGAGATAAGCGGCGCCGAGCAATTCATATTCTTTATGATTGCCATCAATCCATTTCGGAACGACGGCGTGGATGATATATTTTGCATTCAGACCGTAAGCAAGCGTGGGAACGGCGTTGCCGACCGCGCAATAGCCGATCTCATCGCAGGTTTTCTGCAATTTTTTCTTGCCTGCCGCTTTGAAAACGGCTTCCGAAACCCCCGGACTTTCCTGTAAGCGTTCGTTTGCGGGAAGCACGATGGCATCTGCCGAAGCCTCGGCAATATTGGGTTTGGTTACTTTGAATTTCATATGTTTTTACCTTCGCCGTTCAGGAGATAAAGTCAGTGTCGTCCGGCGTACATTTTTCGTAGATACGGAGGATCCGGAGATCCGGGTTTTCGATGGATTTGCGAATTACGACGGCATAAAAAGATTCGGGCAGAAAAGGTTTGATTTTTTCGCACCATTCCGCAAAACAAATGCCTCCGTTTTCCAGATAATCGTAATAACCGATGGAATAGAGGGAATCCTCATCGTCAATGCGGTACATATCGAAATGATAAACGGGAATCTTTCCGGGATATTCGTTAACGATGGTATAAGTGGGACTTTGTACGAATGCGCCCGGAGAAAGACGTTTTACGGCACCGCGGACGAAAGCGGTTTTTCCTGCGCCGAGGTCGCCGAACATGGCAACAAAATCGGAAGGTTTGAGCACTTCGGCAAGCTCGGCACCGATTGCCTCTGTTTCTTCCGTATGATTTGAAATCCATTCACGGTATGTCATTTTGATCACAAAGGGAAGAAAATTCCTCCCGAAATACTCCTTTCATCGCTTGATACGCGCAAGCTTGGCAATACTTTCCCGCAAAGCGGTCAATAAAATATCAATGTCTTCTTTGGTGTTCTGTGCGCCCAAAGAAATGCGCAGAGTGGAATCCGTTTCCGATTCGGAAAGACCGAAAGAACGGAGAACGTAACTGCTGTGTCCCGTATTGGAAGCGCAGGCAGAACCGCTGGAAACGTAAACACCGTGTGCCGAAAGGCTGTGCAGAAGCGTTTCGCTTCTGTAGCCGGGAACGGTCATACTGACGATGTGAGCGGCTTTGGCTGTACTGAGCGGTTCATTGATACGGACCGAAGCACCGAGAACGGTTTCGGTCTGTTCCGTCAGATAGGCGCGAAGCTCTCTGAAAGAAGCAAGCATACCCGTCAAACGGGAAGCACCTGCTTTTGCGGCTGCGCCGAAGCCTGCAATACCGATGACGTTTTCGGTTCCGCTGCGGTAGCCGTTTTCCTGTCCGCCGCCGAAGATCACGGGAGAGAGCGATTTTGTTTTCAGGATTTTTTCACTGACATAAAGTGCGCCCACACCCTTGGGACCGCCGATCTTGTGCGCGCTTATGCTGACGGAATCGGCATGGGGCAGAGGACTTTGCGAAAGCTTCAGAAAACCCTGAACGGCATCGCAATGCACGAGAATATCGGGAGAAACAGCTTTCGCCGCTTTGGAAATGGCGGCAATGTCATTGACTGCGCCCGTTTCGTTGTTGACGAGCATGGCGCAAACGAGTACGGTATCTTTATCCAGAGCCTTGCGGTAGGCTTCCATATCCCAGACACCGTTGGGAGAGGGGATATAAACGGCGGTATAGCCGAGAGATTCCAGATGTTTTGCGGTTTCGATGACGGAAGGATGCTCGGTTTCTCCGAGAATGATCTTTTTTCCTTTGTTGCGTGCTTTTGCTGTCATCATACCGATCATGGCAAGATTGTTGGCTTCCGTACCAGAAGCGGTAAAGATCAGCTGTTCGCGTTTGGGACGGATTCCGGTTTTGGGAGGACAAAGCGCGTTCAGAACGGCATCGCGTGCTTCATTGACCGTTTTTTCGGCAAGAAGTCCCATTTTGTGCAGGGAAGAAGGATTTCCGTAGACTTCCGACATCACCTGTGTCATTTTTTCGGCAGCCTCAACGCAAAGCGGTGTGGTTGCGCTGTTGTCAAGATAAATTTCAGTCATAATTTAAGTTTTCTCTTTACAGATTGCAATATACATGAATTAATATATGAAGTTGTCTACGATGGAAGCAACTTCTTCCAGATGTTCGGCAAATACGGACTGCTCCGCGGTATAAGTCAAGATATAGAGATAACCCGAATACACGGAAAAATACTGCATGATTTTGTAAACGGAGCCATCGCTTTCCACGGTATAAACGTATCTGACCGCACCGTTTTTGACCGTACCGAACGTCTGATTTTCCAAACGGGTTTCTTCTTCGAGAAGCGTTACGGTTTTGAAGGTATTGGTGATTTTGGGGAGATAATCCGTACGGAAATATTCGTCTGCGGAGTTGTAATTGCCGCTGGGAGTCATTTTCTGAATGGAAACGTTGCTGTTATCGGCAGCTTTGGCAAGGAGCGTTCCCGTTGTGATTTCGGGTGTCCAGTCCTGAGGCACGAAGAATTTGCAGTCGATATAATCGCTGGATACGAGCTGCA
>JAFQEK010000008.1 GCA_017399025.1 Clostridia bacterium
AAATTGATATTGATCGCTTCAATCGTAGTCATAAAGTCTCTCTGCATGGTCAATTCCAGATCTGCGATGATGGAAAGCAAACTTTCCTTTGATTTTTTCAAATCGTCAATCTGTACCGTCAGATCATCGAATTGCTTTTTGACTTCCTTGTATTCTTCAATTGCATTGACGTTGACACTGCCGAGCGCACGAAGCTGATTTTTATATTTAGTCTGTGCCGCAACGGCTTCTGTACGTGTTTCTGCCGTCACCTTGGTAACGGCGCGCTTGACCGCTTCGGTATACGTCAATTCGTATTCATCCCAGAGGAATGCGATCAGCTTATCTCTGCGTTCACGGACAGACTGATATTCCGCTTCGATTTTTGTATAAGTCCGATAAAGAAGGTCTCTTTTTTCTCCGAGTTCCTTCGCTTTGAAACGGAAATCTGTCAATTTTTTCTCTATGGAAAGAGATTTTTCCGCATTCTCCGTTTTTCTTTGCTCTGCATGAGAGAGATCGGTACGGAATGTTTCGATTTGTTTCTTTTCTCTTTCAATCTCTTCATTGCCCAGACGGATTTTTTCGGTCGCCTCTCTGACGGTCAAACGAAGCTCTTCTAACGTATGCGCAATCTCTCCGGTGTGCTGTTTTGCCGTTTCCGACATCTGCAAAAACATATCCGTATTTGCCTGCGCTCTGGCTTTTTCCAAAGTTACTTTTGTGTATGCCGACTGCGCCTCGCGCAAGTCTTCTGTGAGTGCGGTCTTGTGCCTGGAAAGAGCTGTATTTTTTTGTTCCGCCGAATGAATCCGTTCGGTATACGCCGCTTTTCTGACCTCCAGAGTTTCGGATTGCTCTTTTGCCAAAGACAAGCTCTTTGCAAGATTTTCGGCTTCCGTGCGGAAGCCGTCCAGCGTTTCCTGCTGTGCGCCTCGGTTGGAAAGCAAAACCGTCAGCTGTGTTTTTTCCGCATCGTAAAGCGTTTTCAGACCGGAAGCGGAAGAAAGTATCGTATTTTCTTTCTTTTTAGCTTCTTCGAGGTCTGTATTTTTTTCTTTGATTTTCTGTTCTGCCGCAGCAAGAGATTGCTCCAGGGATTTGATCTCTTCGCCGAGCTTTTCAATCTGTACGCGGCGAGAAAGGATTCTGCCGTCGGAGGAAAGCGAACCGCCCGTAAAGCTGCCTCCCGCATTGATTACCTGACCGTCCAGAGTAACGATACGATAACGGAAATTCATGGCGCGCGCAATTTTATTGGCGCAGTCGATATCCACAGCAATCAGAATTCTTCCGAGCAGGCTTTTTACAATGCCGCGGTATTTTTCATCGCATTCTACAAGCGCGGATGCCACAGAGATAAAGCCTTCTCTGACAGCCGCAGGGATATCTTTTTCCGAAAGTTCCGTTCCGTGCATGGTAGAAATGGGATAGAAAGTCGCACGACCCGCATTTTTCTTTTTCAAATAAGCAATCGATGCTTTTGCGGATGCTTCGTCCTCTACAACGATATTCTGAAGACTTTGTCCAAACGCGATCTCCAAAGCCGCCGAATAGCGGTCCGGAACAGAGATCAAACGGGAAACGGGACCGTAAATTTTGGCAGGCATACCATCCGTCAAAAGGATTTTTCCGTTTTTATGCTCGTTTACAATAAAACGGACTGCCCCCGCATAGCCTTCCAGAAATTCTTCCATACGGACAAGGTTCTGTATTTTATGCTTACGCTGAGAAATATCCAAAAAGAGATTGTTTTTTTGTTCCGTCAGGGTTTTGATTGCCGATTCGCAATCTCTTTTCTCTGTCAAAACGGTATCCAGATCATTTTTCAAAGATTCTTCTCTCTTCTGATAACCTCTGATCTTTTCTCTTGCAATCTGAATTCTTTTGTCAAACAGCGCAATATCTGCCGTATACTTTTCTATGTTTTTCGTAAGTTCTTCCGATTTTTGAAGGTCGGATTCTCCTTTTGCCGCTGCAACGGATGCCGCAACGACGGCTTCCGTTTGCTCTTTTCGCAAAGATTCGATTTCTTTTTCCAGAGCTTCGGTTTCCGCTTCGTGTTTCAAAAGCGACTGTTCCGCTTCGTTTACAGTACGCATGGAAGCTGTTTCTTTTTCACAAAGCAAGTCTACGCGAGCTTTCGATTTTTCAAATTCATCGGTCAGACGTTTTTCTTCCGATTTTGCACAAGCAAGCGTTTCTTCCGATGCCCGTATTTTTTCTTCGGAGGAAAGCACGGTTTCGCGCAAATGGATCTCATTGTTTTCCGCAAGACGGATGTTTGCTTCACTCTCGTGAATCGAACCTGAAAGCGCAAGAATCTTTGCCGCAATACGTTCGGTTTCCAATTTAACCGACATTTCTTCGCCGCGAACCCGCTCTTCCGTACGTTCCAAATCCTCTTTGGCTTCGTTGGCTTCTTCAAACTCGTTTTTCGCAAGAATCAATTTAGCGGAAAGCGCATCCGCCTGCGTTTTTGCCGTATCCACGTCGAAAAGCGCAAGCGCAATATCCACCGCCATCTTTGCATCGCGCAGTTCCAGATATTTCTTTGCTTTTTCGGATTCTTTTTCCAAGGGACCCACGCGTTCTTCCAAAACAGCCGCGATGTCCTCTACGCGGACAAGATTATTTTCCGTATCCAAAAGTTTCCTGGAAGCTTCCGTTTTCTGATAACGGTAACGCGCAATACCCGCCGCTTCTTCAAAAATTGCACGGCGTTCGTCATTTTTCTGAGAAATGATTTCCGCAATTCTGCCCTGTCCGATAATGGAATAGCCGTCTCTTCCGAGTCCCGTATTCAGAAACAGCTCGTGGATATCGCGCAAGCGGACGGCTTTGCGGTTGATAAAATATTCGCTTTCGCCCACACGGTAATATCTGCGTGTAACCGTAATTTCATCATATTCCGCAAGGGCAAGAATCTTTCCTTCTTCCTCCGTATTGTCAAAGGTTACGGAAACCTCTGCGTATCCCATGGGACTGCGCTGCTGAGAACCCGCAAAAACCACGTCTTCCATTTTGCCGCCGCGGATATTTTTGGAGGATATTTCGCCGAGCACCCAACGCATGGCATCGGAAATATTGGATTTGCCGCTTCCGTTCGGGCCGACGACAACAGTGATGCCTCGGTCAAAGGAAATGACCGTTTTATCCGGAAAAGATTTGAACCCTTGAAGTTCAAGCATTTTTAAGCGCATGGCAATGGACCGTACCTTTCTTTACAGTATTGATATATCGGGATGATTTTTGACGGCTTTCCCGTCGGGCACAACCCGAAACCCTTTGAGTGAAAATGTTTTGATCAGCGCTTCCCTGTTTGCGCCTCTCTGTCCGATAATCTTGGAAACATCGGAGGGATGGGCACGGAGAACGGCGGTCTTCCCTGCCGTTTCCCGTTTTGTAAATTCGGATTCCATGAGAGTTCTGAAATAATATGCGTAGGCAAGTTCTCCGACCGCAGGATGATAACCTCCCGCAACCACGCCGTCTTCCCGTTCCAGTGCTTCCCCCGATTGGAGTCCGATACGAATCACGGGGACGTCATGCTCAATGAATACGCGAAGTGCGTTTGCGGCGCGGCTCACAGAAGTTTCTCTCGTAAGGGGGAGATATTCTCCTCTGCGTGTCATATCGGCAAGCGCGGTATCTTCAAAAACAACCGCGGGATAAATTCTTGCACCGTCTGCACCCATACGGCAAATATCCTCAGCAGTTTGCCTTTCGTTTTCTTCCGTTGCACACGGAAGTCCCACCATCATTTGTCCGATGAAATCCATTCCGTATTCTTTGATCAGCGAAGCCGCACGGAAAGAATCCTCTGCCGTATGTCCGCGCTTGCAAGCGGACAGCACTTCCGCATCTGTGCTCTGAATCCCAAGCTCCACACAGGAAACGCGGTACGCGCGCAAAATATCCAGGATTTCACGGCTGATGTAATCCGGTCTTGTGGAAACGCGGATAGAATCGCATTTTCCAAGATCAATATATTCATTGGCAACAGAAAGGAGCTCTTTCATTTCCATTCTGTCAATTCCCGTGAAGCTGCCGCCGAAATAGGCGATCTGTGCGGGAATCGTGCCGTCCACGGTGGAAAAGGCTTGCGCCAATTCTCTTCGAACGGTATCCTTTGCAAAGCGCATTTTCCCCGATATCGTTCTCTGATTGCAAAAAACACAAGCATTCGGACAGCCGACGTGGGGAATAAAAATCGGAACGTTGATGTGTTTTTTCATACGGTTACAATATAATTTTTCAAGGCATCCTCTGCCGCCTTAATCTCTGCCTTTTTCTTGCTGGAACCTTCTCCTCTGCCCATCACGTTATTATCAATCTTAACCTCGCAAACATAGTGCTTATCGTGATCGGGGCCGCTTTCCGAAACAATCTCATAGGAAAGCAAGCCTTTCGCTTCCTGAACGATCTCCTGCAAATGTGATTTCGGATCCATGATCGGATGCTCGGAAAGAAGCGTTTCCACCTCTTTCTCCAGAATCGGATTAAGAAAAGCAGCAACGGCATCGAGATTTTTATCGGAATCCAAATAAATTGCCGCAAGCAAAGCTTCAAAAGCGTCCTCCAATATTTTGTTCTGATCTCTTCCGCCGACCAATTCCTGACCATGTCCGAGCAAGAGATAATCACCCAGATGAATATACCGTGCAAAGCGCGAAAGTGATTTCGTGCACACGAGATCCGCACGGATCTTTGTCAGATCTCCCTCAGGCTGTTCGGAAAAAAGCGCGAACAAATAACTACTTGTAACGAGAGAAAGTACGGAATCTCCGAGAAATTCCAATCTTTCATTCGAGCAAATACCGTTTTGTCTATTTTCATTGGCATAAGAAGAATGTCGCAAAGCCTCCAACGCATATTCTTTATTGCGGAAAGAATATCCGATGGTTTCCTCCAGAAAGCCGATATTGCGCGGCAATGCGTTTTGTTTTTTTGCCATATTGCGAACCTTCCTTTTTATCATAATCTTACTTGGAAATAACTTCCCGTTATTTTATATCCGCCGTCTGCACTTCCTCACGGGAAGCAAGTGCCTCGATTTCTTTAATTACACCCGTCTTTACATAGGCAATGGCTTGGCGGATTGCATTTTTCACAGCCTTTGCATCGGAATTACCGTGCGCTTTGATGACGGGTTTGGCAATGCCGAGAAACGGCGCGCCGCCGTATTCCTTGGCATCAAACTGTTTTTTCAGTTTCTTCGCTTTTTTGACAACCATCGCGCCCGCAAGCGTTCCGATGATACCCTTAAAAATACCCGAGAACTGTTTCATTACAAATTTAGAAGTACCTTCCACGGTTTTCAGCAAAATATTTCCCGTAAAACCATCGCAGACAAGAACATCGCACGCACCGAAAGGAACATCTTTTCCTTCCACATTACCTATGAAACGGATACCTTCCTCTTTGGCAAGGCGTGCATACGCTTCTTTATAGATCGGTGTACCCTTATGCGATTCGGAACCGTTATTGAGAAGTCCCACACGCGGATTTTCAATACCCATGACACGGTTCATATAAATGGAACCGAGGTGCGCGAATTGCACGAGAAAATCGGGCGTAACTTCCGCGTTGGCACCGCAATCCAAAAGTAAAAACGGCTTTTCAAGCGGAAGCACGCTAGCAAGAGCGGCTCTGCGCACCCCCTCGGCACAATGGACATAACCGGTTGCACCGATGAAAAGTGCACCTGTATTGCCCGCCGAAACAACAGCATCCCCTTTTCCGCTTGCAACCATTTTCAGCGCGGTTGCCATAGAACAATCTCTGTGCTCTCTGCGTATGCTCAAGGGGTTGTCCTCCATGGTAATCACATCGGGCGCATGAACAATTTCAAACATTCCGTCAGATTTTTCTGCCGCAAGCGCTTCCTTGATTTTCGCTTCATCTCCCACAAGCACAATTTCTTCCCCATATTCCGCTTTTGCCTGTACTGCGCCCCGGACAAATTCAAAAACTTCTTTATCGCCACCCATGACGTCCAAAATGATCTTCATATTTCTGTTCCTTTCTGCTCGTTCCGTATAAAAGTAATATCTTATACCGATACATATACATTATATTATATAACTTTTTATTTTGTTTTTCAATATATAAACAGAAAATTTCCTTATAAATAAAAGAAAAAAGGAAGACAAAGTCGGGTTCTCATAAGGAAGTTTGCTTATGGTACGTAGGTTTGCTACGCTGTAAACAAATACTTATCGCCGACAGAAAATCTGCCGGCGATTGTTTTATTCTGTTCGATAAATTGGAATTTAGCTAACTGTATCATGTTCAATATCTTATACTTCCCGAAAATCGTTCGTCTGTCAAATCCAACACGGCTAAATTGTTATCTTCGATATATCGCCCTCTGTACAGCAAATATAAATCCTTTCTTGAGTAAAGGCTTCTATCATTTGCATCAGCATACATCGTTAATAGGCTTTGGAAATCTGGTACCATACCAAAGTAATCCTCATCCATTTTCTCCAACGCAGTCAAAGTATCGTCAAAAGAATGTTGCTCCAAATGTTCTATATTGGAAGGAAGTAAAGACAAAGTCAGCACTCGATTTTCGACTGTTGGCAATTCGGTATTCAACCACTCTAATGGTGTTTTGTTGTTATTTCTGTTAAAGTGGTTCTTGGCGATAGGGCTCAAACCTTCATAATCATCCACAGTTATTTTGGAATCTAGCAAGGCGATTCCTCGTCCACCAGAATGAGGGGTAAATAGGAAAATTTTGATTTTATCCTGTGGAAACATTGCAATTAGCTCATCAATCTGGGAGATATTCTCTTTTGTGATTGGCACTCCCACTTCTACATTGATTCCTTTTTCCAGAGCAATCTCTAAGGAGTTCATCATAAGTTCAAAGTCACCTTTTCTACCCGCAAACCTATCGTGATATTCTTGCGTCCCATAAAAGGTAAAATTAATCGACTTAATTCCTAATGTTCTTATATTTTCAAGTAGTTCGTGAAGTTCTGCTCTTGTCCTCATTTTCATGCCATCAAATTGCAAGAACTCACCACCTGGAGAATTTGTTTCTTGCATAAACTTAATAGCCTCTGGCAAATCAGGATGCTCCATAGAATAACCGAAATAATAAACAAAGTTAATATCTGGGTGTGCGGTTTTTAACCAATTATAGAAATTCCGTGCATATTCTACACTACGAGTATATTCAATCCCCAAGCATTTACCATTCCAAGACAGCAGGCAATATCTACAATGGTTGTAGCAAGGAACGCACAAATTCAAGATATTTATTGATGTTGTTTTCATTGCTCATGCAGCCTCCTTTGCTAATCTGTTAGCCAAATTCTTATTTATCGTTCTGTTTTATCGCTAGTTTCGCATTTGTATTACAAATGCTTCGGGCAAAGCTTCCCTTTTTAATAATCAGACAAAATCGCTATACCGAATTTATTATATCTGACACGAAATACATTGGTTTCCGAAACAGAATCGTACAGCCTTTTGAATTTACGGATCGCGCGTTGCTTTGTCCATGCTCTGCACAGAGCGCAGTCGTCATTGGCATGATGATCCGATCCCATCATGGTTCCGGGTAAAAAATAACAAAACAAGAACATATCCGCTCTCCTTTTCTGTACTATGCTGTTGCAAGTTTTCTTTTATAAATAAGAAAAAAGGGAGAATTTATCTCTCCCTTCATCTTTTATATGGAGCGGATTACGGGGCTCGAACCCGCCACCTCAACCTTGGCAAGGTTGCGCTCTACCAAATGAGCTAAATCCGCATGTGTTAATTGATTTTGCTTGGTTAGTATATCATATAATTTTTCATTTGTCAAGTGTTTTTTCAAAAAAATGCGGCAAATTCAAAAAAAATTTACCGCATTTCCGTTATTTAATCTTTGGATTTATAATACAGAAGACAATGGCAATATCCTTCAAAGCCGGGATCTGCAATTTGCTCGCGGAATTCCTTGCAGATACATTTCGTATCTTCCGTTTTCTGTAAACGGCAAGGACAGTATCCGCTCTTTCGCTTCAAACCTTCCTTAATCTGCGCAACGAGTGTCGCATCTTCATTGAATCTGACAGCCATATTCAAGCCTCCTTCTTTTCTCCGCCGTGCAAAGCGATATCTTCCGGTTGCGGCAAAAGATAAATTTTTTTCAGAATGTTGTTGATGAACGGATTTTTCAGCACGGCAAAGCCGAGCAGCCAGCCCGAGATATTCAAAATCAGATCGTCCACGTCAAAAATTCCTCTGCGGAGCAGAAGCTGTAAAAGCTCTACGCCGAAAATCGTGCAAATAGAAATCAAAGCGGTTTTATGAAATTTTTCCGTTTTCGGAAACAGGCAGGGCAAAAATATACCCATCGGAAAAAACAGAACGAAATTCCCCGCAATATTACGAAAGGCAAGCGCAAGAATCTGACCGCCTTGTTCCATGTAATCCCGTACGTAACCCCAGATGGTTCTGAATGGGATCAGGTTGACGGAATATTTTGCGTATTCCCAAAAGGAATCTCCCTGAAACCTTCCGCCTCTCCCCAAAAACAAAACGCCGAGCAGAAACAGATGGTAGAACGCAAACGCCGTCCACAGGAAAATTCTTGCTGTTTTTCGATTCCACATCATTCCGTCCTCCGTTTATGCAAATTTTCTTAAACCTTGTGCGCACCGTAGAAGGAGCTGAGGAAAGAATGCAGGCGCTCGTTGGTACTGGAGCCGAAAATTTTATCCGGAGTACCTTCCTCGGCAATTACGCCGTTATCCATGAAAATAATTTTGTCGGAAACGTCCTTGGCAAAGCTCATTTCATGTGTAACGATGATCATGGTCATATTCTCCGCGGCAAGCTCTTTGATAATTTTCAAAACCTCGCCCGTGATTTCAGGGTCCAGTGCCGATGTGGGTTCGTCAAAGCAAAGCACATCGGGATTCAAAGCCAATGCGCGCGCGATGGAAACACGTTGCTGCTGACCGCCCGAAAGCTGACAGGGATACAGATCCATTTTGTCGGAAAGCCCTACCTTGCAGAGCAATTCGCGGGCGTTTTCCTGCGCCTGCTCGATCAAAGCCTTACACTCCGCTTTACTCTTTTTATTTTTCTTACATTCATCCTTGATATGCTGAATGGGTGCAAGCGTTACGTTTTCCAACGCCGTATACTGCGGAAACAGATTGAACGACTGGAAAACAAAACCGAAATTCAATTTGTTTTTCAGCTGGGATTTCTTTTTATTATTCAGAAGCGCCGCATCGAAAATTTTATTGCCGTCCACGTAAATGGTACCGCCGTCCGCGGTTTCCAGCGCATTGATACAACGCAAAAGCGTGGTTTTTCCGCTGCCGGAAGAACCGATCAAAGAAAGAACCTGCCCCTTTTCCAAGGAAAAATCAATTCCCTTCAAAACGTGCGTATCTTCAAAGCTTTTTGTAAGATTTTTAACTTCAAGAAACATTTTCTTTCCTCCTTATGCCTTAAAATACGAAAGTCTTTTTTCGGCATAGCCGAGAAGAACCGTAACCAGACCGACGAACAAAAGATAAAATACAGCCGTATAGAAGAGCGGCCACGTCAAGGCTTCCGTTGCCGCCATATCCTTTGCCCTTCTGATGATTTCGGGAATGGCAATGACATTAGCAAGTGCAGTATCTTTCACAAGCGTGATGATTTCGTTTGACATCGGAGGCAAAATACGTTTGATCACCTGCTTCAAAACGATTTTTCTGAAAATTTCTCCCTGTGTCAGCCCGAGAACCTGTCCCGCCTCATACTGTCCCTGCGGAATGCTTTCGATACCGCCGCGGAAAATTTCGGAAAAATAGCAAGAATAGTTAATGACAAACGCAATCAGAACCGCGCAGAAGCGTCCGTGATACAAAAGCTCGGATGCACCCTCAACGGATGTAAAATAACGGTCTATGGTATCAAAAATATTAAAAGAGGCTCCTTTGCCGAGAAGACCGGGCAAATAATAGATCATACAGATCAAAAGCATAAGCGGAATTCCCCGGATGATCCAGATATAAACGCGGCTTCCCGTCTTTACTGCCTTGTATTTGCTCATACTGCAAAAAGAAAGCACAAGTCCCAAAGGAATCGCAAACAAAAGCGTCAGAACAAAAAGCAGACAGGTCAATCCGAAACCGCCCAATAAGTCAAGCGTAATTTCTAAAAAATTCATTTTTGATAAAAGTCCTTTCATACATTCAGCCTTCCCCAAAAAACGAGAGGAAGGCCGAACGCTTCATGATTGTAATTATTTCTGAGAGGAGAAATCGGTAATTGCCGTTCCGAGATTGTATCTTTCGGCAAGCGTAGTAATTACGCCTTCCGCAGCAAGCTCTTCGAGCGCTTTATTTACCTTTTCAGTAAGATCGCTGTCCTTTTTGAAGCCGATTGCATAATATTCAAGATCGCCGGAAAGACCGGTTGCGATTTCGAGTTCCGCATAAGATCCCTTGCCGACATAAGCAGCCGCAAGCTGTTCGTCCAGAACAACGAAGTCAACAGCACCGAGAGAAAGGTCTTTCAGCGCTTCCAGCTGAGAGGTGTAAGACTTCTTGACAGAACCCGTCAGTTTTTCAAGATAACCTTCGCCCGCGGAGCCCTTTTCCACACCGCCTACCTTGCCGGTGAGCGAGTCGAAGCCCGAAATTCCTTCGGCAAGCGCTTTCGTGGTGACAACCACCTGTCTGTTATGCATGTAGTTGTAAGAAAAGTCTACTTTATCAGCTCTTGCAACACCGTCATCATCAACAACGTTTGCGGTGAAGCCGTTCCAAATGCAGTCAATGGTGCCTGCTTCCAACTCCATATACTTCTGGTCCCATTCAATTTTCTTGAAAATAACCTTATAGCCAAGCTTGTCTTCAAAAACGGCTTTGGCAAGATCGGTATCAAAGCCAATCAAATTGCCATTTTCATCGGTATAGTTCATGGGTTCATAAATCGTATACGCAACTACAACGGTTTTTTCAAGATTACATGCTGAGAACAGCACCGTTGCCAACGAAACGATCAAAAGAAATGCTAAAAATTTTTTCATCATTGAATCTCCTTATGATTCTCTATTTTACTATGTTAAAATAATAGCACAAGCATTCCGCATTGTCAAGTATTTTTTTGATTTCAAAGCCACTTCATCCTGAAAAAATCCCCCTGTCCGGTTTGTGCAAAAAGCACAAATGGGCAAGGGGAGATTCCAAATCAAAGATAAACCTTGGAAACAAAATATGCGGGCATAAGCCAGAACAACTGATAAAGCGCAGGATAAACGGAATTCATTTCGGGCGCTTTTCCTGTAAACAGAATGAGCGCCATGACAGCGACACCGAGAATGGAAGATACCGCTTTCAAAACAAGATGTGTTTTTTTCACATTTTCCAATTTGCCGCAAAGCAATACGGATCTCACCAGATCCATCGTACTGCCGATCGAAATTACACCCGCTTTTCGTGCCTGAACGGATTCCTTTGCCGGTTCATCCAGATGTCCTTTCAGAACACGGATTGCATTTTGTTCGGGATCAATTTTATTTTCATAGAAAATGCCGACATCCATACAGGGATCTGCCGTTGCGATACCGATACCGATACCCGCAGAAAACAACCGGTTTGCAATATCCAGAAAATCCGAGCCGACCGTATATTGAATATAGAATTTCGCAATCACAATCTGGTCGCATGCAAGATAAAAGATTCTCTTGCTGGTCTTTCCATCGTATTCTTCATCGCCGGGATCGTTGATGGTTTCAAAGCATTGCTCTTCCATATAAGAAGGTCTGCCGATCACGATATTTCTTCCATCGACCATTGCGCAAGCACCGTCCGGGCAAACCTCGCGGATTTCCACGTTTTCCGAGCTGACGGAATTCAGCGCAGCTTTTTTGAATACTTCGGCAAGCGGACCGCCGATCGCAGAATAAATACTGGAAGCATAATAAATGGCATTGTCAATCTTTTTATCGGCATACAGACGAATGCTTTTCACCTTTGCATTTCCGGAAGAAAAAACTTCCGTATCCCGAAATACAATCATAGAAACATCCTGATATACATCGGGCGTTTGATCACAAAGGATCGCCGATTGGCGGGCATGCGTTCTGCGCGCCGCAAGATACAGCGGATAACTGTATGCCAGAAATGCGGAAAACGGAGCGCACATCATAAAGGTTGCATACGCCACAATAATGCTTTCCGCAACGGAATGATTCATAACAAAAAGAGAACAAATGAAAAAGAAAACCGAAATGGAAAAACAGAAAAGAAGAATAATTCTCAAGGGTAATTTCGCGCTGGAAATATCCTCTTTATGCGCAAAATAACCGTCAATGAATTTTACATGCTTCATTTCTCCGTATTTATTTCCCATATCGCCTTCCTGTTCGGAAAGTTCTTCTTCTCCCAAAGAAGTTTTTTCCGAAGGATTGTTCAAAACAATCACCCGTTTTTGTTGAGGAGAGGAAAGAATCGAAAAGGAATAGATATCGCGCCGCAAGGAATAGTAAACGAAAAGCGTATCCAACAAAACGCAGATTGCAAATGGAAAATTATGAAGATTCACCATACCCTCCGGTGTTTCATACAGCAAAGCAAGCGCCGTAGATGCAATGGAAAAGAGGAACGCTATCAGCGTAATGCAATCTGCATCCGGTCTCAACTTAAAAATCGACTTGAATGCCACGCAAAGGCGGTCGAAAACCAGAACGGCACAGGCAAATGCCAAAAGCCAGTCCACGACAATATATACGAGATGCACCGCAAAAATTGCCTTAACTGCAGAAACGTTTTCAATCAGAAACAAGGCAACGGAAAGAAGAACAGCCATACAGATGCGTACCTTGGACAAAAGATATTTGGAACGCATATCTGCCGTAATCTGTTTATTCTGTTTCGCGCTCGTATATTCAAAAGCGTTGGAAGGTCTTTCCTGCTCTTGCTTGGGAAGCTCCTGTGTCATTTGCATACGGGGAGCATTTTCGGATACGTCAGCGGAAAGCTGTTCCGTATTTTGCGGCAGTTTCTCGGACATCCCCAAGGGAAATCCGACAAATGCTCTCGTTTCCTCTCTTTTATTCCAGTCGGTATTCGATACCGTTACCGTTTGCGTACTTGTATTTGATAATATTTTTTCTTCCGCAAGTTTCTTTTTGGAAAACACCATGGTATCCAAGGTTTCATCATCGGGAAACGGAATGTTTTTGGGTTCAAACGCGCTGATTTCCATCGTACTGGGAACAGGCTTTTGAAATTTATTTTCGGTACTTTTGTTTTCTTTGGCTTTCTGGTGGCTGTTCGTAATATCTATGTAATAACGCTCCGATTCATCAATATGCTTTTCCAGATCGGATTTCGGCACAGATTTCAATTCAGCAGTTTTGCCGTTTCCTGCATTCAAAGAAACTTTCGTTGTGGAAAACGTGCCTGTCCGAACAGAGTCAAGCTCATCCTGCGTTGCGTATTTCACAACGTCACGGGAATTGATATCCGTTTCTTTCTTGGAATCCAACATTTTCATTTTATTTTTTTCCGATGCAATCAGTGCGGCATCATAGCGTTTTTTACCACGGGACTCATTTTTTACGGTTCCGTCTTCATTCTTTTTCTTATATTCATGCTTGATCATGAAAATGATTCCCTCCCTTGTTGTATTATAAACTTTCGTCGATCATGCTTTTTCGTTTCTTCCCTGTTTTTCTGCCGCTTCAAAAAGCAAAACGGAAGCAGCGGTAGAAACGTTCAAGGAATTGACATGACCGCGCATGGGAATGGAAACCGTGAAATCGCATTTTTCGCGAACCAGACGGGAAACGCCGCTGCCCTCGCTGCCCAGAACAATTGCGCAGGCACCGCCGAAATCTGCCTGTTTATAAGAAACACCGTCCGCCTCTGCGGCATAAGCCCAGACGCCGAGCTCTTTCAGCTCGTCAATGGCGGAAGCGATATTGGAAACCTTGGCAATCGGTACGTAGCTCGCCGCGCCTGCCGAAGATTTCAAAACGGTTTGTCCGATCACGGGACAATGTCTTTTGGAAACGACAATACCGTGCGCACCCGCACCGTCTGCACAACGGATAATCGCGCCAAGGTTATGTGGGTCCTCCACCCCGTCGCAAACAACAATCAACGGCTTTTCGTTTTTCTCTTCAGCAATGGCAACGATTTCTTTTATCGTCTTATATTCCACAGCCGAAGCAACGGCAGCCACACCCTGATGGGCGTTTCCGAAAGAAAGCTCGTCCAGACGCTTTTTATCCACCTCGGAAATCACAATATTCTTTTGTTTTGCAAGTGCGAAAATTTTTGTAATAGAACCTTCGCGTTCTCCGCGTTGGATATATAATTTTTCCACGTCTCTGTCGCTTTTCAGAAGCTCCATGACAGGATTTCTGCCTACAACAACGGATGCATCTTCCGTTTTCACGGGCATCCTTTTCTTCTGCTCCATTTTTACATTCTCCTTTTTTCTGAATCAACAATCAAACGTTCAATATTTTATAAAAAAGTCTATCATATTTTCAATGGCAAGTGCTTTTGCAAAAGCTTTGTTTTCCGCATCCGCATAAGGAATTTTCCAGACACCATCTTCTTTTTTCATTTTTATGAAAAAGGTCTCTTCCACCATCATGGTTTTGGCAACAGAACCGTTCGCAATCATATCGCCGACAATTTTTTCCGCAGAATCTGCCGAAACCATGGCCTGCACTCTGGTATGATCACAGATTTTTTCAATATCCGGCACTTTCAACAGAATCTTAACCGATTGCTCACCGCCGGATTCTTCGGAAATTTCTTCGATGGTATACTGTGTAAGAGCGTAGAGATTACGCAGTGTCAAAAGAGATTCCTCCCCAAGATCGGAATCCAATTTCGAATAGAGTGAACCGATTTTGTCATCGGGTACCAATTCGTTCTTCATTGCCGAAAAATCCATTTTCTTGACAGCCAACAGAAAATTTTCCGCTGACGTCATTTTTCCCGAGCAGCCCGCAAGCATGCAGATGCTACAAAGCACAAGTACAAAGGCAATTATTTTTTTCATGATTAAGCCTCCTGTTCCAATATTTCTCCCATTTTATATATTATAGCACAGATTTTATAATTTGTATGTACTTTTTTACATAAATTTTTGAAAATTTTCATTTTTTGTTGAGAAAAACCGTTTTTGACAGAAAAATCCTGAAAATTTATGAGCAATACCCCATAAAAACGGTAAAATATTCCGTATATTTGAAAAATATACACCCCCGACGGCTTCCGATTGCCATCGGGGGCGTATATGATTGCAATTAAAACGGTTTATTTCCGATTCTCGGATTCATTGATCCGTTCTTCCAACGCTTGAATCCGCTTTTCCAGCTTCGTTACCGTTTCATTGAATGAAAATACGAATACGGAAAAAATAAGCGCAGCTCCTATTTCAAACAAAATCGGATCTCCGCTTTCAAATAACTTCCATCCACCGAAAAACACGATGCAATAGATCACCGCAAAACAAAGAATGAAAATCAAAAACCATCTCAAAAAAAATTTAATTTTATCTTTCATACGCTTAACCTCCAAAAATTTAAGCATACCGTTACGTTTACCGTACATGAAGAGAACACCCGGCTCTCAAAAGAAAGCCGGGCAGTTTTATACGGGCATCGCCCGCTTATTTTGTTTTGGCAATATGAATTCTGTTGAGCGCTCTTGCAAGCTTTGCTTCGGCGATCTGTTTTGCACGTCTGTCCTTGGCATTCGCTACGGCTTTCTCGGCGCGTTCCTTTGCCGCAAGCGCACGTTTTTCATCAATATTTTCCGCAAACTCAAACGTAACGGCAACAAGACGGACATGATCCTTGGTCACGGAAAGGAAACCTCCCGAGCAGGAAGCCAAACGCGATTCCCCACCCTTCGCAAGCACTCTGGCCCTTCCGACCGCAACCGTTGCGATATAGTCCATATGACCGCATAAAATTTCCACATCTCCCTCTGTTGTGTGCACAAGAAGGCTTTCTGCCTCGCCGTCAAAAGCAAGACCGTCAGGAGTTACGATTTCCAAATGAAATGTTCGCATACCGTTCACCCGCGCTCAGGCTTCTTCTTTCAATTTCTTTGCTTTTTCCACAGCCTCATCAATCGTACCAACGAAAAGGAACGCGGATTCAGGCAAAGAATCGTGTTTACCGTCCAGAATTTCACGGAAACCGCGGATAGTTTCCTTGATGGGAACATATCTTCCCTCCATACCCGTAAACTGTTCGGCAACGGTAAACGGTTGGGACAGAAAACGCTGAATTTTTCTTGCGCGGTTGACGACAATCTTATCTTCTTCGGAAAGCTCATCCATACCCATAATGGCGATGATATCCTGGAGTTCTTTATATCTTTGGAGCATTCTCTGTACTTCGCGCGCAACCTCATAATGCTCAATGCCGACAACGTCGGGAGCAAGGATTCTGGACGTGGAGTCCAAAGGATCCACCGCAGGATAAATACCAAGAGAGGCAATCGTTCTGGAAAGTACAGTCGTTGCATCCAAATGCGCGAAAGTCGTTGCGGGAGCAGGGTCCGTCAAGTCATCCGCAGGAACGTAAACCGCTTGAACAGATGTAATGGAACCTTTTTTCGTGGAAGTAATGCGCTCCTGCAAAGTACCCATTTCCGTTGCCAGTGTCGGCTGATAGCCAACGGCGGAAGGCATTCTGCCGAGCAATGCGGAAATTTCCGAACCTGCCTGTGTAAATCTGTAAATATTGTCTATAAAAAGAAGAACGTCCTGACCTTCCCTGTCACGGAAATATTCCGCCATCGTCAGTCCCGAAAGCGCAACTCTCATTCTTGCGCCGGGCGGCTCGTTCATCTGTCCGTAAACGAGCGCTGTTTTGGAAATAACGCCCGATTCTTTCATTTCGTTATAAAGGTCATTTCCCTCACGAGT
>JAFQEK010000064.1 GCA_017399025.1 Clostridia bacterium
ACCCGACTGCGTCGGGAGCTCTCCCAAGGGGCGAGCCTTTTGGTTAGTTATTTTTTTCAGGTTGACACATTGCCCAACGGAGAAGTTCTTTCTGTGCGTAAGCCTCTTCCGTTTTGTGTTATCATACAAAGCTGCCCGCTTTTTTTGCTTCTTCCACAATACGTTTCATATTTTCCAGCGTAACGTTATTCGGAACGGAATGGTCCGAAGAGAAAATATAGCCGCCGTTTTGTTTGAGTGAGGGGATTTTTTCACGGATTTCGGCAATGACGGCTTCCGTGTTTGTCCATTGTGCGGCATTGATGCCGCCATGGAGAACAAGACGATCTCCGTAATCCTTTTTGATTTTCAGCGCATCCATACCTGCTTTTACTTCCAAAGGATTGAGCGCATCCACTCCCGTTTGTACGATATCGGGCAGCAAGGTCATGATGTTGCCGCAGGAATGCAATCTTGCAACAATTCCTCTTTCATGTGCCCAATCAACGGCTCTCTTATGATACGGCTGTAACAGTTCACGGTACATGGCAGGGGAAAAGAACGTGGTGCCTTTGTATCCCATGTCATCGGGCCAGAAAACTTCGTCAAAACGGTAACCTGCGTCCCAGAGTCTGCCGAAAAGCTTTTCGCAGCGGTCGAGATAGGTTTCGAACATGTCCCCGATCAGTTCGGGCTCTTCCATCATGGCGATCAGTACGTTTTCCGTTCCCATCATCCAGGAATGCGTTACGTCAAAACCAAACCAGAAATGCGCTGTAATCCAATGACCTTCGGCTCGCCATTTCGGATAATGGTTTTTGAGTTTTTCCCACGGAATACGGTCATCTTCCAGAGTCATCTGCGCTTTTGCCTGTTCCCATGCTTCGGCAGTCGTTACCTTGAAATCCAGCATTTCCGGTGTGGAATCTTCGGTTTTGAATGTTTTTTTCGTCAATCCCCACGAAGTTGTGGAAATGATATAACGCTCGGTTTCTTCCAGAATTTTCTGAGGAAAACGAGGAGAAATATCTACATGAATGACCGAATTTTTATCTACGCCGAAATAGTCGCGCCAATCCGTTCCCGCAGGCATACCTTCCCTGTGCCAACGGCGGAGGGTTCCCGACCAAGGAACATCAATAATCGGAATACGGTCCGCTTCCCGATGTTCATACATGCGTTTGAATCGCTCCCAAGAATTCATAGCCAAGCCTCCTTTTTGAACTATGGAAATTCCCCCAATCGGGGTATCGGATAATTTTATTATAAATAAAGAATGGATTTTGTCAATTGGGTTATGTTTCTTCCTCGGATGAAAACGTTTGCTTTTGCTAACTTTTGCTGAAATGAGGAAGTGGGAACCGACCTCGGTCGGAAATCGGATTTCTGCGAATGCTGAAAAAGAAAAGAGCGAGAACGAAAGATTTTCTTTTGTTCCTGCTCTTTGAGATTTTGATTTCAAATTGCCGTTATTTTTGCCTCGGATTACGGGACTGCACCGAGATTAACGAACGGATTTTTGACCGCTTTTATTTGAAAAACGGGCGTTATTTGTGTGTTTCGATCAAACCGTAAGCGCCGTCTTTTCTCTTGTATACGACGTTGATTTCTTCGGTTTCCTGATCTTCGTAAACGAAAAATTCGTGTCCGATCAGATTCATCTGCATGATGGCTTCTTCCGCGGTCATGGGTTTGAGATCAAAGGATTTCTTTCTGATCTTGAATTCGGTTTCTTCTTCCACGTCTTCAAACGGAGCATATGCACCGCCATCCAGAAATGCGCCTTCGCGGAGTCTTTTTTCGAGTCTGGTTTTGTTCTTGCGAATCTGTCTTTCGATGACATTTACGGCTGTATCAATGGCATGGCAGTAGGAGGGGCCCTCAATTTCGCTGCGGAAGATAGAGCCGGATGCCGTGATGGTGAGTTCTAAAATTTCTATTTCTCTCTTTTTGCTGAGTTTTACAGTTGCTTCTGCGTTTTCAAGAAAGAATTTATCCAGCTTTTTGATCTTTTTTTCAATCAATGTGCGGACATCATCCCCAATGGTAACCTGTCTGAGAAGAATTGTTGTTTTCATAGAATAATTCACCTTTCGCTCGTATTTGTAAGGAAAAATGAGAAATGCTTCCTTACAGTTATATTATAGCATATCAGAAAGCATTTGAAAAGACCTTTTTGTAAATTTCGTCAAAAATTTATAAAATATCTTGACTTTGTTGTTTCAAATAGACAAAATTTGGTGTGCGCCGATCTTCTGCATGGCTGTTCTTTCACGGGAATGGCAGGTGAAGAGAATGCTTTGATAATCTTTTTGCGCATATCGGGAGATCAGAGTCAGAACTTTTTCCATGCGTTCGTCATCCATGCGCGAAAAGCTTTCGTCAAACAAAAACGGCGGAACGGAGCGTTTGTAGAGCAATTCGATCAGCGCCATACGCAGACAGATATAGGCAAGGTCGCCCGTTCCTGCACTGAGATAAGCGGCTTCGTGCATCATAGCGCCGTCCGAGAAAGAAAGCGCAAAATCCGTATCGATACCCACGGTATCGTATTTACCGTTTGTCATGGCGCTGAAGAGCTTGCCTGCGTTTCTTGCGAGCTTGGGAGAAATACCTTCGCGCAGTTTTCCGCTTGCTGTATTGAGCGTTTCGATGGCAAGCATGTAAGCGCTCCATTTTCTTGTGAGCGTATCAATTTTATCATCCAATATGGCGATTTCTTCTGCGATGGCTGTCGGGTCTGTGCTGACCGCACGCAACGCGGAAAGCTCGACTTCAATCTGATGCATACGGTTGATATAAATGGCAAGCGCATCGCTTAACGTATTTTGCTCCGTCTTTTTTCCGAGAAGATCAAAAGCTTCCATTTTTTCGTCATCGTATTCCGCGCAGTAAGCTTCTTTCAGATAATCCTTGGAGTATTCCGCAAGATCGTTTTCGATGGCTTCGATATTTCGTTTATGTTCCAGCACCTTATACTCCAGTGTTTGGATATTTGCCTGTATACGGAGGCATTCTTCGATTGCGCCGCGCAGGGAATCTTCCGTGGTACCGGAGATTGGGAAACGCGCTTTGTTCAGGATAGAAACGGTTCTGTTGCTGACGGCATCCAGATCATCGGAAACCGATGTGAATTTTTCGTTCTTTTCATCGCGAATGCCGCGCAGGAAGAGCATATAGGCTTCGTCCTCGGAGGATGCCTTGACCAGTTCTTTGAAATCTTCGTATCCTTCACAGTCAAACTGTTTGCACACGGTTTCGATTTCCGCAGCATAGTCATGCTTCTTCATGAAAATCACGTAACCTGCGGCAGTAAGGGAAAGCAAACTTCCCGTAACGGAAAGATATTTGAAAAGTTCGGGGAAGGATGGGTTGGAACGGAAGATCAATGCCAGAACGATGGAAAAAACGGCGATCAAGCCGAAAATGATTCCTATGAAATTGCAGCGGCTCATTTTTTTCTGATTTCGTTCCATCTCTTCGACGAGCATATCCCGTTTTTGCGCATCTTCTGCACCGAGACTTGCAAAGATGGAAAGCTTGTTTCCCATATGCGCGATTTTTTCGTTTGCCTCATCCACTTCTTTTTTGGCATCGTTATAACGCGAAACAGCAAGCGACAGCTCATTTTGGCGGCTTTCCAGCATTTCCACGTAAGCGGGGTCTGCAATGCGGATGTTTGCGTGCTCGGCGGGCGTTTGCAAAGCGAGAATATCTGCTTCCGTCTGCGCAAGCCTTTCTTTTTCGGCTTTGCGGAGCAAATACGCTTTTTTGACCGAATACCGTTCAAATTCGAGAAGCTCTTCCTGAATTTCGTCAATACGCTTTTTGGTATGCTCGGATTTGTCCGTCAGCATACGCAGAGAGCCTTCCAGGGAAATGATATCCGTTTCGCAGGTCTGCGCATTTTTCAGACGGGTTTCGATCAGATTTCTTTTTTCTTCCAGATCAAAGATGGCGCCCCCCTTTCTGTTTTTATGCAACAGGAAAACGCGCGCGCTGTCCAGTTTGGAAAGCGCCTGTCCCGTATTGATTCTTTCATTTCCCGAAAACAGGATGTTTTCCGCTTCATCGCCGAGTGTAGCGCCGCCGATTTTGGTGTTTGCGGTCTGTCGGATATATACGGTGCTTTCAAATACAGAGGAAGAAACACCGAAAAAGACTTCACCCGGAGAACGGGACTTGAAGCATACCATATTGGTTTCGGCATCGTAAATACCGCATTTTTCACGGAACATATATTTTCCTTCGTCGTTTGTTATGCAGACGACCTCTCGCTCGATGCGGTAGCGGATACCTTTATCTCTTACGACGACAGAGCCTGCGGCAAGGGAAGTGTCCCAGCTGATATAACGCATTTTTTCGGAGGTTTTGGAGGGAAGTCCGTAAAAGATGAATTGAATGAATGCGCAGATGGTGGATTTTCCGGATTCGTTTGCGCCTTCAATGATATTGACACCGTCAGAGAAGGTGATTTTTTTTCCGTTCAGTTTTCCAAAGCTTTTGATGTATAAAGATTCGAAGGTCATTGCATCGCTTCCTTTCTGATCCGTCGTTTACTTTTTTGGCGTATGTTTTTTTCTGTAAGCGCGGATAAAAGGTTTTTCCAGAACACGCTTGCATTTGAAAAATAAATTTTCGGGGTAGGGAATGGGTTTGACGAGAATGGCGAGCGAACCCGCGTTGCGGGCGCACCAGACGTCTGTGAAGATCTGGTCGCCGATGACGGCAACCTCTTCCGGTTTGACACCGAAATGTCCGCAAGCCGCCTTGACCGAGCGTGCGGAAGGTTTTTTACTCTCACAGGTGGCAAAAACACCGATCTTGCTGTTAAAAAGCTCCACGCGGGGCGCGTGATTATTGGAGGCGATGGCAACGCCGAGCCCCGCTTCTTTCAATGTGCCGATCCATGCGAGCACTTCCTCTGTCGGCTCTGCCACGCCGTAGGTAACCAGAGTATTATCGATATCCAGAACGACGGCGCGAATGCCTTTGGAAATCAGCAGGTCGGGCGTGATATCGAAAGCGCGGTCGAACATAATATCGGGAACAAACGAATGATTTTTCATGGCATTACCGTCCTTTTTGATAAAAATTTCCGCACCAAAACCGATTGCTTTTTGTGCGGCGGTTATTATATAATATTATCATATCATCTTTTATGGCGGAACGCAATAGGTTTTTCGTTTTTCTGCCGAAATTTGAATGTTTTTCAGGCGATTCCTCAATCAACCCCACACCGTTGTCCCATCTATTTCCATGATAATTTTATAGAAATTACATATTCGTTGCTATAAATTTCCCTTTGTTTCCAAAAACTATGTGACTTTGAAAATTTTTTTACGATATGTTTTAATGAAGCGCTTCAAAGCAATCGGAGGTGATAGGTATGGATGATGAAAAAATCATCGAATTATATTGGGCGCGTCGGGAAAACGCCATTTCGGAAACCAAACGGAAATACGGCAGATACTGTTATTCCATCGCTTATCGTATTCTGAAAAACAAAGAAGATGCGGAAGAATGCGAAAACGATACGTATCTTGACGTATGGAATGAAATTCCGCCGAACAAACCGCAGCTCTTTTCTTCCTTTTTAGGTATGATCACGCGCAGAATTTCTCTGGACCGCTTCCGGAAACATTACGCGGCGAAGCGAGGCGGCGGCGAAACGGCGCTTTCTCTGCATGAATTGGAGGAATGTATCACTGTCGGAAAGAGCCTTGACGAAGAAATCGAAGAGCGCATGCTTGCAAAAGCGATTTCCGATTTTCTGCGTGCGCTCTCCGAAACCGAAGCCGCCGTTTTCATTCTCCGCTACTGGCATTTCCATTCCGTTACCGAGCTTGCAAGGATTTTTGCATTCAGCGAAAGCAAGGTCAAAATGATGCTGAAACGAACGAGAGAAAAATTGCGTTTTTATTTAGAAAGTGAGGGATTTTTGATATGAGAGCCGAACCTTTGCAAAATGCGATCGGTATGATCGATGCCGATCTTGTGGAAAGGAGCGAAAAAACGATGAAAAAGAAAAAAAGAATGAAATTCACAGCTGTTATTGCTGCCGTGCTGGTATGCGCGGTCGGTATCGGTATATTTTTCGGAAATCAGAGTCCTTTTGTTCTGTCTCTTCATGCGATTTCTTCCGCAGAATATCCGAAAATGGAAAAATATCCTGCGGGCATTTATCTGTTCAACCGAAATGCATGGATCAGCGATCAGAAAAAACAGCACGCGTATTTCGGCGCCGGTGAAGGTTTGGACGGTTTTATCTGTGCGACCGCTTCGGAAATTCTTTCGGGAGACGGTACGGAAAACCGTGTATATTCTCCGATGAGCATTTATATGGCGCTTGCCATGCTTGCCGAGGTTTCGGACGGCAACACGCGCGCACAGATTCTGCATCTGCTCGGAACGGAAAATATGGAAGCACTGCGCGTACAGGCAAATGCCGTCTGGAACGCCAATTATAACGATGACGGCGCCGTTACGAGCATTCTCGCAAACTCGCTATGGCTGGACAGCGAACTTCCTTACAACAAGGATACGCTCGAGCTTTTGGCAGAAAATTATTTTGCTTCCTCCTATCAGGGAAAAATGGGTTCCGATTCCATGAACCGCGCTTTGCGCGCATGGTTAAGCGAGCAGACGGGAAACAATCTGAAAAAGCAAACCGAAAAGATTTCTTTTGACCCTCAAACAGTTCTCGGTCTTGCTTCAACGCTCTATTTCCGCGCAAAATGGTCCGATGAATTTTCCAAATCCAAAACGGAAAAAGAAATTTTTCACGGCACAAACGGCGATGTAACCGTTCCTTTTATGAAAAAAGCCATCAGAAACGGACGTTATTATTGGGGTGAAAAATTCTCTGCCTCTTCCTGTCATCTGGAAGGCAGCGGTCGGATGATCTGGATTCTGCCCGATGAAAATATTTCTCCCGAAATGCTTTTGCAGGACGAAGAAGCTTTGCGTTTCATCAGCTCTGCAGGCAATGCGCAAGGCGCTTGGGAAAACAAAAAAGATTTGAAAGTCAATCTTTCCGTTCCGAAATTTGACGTTTCTTTCCAAACAGACCTCTGTGAAAATCTGAAAAATCTCGGTGTTACCGATTGCTTTTCCGATGTGCTTGCCGATTTTTCTCCTCTTTGGAAAGAATCCGCAGAAACCGATCCGCTCGCAGTCGGTGAAATGCAACACGGCACACGCGTTACCATTGATGAAGAAGGCGTAACGGGGATGTCGTATACCGTGATTGAAATTGGCGCAACCAGTGCAGCGCCTCCCGATGATGAAGTGGATTTCACGGTTGACAGACCTTTTCTTTTCGTTATTACGGGCGAAGACGGCTCCGTCTTGTTTATCGGTGTTGTCAACCGTCTGTAATCCGACTTGCGATTCATCAAACAACGTGTTCGATAACCCGGGATCAGATTCTTCTGATTGATCTTACCAATATTTTCGAAAAAGTAAATGCTGTTGCCCACAAACGAAAACACACAATTGACATTTCCGAACAAAAGCGTTATAATCATTTTCAGAAAGAAAATGATTCAAAGGAGTCCAATGACATGTGGAACGAAAAGAAAAAAGCATTGACATTCAGTTTTGACGATGGCGTGACACAGGACAAAACACTGATTGAAATGCTGAACCGATACGGTCTGAAAGCCACCTTCAATCTCAATTCGGGATTTTTCGGAGAAAAAGGAGAACTTATCCGAAACGGCGTATCCGTCCGTCATGATAAGATACCGAAAGAAGAAATTTTTGCCATTTATGCGGGACATGAAATTGCGGTGCATACGAAAACACATCCGTTTCTCCCGAATCTTCCCGATGAACAGGTCATCCGTGAAGTAACGGAAGATCAGAAAACACTCTCCGAATTGATGGGATATGAAGTTATCGGTATGGCGTATCCGTGCGGCGGAAAGAATCACGATGCACGCGTGGAAACGCTGATCCGCAAGCATACGGCTTGCCGATATGCAAGAACCATTGATGCAACGGGAGAATTTTCTCTGCCGATTGACCCTTATGCATGGAATCCCACCGTCTATTTCATTGATACTGATCTGATGTTTGCGCTTGGTGAAAAATTCCTGCACGAAGAGCCGGAATCCCCCTCTCTCTTTTATATCTGGGGGCATGCTTACGAGTTGGATGCATGGAATTTTTGGGATCGGTTTGAAGAATTTTGCCGTATGATCTCGGGACGGGATGATATTTTTTACGGTACAAACAGGGAGGTTTTAGGCATATGAGCAACGAAACCCAACGTGAATTTCCGAAAACAATTGCTGAAAATGTAAACGGCACGTACCGTACGGAAGATATCGGCAGATCGGGTTCCGAGGTTCTGATTTTCTCCGACCGCGTTCTGAAAATTGAAAAAACCTCTGCGTTCTCTGACCGCGAACATGTAATTCTTTTTTGGCTGGACGGGAAATTACCCGCGCCGCGTGTGATTGCGTTTGAACAGGAAAACGAATGCAATTATCTTTTGATGACAAGACAAAACGGAAAAATGGCTTGTGATTGCGGTTTGCCTGAAGAAACCGTTTCACGCTTGCTTGCCGAAGGCTTGCAAATGCTTTGGAAAACGGATATTTCCGACTGTCCTGTCCGCTTTGATATGAAAATCTTGCTTATGGAAGCGAAAAAACAAATAGAAAACGGTTCTTTGGAGGGACTGACACCGCAAAACGGGGAATTTCCCGATTTTGAAATTCTGTATCGGTATCTTTCGGAAAATATCCCCGAAGAGGAATTTGTTTTTTCACACGGAGATTACTGCCTGCCGAATGTTTTTGTTTCCGAAAAAGAAGTTTGCGGATTTTTAGACCTCGGAAGCGCAGGCATTTCCGATAGGTATCGGGATATCCATATGTGTCTCTGGTCTATGCGTTATAATTTCGTTACGCTCGGCGGAATGAAAGAAGAACGCTTTGCCCGTTGCAGAGAAATCTTTTTTGAAACGCTCGGCATAAAAGAAAACGAGGAAAAGCTTCGTTACTTTTCCTTGCTGGATGAATTTTTCGTATAACATCGCAAGATTGAATACCGATCAAAACGAATGATTGCATTGTATGAAAGGAGCGGGTATGAGCCTTTACGTATGCGGAGATGTTCATCAGGACATCGACCTTGGGAAATTGACCTCGGCGCGTTTTGCTGCCAAAGGACTGAGCAAAAACGATTACGTTCTGATCTGCGGTGATTGCGGCGCGGTCTGGGATGGAAGAGGAACCGACCGCTATCTGCAAAAATGGTATGAAAAAAAGCCTTGGACCACGCTGTTTATTGACGGCAATCATGAAAATTTCGATCTGCTGGAATCATATCCCGTTTCCGAATGGAACGGAGGGAACGTACACAGAATTACACCCTCGCTTCTTCATCTTATGCGCGGTCAGGTCTATACGCTGGACGGAAGAAGGCTTTTTACGATGGGCGGCGCATCTTCCCATGATAAAAGATACCGTAAAGAGGGCATTTCATGGTGGGAAAGGGAATTGCCGTGCGCAGAAGAATATGCCGAGGCGCGCAGGAATTTAGCCGCCGCTGGCAATCGCACGGATTATATCTTCCCCCATTGCGCAGGAAGCCGCTTGCAGGATATCATCTCACCCGAAAAGGAGAAAAATCATCTGACGGATTTTCTGGATACTCTGGAAAGCATATCTTTCGGCGCATGGTATTTCGGGCATTATCATAAAGACCTCACAGCGGACGAAAAACATACGGCGCTGTTTGAAAACGTCATCTGTCTGTGGTAAGCAGACGGAAAACTAAATATTGAATATTGTTCAAAGGAGAAAAAATTATGGATCGCGGAACATTGGCAAAGGAATATTTTTTGAAGGGTTATAACTGTTCGCAGGCGGTTTTGCTTGCGTTTTCCGACCGTACGGGACTGGATGAAAACACAGCGGCAAGAATTGCCTCCTCCTTCGGCGGCGGTATGGGACGTATGAGAGAGGTTTGCGGTTCGTTCAGCGGTATGCTTCTTGTGTTCGGCATACTTCGCGGATACGATGCCGCAGATGCAACCGCAAAAGAAGATAAGAAAACGCAATACGAATGCGTACAGGAGCTGGCAAGAAGATTCCGCGAGGAATTCGGTTCCATCATTTGCAGAGAATTGCTCACGGGAAGCGCGCAGATGCAGATCAAAGCAGGAGAACGCGCCGACAGCGAACAGATCTCGGCTATGCTCTCCGACAGCGCCATACCCACACAGAGAACCGAAGCCTATTATAAAAAACGCCCCTGCCCCGAGCTGGTCGAGGAAGGCGCGCGCATTCTGGAAGCTTATCTTGAAGAATTGGAACGGAATTCCAATGAAAAGAAGCAATAAATACGGATAAAGGATTGCCGAAAAGAAAACCATTGCGGATAAGGCAATACAATTACAGTTCAAAGGGGGCATAGTTGACATCAATCGGAAAAATCACAGAAAAATATTTGTTGTTAAGCGAAAATGTACCCGGTGTGAAAATTTGCCGATATGTATTTATTCCTGATCATATACACGCAATCATTGATCTTTCTCTTTCATATCGAAAAACTCAACCAAAAATCCCCCGTTTCGTTGTGTCTTCATAAAACAGTTCATCCTCCTTGTGAGAAATCTCACAGGGAGGATTTTTACTTATTGTTTTGAAACGGTAGCATCCGTCACCGAAGGTGACTGAGGGAGAGAATTTTGCACCAAACGATCAATATACGCACATACACCGCGGAAATTTCGGTCAATATCCAAGTTGCAAATCCTTACTACCGTTAAGTTCATAGCGTTCAAATCATTGGTCCGCTGTTCATCTTTTATTTTCTGCTCCGTCGTATAGTGCCCTCCGCCATCAAGTTCAATGATCAACCTCGCCTTGGCACAATAAAAGTCTGCGATATAGTTTCCAATCGCTTTTTGCCTTTGAAAACGAATCGGATAATTATGTAAAAAATCATACCATAATTTCCGTTCCCAAGGAGTCATATTTTTCCTCAATGCTTTTGCCAAAGGGATATTCTTTTTGTCGTAGTCTTTCATTTTCTCTCCCTCCGTCAAAAATCAAAGATTTTTGCCACCTCCCTCGTCAGAGGGAGGCTTCTGTGCGGCGCAAAACCGACAATATGCACTACACGAAAGGTGTATAGAAGTGCGCTCTTTTCCAGCTCCATAAATTGGATTTTGTTGTTCCACTCCACTCAAGTATTATTTATGCTAAATCTATATGATAGAAGTTTTTATTTTTAGAAATACGAAATAATACGCCACCATTCTTTAAAATAACTTTATTGCTGGCTGTATTGTCTGAATTTGCACCGATTTGAACTTTTTCAATATTCAGTTTTTGACATTCATTTAATAGCAAAGATAATATTTGATTTCCATAACCTTTTCCACGTTCAGTGCTACGGATAGCATATCCAATATGCCCACTTGTTTCTCGCAACTTGTCATTAAGATAGTGCCGTATTCTTCCATAACCAAGCGGCCATTCATCGTCGAATAACCAATATGATGTTTGTGGGACCATCCAATCCTCCAAGTTGCCATTATCTACAAAGCATTCATTTTCAAGCCACGCTTTGAAT
>JAFQEK010000065.1 GCA_017399025.1 Clostridia bacterium
GTCGTATCCTGTCGGTTTTCTGGCAATGCTGACGCTCCCGAATATCTGCGCTTTGACGATTGCGCTCCCCATAGCCATCGTCAACGTATTTCTGAATATTCTTCCCACGCTCGCGCTCCGATACAATACGCCGAAATTGCAATTTATACTGAAAAAAATGCAGCAAAAAAACAAAGCAAAAGTATCGGTTTGATCAATTCAAATTATAAAATTAAATTTGCCGATGGGGTGTTTGTTCCCCGTCGGCATTTATTTATTGAACAAGATATAAAAAGCTTGCAAAATCCAAGATTTTATGGTATTATGGTTATAATCAAATATCGGAGGAAATTCGTTATGATAGAATTAAAAAAATGTTGCGAGGTCCCCTTCCCTGAAAAGCTTTTTGAGCAATTTGAAATAAAAGAAAACGTCATATATGCAAATGTAAATGCTTCCAAAGTGCTTGGTATCATGAAACGTTTCATAAAAATGCATCATGAACCCCTGTTTTTCATTTTGGAAATTCCCCGTAAAGCACATGAGATTCCGGATAGAACGGTATGGAACCCCAATGACGATAACGACGTATATTTTATAGACGGACTTGATTCCAAAAACGCTCGCCGTTGCCTTGATATGTTGGGTGATTTTCTCATAAAAGACGGTTTGAATACCTTTGGAATCGGATGCCATGAATCCCATGAGGAAATTCTTTTCGGTAAGTATAACATTATGACGGTATACGCGCAAAACCCAAAAAACTATGTCCGTTTTATGAAGCGCTTTCACATTGAACAAACCGAGGCACTGATCACAGCATGGGATACCTTCGATCAGGAACATCCCGGAAAATCCTGGCGCTATGATTCGGAAGAAACAGGGAAAAATATCTATGATATTCCCGAAGCTTTCAAAAAGTACGGTATGTATTTATATAAACCCGATGATATCACCGCATAACCTTTTGCAAAATTGTTTTTTATATTGCATCAAGCCGAATCTTATGGTATAATGCCATTACAAGCTTCGGCTTGAATCTGTTTTCAGGAGATTTCTGTTTGAAAAGAATTGGCACCTTGGAGATTGTATTGTAAACGGGAGGTTTGCAAATACATCTCGGCATTCCTCTTGTAATTTTGAGCGTCAACAATTTATGAAAGGATTAAAAATGGAAAATTTGACGATACGTTTAGAAACGGAAAAAGATTATAGAGCCGTTGAAAATCTCACGCGCGAGGCATTCTGGAACGTTTACGTCCCCGGCGCTTCCGAACATTATTTCGTTCATACCATGCGTTCCCATCCCGATTTTATTCCCGAGCTTGCTTTCGTTCTGGAAAAGGACGGCGAAATTATCGGCAACATTATGTATACTAGAGCATGGCTTGAGGATGAAACGGGAAAGAGAAAAGAAATTCTTTCCTTCGGACCGCTTTGTGTTGCGCCCGCTTATCAAAGACAAAGACTCGGAAAAATTCTGATCGAGCATTCCTTTGAGGTCGCGCGGAAGATGGGTTACGACGTAAACATCAATTTCGGCAATCCGGGCAACTACGTCAGCCGAGGATTCGTCAGTTGTAAAAAGAAAAACGTTTCTTTTGTGTTTGAAGGAAACTTTCCGACGGCACTTCTTGTCTGCGAGCTCATTCCGGGCGCGCTTGACGGGAAAAAATGGATGTATATTCCCAGCACCGCCGCCGATTGCTGTGATGATACTGCCGCGGTAGAGGCTTTCGATGCTGCTTTCCCTCCCAAAGAGAAAGAATGGCGCCCCAGCCAGGAAGAATTCTATATTTACAGACACTCTTCCGTAGTCAGATAAACGTAAAAACACCGATGAGAGAGCAAAGGATTTCTTGTCGGTGTTCCTTTTTTGAAAAAAACCGAACAGCAATATAGAAAAAACATGCAATCAGAATTTTATTTTAAAATTTATTGTAAATATTGAATTTTCACCCAACCTTTTTCCGATTTTCCGACACTTATATATATGAAATCCGGATTCAAAAACAAAAACGAAAGGAATGGAACATGCAAGAAATCGAAAAAATGCTTTTTGACGGTACGGATGATGACTTCAGGCGAATCGTAGATTCTTATCAATTGCTGCTTTACAGCGTTGTTTACGCAACTTCGGCAAAAGCAGATGCCGATGACATCGTACAGGAAACCTTTATATACGCCTACTATCATTGGGGAATGCTCCGTGATAGGAAAAAGCTTTCTTCCTGGCTTTGCGCAATAGCCAAAAACAAAGCCTCCCATGCGATAAGAACCTCTGAAAAAACAGTTTCTTTGGAAAATCTTACGGACAGAATTTCCGTTTCCTCGCCGGAAGCTTCATTCATGCGCCGTGAAGAACGAACGGAAATACGGGAAAAGCTTGCCGTTCTTTCCGAAAAATACCGTGAAACGGTGATGCTGTACTATTTTGCCGGTAAAAGCATTCCCGAAATTTCATCTCTTTTAGAAATTCCCAAAGGCACTGTGAAATTCCGTCTGCACGAGGGAAGAAAACAGTTGAAAAAGGAATTGCTCAGTATGGCGGAGGCAGAAAAGAAGCCGGAGGAAGGAAAGAAGCTTTGGGAAAATATCGAAAGCGAGATCCATCGCGCGCGGCAAGCATTCGAGGCTTGCCGAAAGGGCGAATCGAACGCCATCTGCGAGCTTCTTATTGAGCAGTTCAAGGATATGGAGCCTGCCATGCTTTCCGAGGAAGCAATTCTTGCAATGATTCGTGTTTACAATCAGAAATTCCATTCCAACATGTACGCGGAACCGTATGAAAAAAATATGATCTATCTTGAAAAATGCGTGGAGCTTGCTGAAAAATCCAAGGATAAAGCAATCCGGGCAGAATACTGCGCGCTTTATGCCAATGCTCTTACGAATATCGGTAAAAGAACGGAAGCGTTTGCATATTATAAAAAAGCGTTTTTGCTTGCTGAAAAACAAAAAAATACCTCTCAAATTGCTCTTTTCGCCTTTTGGCTCGGTACGGCGTATCTGAATAAAAATATTCCGGATCTTGCGGGCGCAAAAGCCTATTTTGAAAAGGGTGTTTCATTGAAAAACAAGCTTTGGAAAAGCGATCGCGGAAAATGCATCTATACGCTTGTCTATTCCGCGTTCACAGCGCTGGACCGCGCAAAAAATCCCAAAAAGCTGATTGGCTTTCACGCCTCGGAGCCTTGCATCATAAAAACGGAAAAGGGGTTACATTTGCAAGAACAGCCGGGATTTTTCGGCGGGAACTACAGCAGATTTTGTACGCCTGACATATTCACCCACATTGCCCATATCCGACCGTTTCTCTCAAACGGTATCCGTGAAGGTTTTTCCTTTGAGAAAGATATTTTTTCAAACGGAAAATCCTCCGTACGATCGCGTTACGAGATTATTTCCATGCATACATGCGTACAAACCCCTGCAGGAACCTTTGAAGACTGTCTGCACATTCGCTATACAGACGGCACGGACGGCTCATGCAATCCCAAACGAAACGGTGTACGCGATCTTTTCTATGCACCGAACACAGGACTCGTACAGATGCATTTCAAAGCCATCGGAAATTTGGAATATACCGTGAAGCTCACGGAATATTCCGTAATCCCTGTCAAAAACGGAGATCTTTGCGATCTTTATCTCCCTTTGAACATCGGTAACATATGGTATTACGATACCTATGGCGAAAACGGAATGCGGTTTGACCGGGTAATTTATGAAAACCGTTTTGAAGTTGCAGCCAAATGTAAACGCGAGACCTGCACGAGCCGATGGTCGCCCATATCCATGCCAGGTGACATGGATGAATATGAAAACAGCATAATTACAAGCATTGCACACAGCGGATGGATCTGTGAAAAGGATCCGCCATCCATATAATACAGGAGGACACATTATGAATTACAAAAGAAATTTAAACTATTTTCAAAGCTCGGACAAGTGGTACTACATCGGCTTGCCGATTGCTATCGTCGGCGGTATTCTTTTTATCAGCGCATTATTCTTTTTTTATCTGATTCCCTATCAAATGCCAATCGGGCTGGTTTTGACGGTGATCGGAGCCGTCATTGCCTTTCTTCCCTATTCCCGCTGCTCCAAGGAAGCGGAAATTGATGAAGCGCTTTGCGCAGCAACGGAAAATTATTCCAAGGAAGTCTCCGAAAGATTATCTCTTGAAAAAGAGCTTATCAAAAATATTGCGCCCTTGACAGTCGGAGGATACGTTTACGGGGATCATGTCCTTATGCGCAGAGGGCGTATTGACCGTGCGTGCCGTACGTCGGAATACCATATGGCAAAAATTTTCTGTCTGAAATACGGCATCGTCATTTCGGAAAAAGCATTTTCTCTGATCGAGGCATCGGAGAATGAAAAGATGGATTCTTTTTCTTTTTCCGATATGGATAATGTATCTGTTATAGATGAACAATTTTTATGCAAAGATCAATCCAAAATCAAAACTTCTTATTTCGTTATCAAAAAAGACGGCCGGGAACTCGTTCGCCTGCCTGTAAAGCATGATATTGCAATTGATAAACTGTGTACCGCAATGAACCAAATGATTTCTGGCGGGAAAGGCTGAGAACGGAATATGACAAAATCTCTCAGATACATATTTTTAAGCGCCGTACGGGCAGCCGTTAAATTTTTCTGTTTTTTCACCGTCTTCACAACCGTAAATACGTTGTTTTTGGGCTTTACGGAAAAATTCAACGCAGAAAACCGTACCGGCTGGTCTGCCGCCATTCTGATTTTTTCGGCTTTGAGTGTAGCGTGGGTTTTTTATCATTACAACAACCGCGCAAAAAGAAATTTTATCAAAGCTCTTGAAGATTCCCCGAGGAAAAATACCGTTATCAACGCTCTTTTTTCTTCGGACTGCTTGACGGATACCGCCGTTTGCCTGATTCTGTCGGTATTTACGGCATTCGTCCCCGGTTACGGCGATATGGAACGGCTGTTTTTTGCATCAACCGCCTTTCATCCCACGGCGCAGAAATGTTTCATCGGAATTTTCATCGGTCTGATTTTCTTCTTCATACATTGGTTTACCGTTTACGATATCCGAAAAAAATGGGCAAAAGACAAAGAATGCTTTTCAAAACATGAAATACTCCGGATTTTTGCGTATCTTGTCTTTATAACCGTAATGTATACGGTCGGATTTTATATCGCAATGTCTTATCTCCCCGGACTCCCTGCCTATATATTTCTTCTGAAAGAATTATTTTTGTATATCGTTATCGCGATTGCAATAAGCATTGGAGTGGTTTATTTCAACCGTATCCGTAAGCGGAAAAAATTTATTGCCGAATTAAAGAAGCTCGCCGAAAACTCTGTTTATACACTATCGAAGATCAAAAATCCGTATATATCCGTTTTTAAGAAAACATCCGGCGCCTCTTTTACCGTTACGGTGAATCAAAAATCCTACGATTGCAAACTGATCTCGGGAAAAAGAAAAAGCGTTCCCATCATATTCGGAAGCCAAGGCTTTTTGCTTTACAGGCACATCATACGTCTCGGAAAATCCGAGCTGTTTTCGGTCTATTCCAAATATGGTTACGCCTTCGAAAGCAACACGAAAAAATGTCTGATCATCACCTGTATTCCCGCAAATTGTTATTTCAAGGACGAAAACGGCCGTATGCGGAAAATCGACACGGGCGAAAAAATCGGAGAATATACCGTATTCAGCGCAAGCGGATTTCTCGGTGCGCTTGAAAGAGATTGTCTGGATCGGTAGTTTTTCTTTGATCAGAGCTTGTTCAAAAAAATAAACACGCCCCAGAGCGTCTGCAAAATTAGCGGTAAAATTGAATAGCCTTCCCCAGTGGGGGAAGGGGGACGGCATAAGCGGTGGATGAGGTGTTTGAAACGAAAAAAGACTCCTCATCCGTCAGCCTTCGGCTGCCTCCTTCTCCCACAGGAGAAGGCTTTTTTGATATGCGGAAAGCAAAGAAAAGCCCCGCACGAGGGGGGCGAAAAGATCATTTCGCTATAGCACGGAGCATTGCAAGAACATTCTTGAATTCATGCGCGTCACGAATGAAATCGTATTGTGCATTATTCTTGTTGAGCATCTTTTGGAGTAGGTTGTAACTGCTGTTATGCCCGTCATGCCACCAAACATCTCCGGGAACAATCCCCTTGGCCGCAGGAGAAATATGCTCATCCTCGGGGGTGGTCTTGTCAAACATGATAGCGAATTCGGCCGCAGATTTCAAGCAGGCAAGGGCGTTGTCTGCATCCCCGCGGGAAGCATAAATATCAGCCATTTGGCGGCAGGCACTTTCCACGTATTGTGCGTGGAAGAAATAATCGCCCTTGGGGAAATACAGAGCAAACATATCAATGCACATCTGATTCAATTCAAGGATTTCGTCGTCGGAATACATATTGTTGCCGCTGTCATCCTTGGTTGCAAGCAAATCGTCCAACAGCCCACCGATAGCACTGGTAAACTGTCCTAACATTTCATCGCGTATGATCTCGAACTGCCGTTTGCCGGTATAAATCCGCCCAAGCAGTTCTCCGCACGTCCATGTAGCACCTTCCAAAGTTTTGGCCAATCGTTCGGCTTCTTCTGCGCGACCTAATTGAGCATACCACAAGCAAGCCATAGAAAGAGTATTATTTCGAATGCTTGCA